>DATLFS010000039.1:0-43738 GCA_035540935.1 Actinomycetota bacterium
AGCTTCCACCGGAACTCCCGCCGGCCCCGCCGGACCCGCCCGTACCTTCGGAACCACCCGAGCTCGATCCGCCGCCGCTCGAGCCCGAGGACGTCCCTCCACCCGAGCCCGACGGCGCGCTCCCTCCACCCCGGCCTCTACCGGAACCCTCATTACGAGCGTGGGTTGGAGCGTCGCTCGCGCCCGATGGTGAGGCGTCCCGCCTGGCGATCGTTGGACTGCACGAGGTCGCGGACGATCCTCCCGATTCGACCACACGCAAGACCTTCTCGCGGAAGCGCTTGGGCGTTTGGCGCGTCGCCGGGCAGCCGGTGCGGGCATCTACGGTGATCTCCGCAAGTCCGTCCTTCGGCCGCGGGAAGTCCTTCACCGGATAACCCTCGAGAACGTTCGCCATGTAGGCGCGCCATATCTGCGTCGGCCACGATCCGCCCGACACGTCGATCCTCGTCGGGCGGCAGACCCGTGCGGGCTTACCGCCGCAGTAGGTCTTCATCTCGATCGATGCCGCGGGATACCCGACCCACACCGCCGCCGTCAGCTGCGGCACGTACCCGACGAACCAGGCGTCGCGATACTCCTGCGCGGTGCCGGTCTTGCCGGCCGCGGGACGACCGAGCTGCCCGGCCGTTCCGGTTCCCTGTTCGATCACGCCCTTCAGCGCGTCCGTGACGCCATAAGCGATCGCGCTGTCAAGCTGCCGCGACCGATCGGGTTCGGCGGCGTAGATCTCCTTGCCCTTGTGATCGAGGATCCTCGTGATGGCGATCGGCGTCGGACGCTTGCCGTTCGTCGCGAAGGTCGAGTAAGCCACGGCCATGCCGAGCGGGTTGACCGGGTTGGTTCCGAGAGCCCCCGACGGCACGGCCTCCAGCGGAGTCCGGATACCCAGCTGCTTCGCCATCTCGACGACCGCGTCGGGGCCGATCTCGAGCACGAGGTTCGCGTAGGCGACGTTGATGCTCTTGATGGTCGCCTCGCGCAGCGACGCCGATCCGTAGTCGGCGTTACCGTAGTTGCACACCTTCCACGGCTCCCCGGCGTTCACCTCGGGGAACTCCTGGCATCCGGACGCGTCGAGGACCCGGCTCAAGGGGATCCCACGGGTCATGGCCGCGGCGAGCGCGAACGGTTTGAACGCCGAGCCCGCCTGCCGTCCCGTTCCCGGTGCCTTCTTGCCCCTTCCGAGCCTCGGCTCTGCGGCGATCGCCAGGTTCAGCTTGGCGAAGGGATCCTGCTTCTTGCTCTTGAAGTAGTCGCGGCCACCGACCATCGCCTTGATGTGTCCGGTGCGGGGATCCAGGGAGACGAGCGACCCGTACGGGTCGTCCTTCTCGGTCAGGACGGATGCGATCGCGTCTTCCGCAGCACGTTGATGCGACGGGACGAGGGTCGTGTGGATCCGTAACCCGCCGGTGAACAGCGCTTTGCTCCTCTCCTCGGGGGTCTTGCCGAGGAACTCGAAGCGCGGGTCGAACACGAGGAGACGCTTCACGTAGTCCACGAAGTAGGGGGCGTCATACCGCCTCTGGCGGGGGTCGCGGATGAGCCCGAGTTTGGCCTGCGAGGCCCGGTCGAGCCGAGCGTCGTCGATGTAGCCGAGGTCGCGCATGGCCGTGAGAACCACATTTCGGCGACCCCGCGCCCGTTTGGGTGCGTCGCGCGGGTCGTACGCCTCGGGTGCCTTGATCACCCCGGCCAGCAGCGCCGACTGTGCCACGTTGAGCTTGCGTGCCGGGATGCCGAAGTACGTTTTCGCCGCGGCCTGGACGCCGTAGGCACCGTTGCCGAAGTAGACGCTGTTGAGGTACCGCTCGAGGATGGCGTCTTTCGAGAGCTTGCGCTCGATCTGGCGCGCCAGGGCCGCTTCGTTGAGTTTGCGCTCCAGCGTCTTCTCCGGCTGCTTCCGGCCCTCCGCGATGATGCGGTTCTTCACGTACTGCTGGGTGATGGTCGAACCGCCTTGCTCGACCTCTCCTTCCTTGATGTTGGTCACGGCGGCTCGAGCTATCCCCTGGAGGTCGATGCCGTCGTGCTCGTAGAAGCGGTGATCCTCGATCGCGATCACGGCTTCGATCAAGTGCTGCGGCATCTTCTCCAGGGGGACGACGGTTCGGTTCTTGGGGCCGTGGAACGTCGTGATCAGGTCGCCGTTGGCGTCGAAGAGTTTCGATGTCTGAGGCAGGAGCTGCGGCTGCAGGTCGGCCGCCTGCAGGCGGGGCAGCTGGGCGAGCTGTTTCAGTTCGGCACAACCCGAGGCCGCCAGCGCGAGCAGCAATGCCAGCGCGAGGGCGCGCGCCCCGGGTCCGCGATCCATGAGAGGCCGCTTACCCACGGCTCCGACAGGTCAAGCGGAAAAGGCGCGGATAGCCATATTTCCGATCCATCGGGTCGCGGCGCAGCTCGTTATCCGGCTCTGGAGTGGGTAGTGACGCGGGAGGACATCGCCGGTGCACGGCGCGAAGGAGGCGAACGTGGAACGCGGAAGCTCGAAACACGGATCGAGGATCGACGACGAGATGGCGGACGAGAGCGAGCCGTTGCAGCGAGCAGAGAAGGAGAACCGGGCGGACGAGGCGAGAGAGCACGAGCGGGCGGGGCGCGAGGACGCCGATGACGCCGGCGAGCCGCGCGGCACCGCGCCGGACCCGCACCTCGCAGGATCGCAGAGCAGCGCCGACGTCTACCCCCACCAGGAGATGGAGGAGGGGGGCGCGAGCCATCCGAAGCCGAAGGATGGCGGCTCCGGTAAGAGCGACGAGGAGCGAGAGGAGGAGGACATCGACAACCCGGTCGACGAGGCTTCGGCCGACTCCTTCCCCGCCAGTGACTCACCTGCCTGGTGACCCGGGCGGCGAACGCCGCGAGAAGATGACGTCGTGCTGCTCGACCGGCTCGTGGCGGCCTCGCAGAAGGTCGCATCCACCCGCTCGCGAATAGCGAAGCGAGACGCCATCGCCGCCGCGCTGCGGGCGGCGGGCCCGGATGAAGCCCGGCTCGTGGTGTCGTACCTGTCGGGAGAGCTGCCGCAGGGAAGCATCGGCGTCGGTCCGCGGTCGCTGCGCGACCTGCCGCCGCCGGCGACCGAAGCCCGGCTGACGCTCCTCGAACTCGACGGCGCGCTCTCCCGGATCGCCGCGGCCGTCGGATCGGGCTCGCGCGGTGTTCGCGCCTCGGAGCTGGAGCGGCTGTTCGGGCGAGCCACGAGCGCAGAGCAGACGTTCCTCGTCGCGCTACTCGTCGGCGAGCTGCGGCAAGGTGCCCTCGCGGGCGTGATGACGGAAGCGGTCGCCGCCGCTGCCGACATCCCGGTGGCGGCCGTACGGCGCGCCGCGATGGTCTCGGGCGACCTCGCGGCGGTCGCGTCGGCGGCTCTCGCGGGAGGACCGGAGGCCCTCGGTGCCTTCTCGCTGCGGGTGCTCACACCCCTCCAACCGATGCTCGCCCAGAGGGCCGACGATGTGGAGGCGGCGTTGAACCGCGCCGGGGACGCCGTCGTCGAATGGAAGCTAGACGGGGCGCGGGTTCAGGTGCACCTCCTCGACGGCGAGGTGAGGGCGTTCACCCGCAACCTCGCGGACGTGACCGACCGCCTCCCGGAGGTCGTCGAGGTCCTGCGTTCGGGCGGCATCCGGAGCGCGATCGTCGACGGGGAAGTGATCGCCCTCCACGACGACGGACACCCTCGGCCCTTCCAGGTGACGATGAGCCGGTTCGGCAGCTCGCGCGGCGTCGACGTGCTCCGGTCGCAGGTTCCCCTCTCGCTGTTCTTGTTCGATTGCCTGCACCTGGACGGCGAGGATCTGATCGACCGGCCGACGCGGGAGCGGATCGCGGCGCTCGAAAGCGCCTTCTCTCCCGAGGTGATGGTCCCGCGCGTCTGGACGAGTGATCCGGCAGCGGCGCGCCGGGTTTTCGACGATGCGCTTCGGCGGGGGCACGAGGGCGTGATGGTGAAGGCTGCCGGCGCGCCGTACGAGGCAGGGAGGCGCGGAGCGGCGTGGATCAAAGTGAAGCGCGCCGTGACGCTCGACCTCGTGGTCCTCGCGGCGGAGTGGGGCCACGGCCGTCGCCGCGGATGGCTCAGCAACCTTCACCTCGGTGCGCGGGATGCCGACGGCGGATTCGTCATGCTCGGCAAGACCTTCAAGGGGATGACCGACGAGGTGCTTGAGTGGCAGACCGAAGAGCTGCTGAGGCGCGAGACGCGCCGCGACGGCATCGTCGTCTACGTGCGCCCGGAGCTCGTGGTCGAGGTCGCCTTCGACGGATTGCAGTCGAGCACGCGCTATCCCGCGGGGCTCGCGCTGAGGTTCGCGCGGATAAAGGGGTATCGGCCGGACAAATCGGCCGGCGAGGCCGACACGATCGAGACGGTGCGCGCGTTGCACGAAGGCGCGGCCTGATCTCGCTCGTTTGGCACCTCCTCACCCGGGCATGACCGGCCGCATGGGACTCGTACTGCTGCTCTTGCTGCTTGCGATCGTCTTCGGCGGCGTCGGCTTGTTCGTCGAAGGCCTCAAGTGGCTCTTGATCATCGCCCTGATCCTGTTCGTGATCGGGGCCCTAACCGGCTACCGCGGCCGAACGCGCGTTTAGGCGACACCGCCCGGCGCGCCCATAAGCAGCGACGTTCGCCGGCGCGACCCTCCTTTCCGCCGCCGACGCGCTCCCACTACGCTGGTGCGGATGATGAAGATCTGCACCGTCTGCCGCGAGGAGAACTCCGAACGCGCCCGCTTCTGCCAGGGATGCGGAACCCTTCTGCGCGCCGAGCCGGTGAGGGAGACGCGACGGACGGTGACGGTCGTCTTCAGCGACGTCTCGGGGTCGACCCGTCTCTCGCAACGGCTCGACCCCGAGACCTTCAGAACCGTCATGTCTCGGTATTTCGACGAGATGAGCGCCGTCCTCGAGCGTCACGGCGGGACGGTGGAGAAGTTCATCGGCGACGCGCTGATGGCCGTATTCGGGATGCCGGAGCTGCACGAGGACGACGCGCTGCGAGCCGTGAGGGCCGCGGTCGACATGCGAGCAGCTCTCGACTCGCTGAACGCCGAGTTCTCGCAGCGATGGGGAACCTCGCTCGCGGTGAGAACCGGCGTCAACACGGGTGAGGTCGTCGCCGGAGACCCGTCCCGGGGGCAATCGCTCGTCACCGGCGAGGCGGTCAACCTGGCCGCGCGCCTGGAGAGCGCGGCGGCGGCAGGGGAGATCCTGATCGGCAAGGAGACCCACGGGCTCGTGAAGGACGCCGTCCGGGCGGAGCCGGTCGAGCCGTTGTCGCTGAAGGGGATCGGGCAGCCCGTTCGCGCCTTCCGATTGCTGGAGGTGATACCCGGAGCATCGGGGCGCGCCCGCCGCCTGGACACGCCGCTCGTCGGGCGCGATCAGGAACTATCTCTACTCGAGAGCGCTTTCCGCGGCGCGGTCGAGGACCGCGCCTGCCGGATCTTCACGATCTCAGGCGCGGTGGGTGTCGGCAAGACACGGCTCGCGTTGGAGTTCCGGCGAACGGTGGAGCCGGACGCCCTCGTTCTCGAGGGCCGCTGCGTCTCCTACGGCGAGGGGAGCACGTTCCGCCCGCTGCTCGAGATCGTCCGGGATGCCGTGGGCGTCACTGAGGAGGACGACGCAGCCGCGGCACGCGCCAAGATAGTCGCCTTCCTGGAGGACGAGCCGGGCGCGCAGGACATAGCCGGCCACGTAGCGAAGCTGGTCGGCCTCTCGGAGACCTCCGCGCCCGCGCCGGAGAGCTTTCCCGCGGTGCTGCAACTCTTGGAGGCCCTGGCGCGCCGCCGCCCCCTCGTGGTCCTTCTCGACGACATCCATTGGGCGGAGGCGACGTTCCTCGACCTCCTGGAGTACCTGCGGGAGCACTCCACAGGCGCGCCGATCTTCCTTCTGTGCGTCGCGCGGTCCGAGCTGCTCGACAGATATCCCGCATGGGGAGAGGAGCGGATGCTCGCGCTCTCACCCCTCTCCGACCACGAATGCCGGCGTTTGGTTGAGTACGTGCTGGGAGCGGGGAACCCCACGGCGGAGGCGCAGGAGCGCATCGTGGCGGCGGCGGAAGGCAACCCGCTCTTCCTCGAAGAGACCCTGGCGATGCTCATCGACGAGGGTCTCCTGGTGGACGAGCAGGGTCGGTACGTCCTCCGGATCGACCCCGCGAGCATCGTCAAGGTCCCGCCGACGATCCAAGCTGTGCTCGCCGCGCGTCTCGATCGTCTCTCGGACGACGAACGTCGTGTGATGGAGACGGCCGCCGTGATCGGTGACGTCTTCCATGCCGACGAGCTCGAGGCGCTGCTGCCGGAGCCGGTCACCGAGCGCGGCGCCTCCGTCTTGGCGGACCTCGCGGCCAAGGAGTTCATCCGGCCGGAGACGGCCGGTTTCGTCCGGCGGGATGCTTTCCGGTTCCATCATTCGCTCATCCGCGACGTCGCGTACGAGCAGGTTCCGAAGGGCGACCGCGCCGACCTTCACGAGAGGCTGGCGACTTGGCTCGATTCGGGGCGGCGGGCGTGGTCGCGGTGGCTCGGCGAGACGATCGCCTATCACCTCGAGCGCGCGTACTGGTATCGCGCCGAGCTGGGACCCGTGGATGCACGTGGCCGCGCCCTCGCGACCCGCGCCGGCGAGGAGCTCGCATCGGCCGGCCGCAAGGCCTACGCGGCTCGCGATGTGCCGGCGGCGGCGAACCTCCTGCGGCGGGCTACGTCACTGCTGCCATCCGGTCACCCGGATCGGCTCGAGCTACTGCCGGTGTTCGCGGAGGCGCTCGTGGAGCTCGGCGAGTACGACGAGGCGCATCCGGTCGTGGCGGAGGCGATCGAGACGGCGCGCGCGGTGGGTCACCGGGGCGTGGAGAGCCACGCCCTGATCGTGCTGCTCAAGCTGCCGCGGCGCGCCGGCTTCTCTTTGTCGCTCGGCTACGGCATAGGCGGAGACGAGATCGTGAGGCGTCGGCGGGACTGACGTTTAGGCCGGCCCTCCCGTGGGCGGCTTGATCATGTCGCGCACCGCCTGGCGCGCCGCGCCCGTCGTGGCGCCGACGAGCCCGATCCACAGAGCCTTCTTCGCGATCGATACCGGTTCGTCCGCCTGCGGCGGGTTCTCTCGGGTGGCGAGTCTCCACCCGGTCGTCACGACGTAGGTCGCCACCTTCACCGCGATGACGCCCGCGATGACGGCGCCGACCGTCTGGAGAAGCGTCGGTTTCTGGGGCGGGACGCCCGATGCGGTCGGCTGGGTCTTTCGGCCCATGGTCCTCCTTTACGTTTCCGCGAGCTCGCGCTGCATGCCGAGGATGCCATCCAGCTCTTCCCCACCCTCCGGCGGGCCAATCGCGATGATGCGATCGCCGCCTTGCAGGCGGAATCCCGGCTTCGGACGGTACGTCCACCGGCGTCCGCGTTGCACCGCCAGCACGAACATCCCGGTCTCGGTTTCGATCATCAGCTCCTTGATCGAGCGTGTGTCCGCGGCCGAGGAGCTCTGCACGATCCCCTCGTAGCCCACTTCGTCGCTCTCCACGAGCGCCGCTGCGATCACGGGATGGAGCTCTTCACCGGCCTCGACCAGTCGTGTCATGCCGCGCGCAGAGTCGAAGATCATCTCGCTCGCTCCGGCCAGACGGATGAGGCCGCGCAGTTCGTCGGGGTTGCGCGCCTCCTGCGCGCTACGAAGCACCCACGACTCGAGCTCGTCGTGCACCGCGTCCGATCGAGCCTCTAGGTTCGATACCTCCGCGGCCAGCGCGCGGTCGTTGAAGAGGAGCGCGGAGTAGGCGAGGCCGACCGCCACTTCGGCCGAGTTCTTCATCTCGACGAGGAGGTCGACGGCGCGATCGAGGTCGGACAGGACGATCTCGGGGGCGTCGGGAGGGTCCGGCAGGCTCGGCGCGCCCATGAGATTGCGGGCCAGCTCGACCCCGTCCTCGGGTCCCTTCACCAGGAGCACGTCTCCCTCGGCCACGACGTAGTTCGGACCCGGGTCGAGGTTCCAGTCACCGCCCCGGCGTGCCGCGAGTATCCACATGCCGATCTCGACCGGCATCATCAGCTCGCGCAGTGACTGGCCGATGGTCGGCGCGCCGGTGCGCACCTTGATGCGCGAGACGATCTCGTCCGCATGCCTGAGGTCCTTGCGGAGGTCGTCGACGATCCCCAGGCCGGACGAGACGACCCTGGCGATGTCTTCGGCCGCGTCGGCGATCTTCTCGACCGCCGAAGCGATCTCGAGGACACCGGCCATATGCTCCGCGTCCTCCGGGCTTCGAGCCGCGAGGATCGCGAGCTTCCGCAGCTGCTGGAGGTAGACCGACATGCGATCTTCGAGCTGCGTCACCTCGCTTGCCAGGCTCTCGTCCGAGAAGAACACCGCGGCGTACGCGAGGTCGACCATGAGCTCCGACGAATCTTTGATCTCCGCCAGGAGCTCCTTGACGGTATGCGGACCTTCTCCTGCCCCCACTCGTCGTTCTCCCTTCTTATCCTTCGCCATCAGGCTACTCCGACGACCCAAAGCGCGAGCACCAGACAGATCACCCCGAGCAGGTCCATACCGCTCGTGACGAGCGGGATCGTGTGGTTGTCGGGATCGAAACCGAACCGATAAGTAACGGTGGCGGCGTAGTAGCCGATCAGCGCGGCTACGAGTGTCGCGAGAAGGCCGCCGAGAAGCACGACCGCTACGAACGACGCCACGCTCGGGTACGCGAAGCCGAACACCATCGAGACGGCCAGCGTCGTCACCGCCGTCATCGTGTAGACGGTCACGCCGAGTGCGAGCACGATGCTCCCGTCCAGCAGCGCCGCTGCGTCCGGCCGCGCGCGCGGCGTCACGGCGCCGAGGTGGAGCTTGCTGCCGAGTCTCGCGGCGAGGATCGACCCGAGGGCTCCGGTGTTCTCGAGGAATCCCGGGATGATGATGAGGAACGCCGGGAACGGCTTGAACACTGTTTCGAACCGCGGCTCGACCACGGTCCCCGCAAGGATGTCGAGGACGATCGCGATACAGAGGACGGGAAACGCCTCGCGCACGATCCTCCTCGTCACGGGCCGGACGGTCGTCCATCCCCGCGCCAGGCTGACGATCCCTGCGGCGAGTCCGAGCGCTCCGGCGATGACGGTGAAGTACTCGATCCCAACGAGGAAGGAAGCCAGCGCGAGGAACGGCAGCGTCACTACGTCGCCGATGGCGGTGATGAGCGGCGCACCGACCGCGTCGAGGTCCCATCCCCGCCGGTGAGACGTGATCGACAGCTTCACCGTCACCGCCAGGACGATGGCGGAGCTGAGGACGCCACCGACGAGGGCGACGACGATGAAGTCCCACACAGAGACCGTCTCCACCCCGAGCAGATGCGCGATCGAGGTGCCGAGGATCCCCATCGTCACCGACGTCGCGACCGTCAGCAGCGTGGCGGCGTAGACGTTCTGGAACAGCATGCCGCTGCGTTCCGCCGACACCTCGAAGAGACCGGTGTGGATCGACGTGCCGAGCCGTGCCGCCAGGGCGCCGAAGATGGCTCCGCGCATCCCGATCGACACGGGGATCAGCACGAACAGCCCGGTGACGGCGTCGATGCGCCCTTCCATCCCCGCGAGCGTCACACCGGCGATCAGCGACGTCATCGCCGCGATCAGGACGGCGACGACGCCCTGCCGCATCGTGCGCCGTTCGGAGCCCCAGTAGTCGACCACCTGGCGCGCCGGGTCCGCGACGCGGCGGGCGGTGCCGCGGGCGGCGCGAGCCGGCGGGCCGAGGATGCTCCGCACGAGGATCCCGAGCGAGCGGAACGCGCGATCGGCGAGGGAGGACGCGCGGTCGCGACGTGACCCGCTCATCGGCAGCCTCCTCTCCGCGTTCGGCCGGGCACGTACGCTCCTCCCGGTTCCCCGTCACCGCCGGTGGCAGTCTCCCGCATGGCCGCGGCCCGCGAGATATCCTGTCGCCGCTCGCCGCAAGCTCATCGTTCACGACCTACGGAGGCTCGCCAAGGATGCGCGGACGCGCCGCGACGACGATGTTCCTGGTCCTGTTGATCGCGCTCTGCGCGCCGCCGGCCGTTGCGAGCGACTCACCGGTGGTGCTCGCCCAGGAGGAAGAGCAACCGGGTGACGAGGAGGCGGTAGATCAGGGCGAAGAGGCGGGCGCCGACGAAGAGGGCGACCCCGATGCCGAGACCGGCGCCTCCGAGGACGAGCAGGAGGCCGCCGCCGAGGAGACGGGACCCGTGTGGACGTATCAGATGGTGTGGCTGTCGCTGGGGCTGCTGCTGCTCCTGGGACTCGCGGTCGCCCGCTGGTACTACATGCTCGTCGGGCGTCGCCAGCGCGAGGGCACTTAAGCCGCCGGCGAGCGGGGTAGCGTGAGCCCCGTATGCCCCGTCTGATCGAACCCTGGATCGCCCGCTCCGTGGCGCGCCGTATCGCCGGTGACGGGTCCTTCTCCGAACCCGAGTTGCTGGACCGCCTCGTGCACGACCTCGAGAACGCCGTGCCGCGGGCAGAGGAGCTCGTGGCCGCGGCATCCGGCATCCCGCGGCCCGAGCCGGTCGGATGGGACGTTATCGATCGCGCCACTTGGGCCGACCGCAACATCCGCGGGATGGAGTTGCTGCTCGAGCCGGTGGCGCGGCGGCTGGGAGGGCACCTCGACCGGATGCCGCTCCCGGCGCGGGTCGCGCAGCGGGGCGTACTGTCGGTCGAGGTCGGCGCGTTGTTGGGTTACGTCTCGCGCCGGGTGCTGGGCCAGTACGACCTTCTCGTCTCCGACGCCCGTGACGATCCCGGCGCGCTGTACTTCGTCGGGATCAACATGGTCGAGGCGCAGCGGAGGTTCGGCTTCGTCCCGCATGAGTTCGCGCTCTGGATCGCGGTCCACGAGGTGACGCACCGCTTCCAGTTCGCCGGCGTCCCGTGGTTGCGATCCCGCTTCCTCACACTGGTCGAGGCTTACCTCGACGCGGCGAACTTCGACATGCGTTCGCTCGCGTCTCGTCTCCGCTCCGGCGTCGCTCGCCTCGTATCGGGAAAGCTGCCGCCCGAAGAACGGAACCCCGTCTACCTTCTGTCCTCGCCCGAGCAGCGAGCCGCGATGGACGACGTGCAGGCTCTGATGGCCGTCGTCGAGGGACACGGCAACTTCGTCATGGACCTCGTGGGGGAGCAGGTCATCCCTTCGTTCGCGCAGATGCGCTCGGTGTTCGAGCGTCGGCGGGAACAGACCTCGCGGCTGCAGCGCCTGTTCCAGCACGCGATCGGCCTCGAGATGAAGCTGCGCCAGTACGAGCTCGGTCGCCTCTTCTGTGACCGGGTCGTGGCGGCTCGGGGGGTCGAGGGGCTCTCCGAGATCTGGACCTCACCCGACTCCTTCCCTTCGCTCGAGGAGGTCAGGAAGCCCGAGCTGTGGCTCGCCCGGGTCGCCGCGTGACGGGGATCGGGGGACCCGGGTTCTCGACCGTCGAGCGCGTCCTCAAGACGATCGAGCAGCGCCGCCTGATCGAGACGGGGGACACGATCGTCGTTGCGGTGTCGGGCGGACCGGACTCGGTGGCGCTCCTCGACGTCCTCGGTCGGATCGCCACCCGGCTCGATCTCACGCTGCACGTCGCACACGTCGACCACGGGCTGTCTCCCGGATCGGACGAGGTCGCATCCCAGGTCGCCACCGGCGCGGCTCGGGCGGGCTTCGACGCGCACGTCGTGCGGGCGCCCGATCTGGAGGGTCCGAACCTTCACGCACGTGCGCGGGCGTTCCGCTACGGGTTCTTCGACATCGTCGTGGCGCAGACGGGCGCTCGGCGCGTCGCTACGGGCCACACCCTCGACGACCGCGTCGAGACGACGCTGGCCCGGCTCATCCACGGCGCGCCGCCTGAAGGTCTCGCCGGGATCCGCTACTCCGACGGGAACCGGATCCACCCGCTGCTCGACGTACGGCGCGCCGAGACGCGCTCCTACTGCGAGGAGAGGGAGCTTGCGTTCGTCGAGGATCCTGCCAACGACGATTTCCGGTTCGAGCGCGTAGCCGTCAGACGCCTCCTCGTCGGCGCGATAGAAGACCGGTGGGGGGACGCCGCCGTCCGGCGGATCGCGGCCGCCGCGCAACGCCTCGCGGAGGACGCAGGGGCGCTGGACGGGATCGCGGAACGCCTCCACGCGGGGCTGCCGGCCGACGCGTCCGGGCGGATCGCCATCCCGCGCCCTACGCTCGAACCTCTCCCGCGTGCGCTCCGCCGGCGTCTCCTCGAGCGCGCCGTGGGACGCGTGCGAGACCGCCACGGAGGCATCGAAGCCGCGCTCGACGCGCTCGAGACGGGCGCGGCGCCCGGGGCGCGTTTCGGGGTCGCGGGTGGGCGCGAGATCGTGCTCGAACGCGACGAGGTCGTGGTTTCCGGCGGCGATCCGTCCGGCCCGGAGCCGCCCGAGGGAGAGCAGTAGGATGCCGCAGATGTCCTCCGACCTCCACGAAGACATCGAAGAGGTCCTCATAAGCGCCGACGAGATCCAGGCGATGATCGGCCGTCTCGCGAAGCAGATATCCGAGGACTATCGCGGCCAGGACCTCCTCTTGATCGGTGTCTTGAAGGGCGCCTTCATGTTCATGGCGGATCTCGCGCGCGATATCACCCTGCCGGTCGAGTTCGACTTCATGGCCGTGTCGTCTTACGGCTCCTCCACGAAGTCCTCCGGGGTCGTGCGAATCCTCAAGGATCTCGACTACGAGATAACCGGCCGCCACGTCCTGCTCGTCGAGGACATCATCGACTCGGGACTGACGATCAACTACCTCCTCCGGTATCTGGAGGCGCGGAACCCGGCGTCGCTGGAGATCTGCTCCCTCTTCTGGAAGAAGGGTGAGCAAGCGGTCCCGATGGACGTGCGCTACCCGGGCTTCGAGATCCCGCCGGTCTTCATCGTCGGGTACGGCTTGGATTACGCGGAGAAGTACCGCAATCTCCCGTATATCGGCGTTCTCAAGGAAGCGGCCTACCGCTCGGACGCAAGCACGCACTGACGCGGAACAATCCGCCGTTCCTCCGGGTTCCGTACTTACAGGGGACTTACGGGGGACTGCTACTGTGGAGCGACGATGAATCGAGTGTTTAGATCCGCCGTCTTTTACCTGGTGTTGATCATCGCCGTCGTCTGGGTGTTCCAGATCTACCGAGGCGCGGCCGATCAACCTCGTGCGCTCGAATCGGTGAACGAGTGGGTGGGCCTGGTCGAGCAGGGTGACGTCAAGTCGGCCAAATTCTTCACCAAGGACGAGAAGGTCACGGGCGAGCTCGACAACGGCGAGCGGTACGAGGTCTTCCTCCCGAAGGACACCGTCGACGACTTCGCCGATCTCGCACGCACGAACGGCGTCGAGATCTCAGCCGATCCACAGCAGGGATCGGTCTTCCTGTCCGTCTTGTTCCAGTTCCTCCCGATCCTGATCATCGTCGGCTTCTTCTTCTTCCTGATGCAGCAGATGCAGGGTGGCGGCAACCGCGTCATGTCCTTCGGTAAGTCGCGCGCCCGCATGGTGACGAAGGATCAACCGAAGATCACCTTTGCCGACGTCGCCGGTCTGGACGAGGCCGTCGAGGAGCTCCAGGAGATCAAGGAGTACCTCGAGGCGCCGCAGAAGTTCCAGGCGATGGGGGCGAAGATCCCCAAGGGGGTGCTCCTCTACGGGCCGCCGGGCACCGGGAAGACGCTCCTGGCGCGGGCGGTCGCCGGCGAGGCGGGCGTTCCTTTCTTCTCGATCTCCGGCTCGGACTTCGTCGAGATGTTCGTCGGTGTCGGGGCGAGCCGGGTCCGAGACCTCTTCGAGCAGGCGAAGGCGAACAGCCCGGCGATCGTCTTCATGGACGAGATCGACGCCGTGGGCCGCCACCGCGGCGCCGGCTTGGGCGGCGGACACGACGAGCGCGAGCAGACGCTCAACCAGCTCCTCGTCGAGATGGACGGGTTCGACATGAAGTCGGGCGTGATCCTGATCGCGGCGACGAACCGTCCCGACATCCTCGACCCCGCGCTGCTGCGCCCGGGTCGCTTCGACCGGCAGATCGTCGTGGACCGGCCCGACCTCAACGGCCGCGTCGGGATCCTCAAGGTGCACACGCGCGGTAAGCCCCTCGGCAAGGAGATCGACATCGAGGTGCTGGCGCGTCGGACGCCCGGTTTCACGGGCGCCGATCTTGCCAATGTCGTCAACGAGGCGGCGCTGCTCGCAGCGCGCTTCGGCAAGCCCGACATCGGCATGGTCGAGCTCGAGGAGGCGGTCGACCGCGTCCTCGCCGGACCGCAGCGCCGGAGCCGCGTGATCTCGGACCGCGAGAAGAAGGTCATCGCCTATCACGAAGCGGGTCACGCGCTCGTCAGCCATGCCCTGCCGTACGCGCATCCCGTCCACAAGGTCTCGATCGTGAGTCGTGGCCGCGCTCTCGGTTACACGCTCACTCTGCCGACCGAGGACCGTTTCCTCGTGACCCGCAGCGAGATGGTGGACGAGCTCGCGATGCTCCTGGGTGGACGTGTCGCCGAGGAGATCGTGTTCGACGAGCCGACTACCGGCGCCAGCGACGACATCCAGCGCGCAACACGCATCGCGAAGCAGATGGTGACGCAGTACGGCATGAGCGACCTCGGGCCGTTGGCGTTGGGCGAGAGTGAGTCGCAGCCGTTCCTCGGGCGCGACTACGGGCACGTCAAGGACTACTCCGACGTGGTCGCGGCGAAGATCGACGAGGCGGTGCGCAACTTCGTCCAGGAGGCCCACGACGAGGCGCGCGAGATCCTCACGAAGTACCGCGACAAGCTCGATCTCATGGCCGAGCGGCTGCTCGAGAAAGAGTCGATCGACAAGGAAGAGGTGCAGGAGATCCTCGCAGAGGTCGCGAAGCAATCACCGGACAACCCTGTCGAGCGGGCGCGTCTTCGCCGCGAGCAGCGCGATAACGAGAACCGGGAGGACCAGGCCGAGCGGAAGCCCTCGCCGCGCCGTTCGTTCCGTCCCGGCCTCGGCGAAGCCTGATCTCCTTCCCGTTCCTGTTTAGGCTGGTGACATGACGGATCCCGAGCGCGTTCACCGCCTCCCGCGACGTATCGACAAGCAGCGCATCGCCCGCGCGGTGCGCGAGATCCTCGAGGCGATCGGAGACGATCCCGATCGGGAGGGGCTGCAGAGGACGCCGGAGCGCGTCGCGGACATGTACGAAGAGATCTTCGCCGGCATCGACGTAGATCCCGCGGAACAGCTGAAGGTCCGCTTCGACGCGGGTCACGACGAGATGATCATGGTGCGGGACATCCCCCTCTACTCGTGTTGCGAGCACCATCTCGTTCCGTTCATCGGGAAAGCGCACGTTGCCTACATCCCTAACGAGTCGGGGCAGATCACCGGTCTCAGCAAGCTCGCCCGGGTGGTCGAGGTGCTGGCCCGGCGACCCCAGGTGCAGGAGCGTCTGACGACGGAGATCGCCGATGCCGTCGAAGCCGCGCTGCGACCGCGCGGTGTGCTGGTGACGATCGAAGCAGAGCATCTCTGCATGACGATGCGCGGCGTGCAGAAGCCCGGCAGTGAGACCGTCACGTCGGCGGTCCGCGGCATCTTCCGCGAGAACGAGAAGACCCGCGCCGAGGCGATGTCGTTCATCCACCGGCGCTAGCGCGATGGAGCTCCACTGCCGCGGACGCATCCTCTCCTTGGAGCGGACGGCAGTCATGGGCGTGCTGAACGTCACCCCCGACTCGTTCTCCGACGGCGGGCTGTGGCTGGATCCCGATCGCGCCGTCTCCCACGGGCTCGAGATGGTGGCCGCGGGAGCGGCCATCGTCGACGTCGGCGGTGAGTCCACGCGGCCGGGCTCGGAGCCGGTGCCGGAGGAGGAGGAGCTGGCGCGCGTCCTCCCGGTCGTTGAAGGGCTCGCGGCGGAGGTCGACGTTCCGATCTCCATCGACACACGCAAGCCGGCGGTCGCGCGCGCGGCGGTCGACGCGGGTGCCTCGATCGTGAACGACACCTCCGGCGAGGCCTCCGACCGCTCGATCGACCGCGTCGCACAGAAGACGTCCGCAGCGATCGTGCTCATGCACTCGCGCGGGACGCCCGCCACGATGCGCTCGCTCACCGACTATGCCGACGTCGTGAAGGACGTGGGCGACTTCCTCACGAAGCGCGCGCGCGAGCTGGAGGACATCGGCGTTTCGCCGGCGTCGATCGTTCTCGATCCCGGCTACGGATTCGCGAAGACCCCGCAGCAGAACCTCGAGATGCTGAGGCGGATCGACGAGCATCTGGCTCTCGGGTATCCCCTGTTGGTGGGAACGTCGCGGAAGTCGTTCATCGGAGCCGTGCTCGACCTGCCCGAGGATCAGAGGCTCGAGGGAACGGCGGCCACGGTCGCGTGGGCCGTCGCATCGGGAGCTCACATCGTGCGCGTCCACGATGTCGAGGAGATGAAGCGCGTTGTGGTGATGGCCGAGGCGATCCGCGACGGCAGGGTCCCGACCTCGTGAGCGACGTCGTGCGGATCCACGACCTTCGGGTCGACACCAGGATCGGCTGGACGGATGCCGAGCGGGATGAGCCGCGGCCCGTCGTCGTCCACATCGACCTGCACGTGGACACGCGGCGCGCCGGCTCCTCCGACGACCTCGCCGACACCGTCGACTACCACCGGCTCACGGTCGAGGTGGCGGATCTCGTGCGCGGCGCGGAGGTCCGCCTGCTGGAGCGACTCGCCGAGGACATCGCCGATCGTTGCCTGACCCACCCGGCGGTCAACTACGTCGTCGTCGAGGTGCAGAAGCCCGACCCGCCCATCGACGAGAAGGTGGATCTGGTTTCGGTGCGCATCCGGCGGCCGTGATGGGTAAACCCGTCGGGATGGTCACTGGATTCATCGGGATCGGGTCGAACGTCGGGACGCGCGAGTCCTTCGTCCGGCGCGCCGTGGACGAGCTGGACTCCACCGAGGGCATAACGGTGACCGGACGCTCTTCTCTCTACGAGACCTCACCCATCGGCGGGCCTCCGCAGCGTTCCTTCATCAACGCCGTCGTGCGGGTGGAGACGACGCTCCCGGCGCGAGCTCTGTACGACGCCTGCAAGCGGATCGAGCGCCGGATCGGCCGCGAGCCGAGTGAGCTGAGATGGGGGCCTCGGGTCGTGGATCTCGACCTGCTGCTCCACGGCGACGAGAAGATCGTGGAACCGGACCTAGAGATCCCGCATCCGCGTATGGGAGAGCGTCGTTTCGTGCTCGTCCCCCTCCTGGAGGTCGAGCCCGACGTTCGCGATCCATGGGGGAGCCCCTACGCGGATCTGCTCGACGAGGCGGAAGGAACCGCCGAGCGGGTAGGCGCTCTCTAGAGATTCCTCTAGTCTCTTCTGCGCCGACCGTCATCTGGGGGGACGCGCTGAAGGCTTACCGCATAACGATCATGCTCGTCGCGACCGCGCTGGTCATCGGCATCGTTGGTCCCGCGGCCGCCGAACCACGGGGTCGGCGCGCTCCGCCGCTCGCTCCCGCCGGTGACGACGCCATCGGGCGCGCCCTGACCGCCGGCCGCATCACCGAGGCGCGCTACGCCCTGGAGCGGGCGGCCGCGGTCTTCGCCCCGACCCCGGTAGGGCGCGGCACCGAGCCACGGCTGGCCACGATGTACCTGCGCGATCTTGCGGCGCGTGTGCGGGATCTCTCCGGCCTGCAATACCTCCGGGCGCGAAGGCTCTTGGCGCGCCCGACGGGACCACCGGGAGGCGACGAACCGCACTACACGGCTCCGCCGGAGGACTTCCGCCGTCACTGCACCCCGCGCTTCTGCGTCCACTGGGTCGTCTCGACCGAGGACGCCCCGGACCTTGGCGACGCAGACGCCAACGGCCTTCCGGACTGGATCGACCATGTCGTCGCGGAGACAACACGGGTGTGGGAGGTGGCCGAGGCCACGGGGTACCGGCCGCCGAAGTCGGACGCAACCTCAGGCGACAACGGTGGCGACGGCCGCACGGACATCTACGTGATGAACCTGGCGCGGCCGGAGAACAAGATCTACGGATACTGCACGACCGACGACCCGAACATGATCGACGAGTCGAGCACGTATCCCTACTTCGACGCGTCCGCCTACTGCGTGCTCGATGATGATTACGCGGAATACCCTCAGCCGGGACTGCCTTCGCTGCGCGTCACGTCCGCGCACGAACTTTTCCACGCGATCCAGTTCGCGTACGACGCCTTCGAGGACGTCTGGCTTATGGAGGGCACGGCCGTCTGGTTCGAGGACGAGGTCTACGACGACATCAACGACTCGTACCAGTTCTTGCGCGCGAGCCACCTCGTGGCCCCACGCGTTCCGCTCGACTACGGCGACGTGCTGCACCCCACGAAGGGGTTGCTCCCCTACGGCTCCTTCCTCTTCTGGCGCTTCCTGTCGGAGTACGGAGAGATCGCCGGGTCGCCGACCGTCATCCGGCGGATCTGGGAGAGGGCGGATGCGAGCCCCTTCGGACCCCACCCGGCCGGAGAGGACGACTATTCACTGCGGGCCGTCGCCAAAGAGGTTGCATACCGGGGGTCGCCATTCCGCCGCGCCTTCAACGACTTCGGCGTCGCCAACCTGATCCCGCACCGCACTTACGAGGAGGGGGCGGGCTATCGGGCACAGGTCGGGAGGGACGTCCCGTTGCTCCGCGATGTGATGATCCGGCCGCGGGCGCCGAGGTTCCGTTCGTGGACCGAGCTCGACCACCTGACAACCGGGTACGTGGCCTTCCGGCCGGCGCGCCGCGTTCCGGCCGGTGCGCGCCTTCGGATCTCCGTCGCCGGACCGCCGCGGCGCGCCGGAACCCATGCGGCCGCCGTCATCTTCCGCCGCGGGGGAGGTATCCACGTGCGCCACATCCGCCTCGATCGACGCGGAGACGGCGCGCTCGGCGTCCCGTTCGCCCGTTCGTCGATAAAACGCGTCGTCCTGGTGTTGAGCAACGGCAGCACGCGGTTCGACGGTGCGACGTGCTACTCGGCGGTCACGACCTTCTCCTGCGGGGGTGCGCGTCCTCTCGACGAGAACCGGATCTTCTCTTTCCGCTCCCGCCTCAGAACCTAGAGTCATCGCGTGAGCGCTCTCAATTTCTCTCTTGCCGTCGCCGGGGCCGGCAGGGTCGCAACGGCGGTCGGGGTGCTGCTGCGGCGACGCGGGGTGGAGGTCGCGGCCGTGGCGTCCCGCACTCCTTCTTCCGCGACCCGCGCCGCCCGTTTCCTGGGGGCCCCGGCCGTCGAGATCGCGGAGCTCCCCCCGGTCGACGTTGTGCTCATCGGCGCGACCGATGAGGCGATCCCGGAGGTGGCGCGTCTCGTGAGCGAGCGCGTCCGCCCGGGGACGATCCTGTGGCATCTGTCGGGATCGCTCGGCGTAGGGGCGCTCGGTGCGCCCGCCGGAGTCCGCCGCGCAGCCCTGCATCCGGTGCAGGCATGCCCCGACGTGGAGACCGCCGTCGACCGGCTGCCGGGATCGGCCTGGGGCGTGACGTGCGACGCCGAGATCGATCGCTGGTGTGAAGCCGTCGTGGCAGGTCTCCTCGACGGCGCCCCGGTGCGCGTGGAGGAGCGGGACCGGCCGGTCTGGCACGCGGCCGCGGTCACGACGGCGAACGGCATCTCCGCCCTCATCGGCGCCGGAGAGGCGCTTCTGGGCGGCATCGGGATCGCGGATCCGGTCGACGTCCTCCACCCGCTCGCCCGCGGCTCACTGGAGAACGCGCGCTCGGGCGGCGGGGCGACGCTTACCGGGCCGGTCGTGCGCGGCGAGTTCGACACCGTGGCGCGGCATCTCGAGAGCTTGGCGCGAACGGCGCCCGATCTGGTCCGGCCGTACGTGACTGCGGCTCACCTCGTCATCGACGTCGCCCTGAGGGCCGGTCGTATCGATGAGCGGGTCGCGGCGCGCATGACGGAGCTGCTGGAGGGCGCATGAACGTCGTTCGCACGCGTGCGGAGGTACGGCGCGCCGTTGCCGCGGCGCGCCGCGCCGGCCGCGAGATCGCTTTCGTCCCCACGATGGGAGCACTGCACGAGGGACATCTGTCGCTCGTGCGCGCGGCGCGGGCCACCGGCGCATCGGTCGTCGTGAGCATCTTCGTCAACCCGCTGCAGTTCGGACCGGGGGAGGATCTCGACGCGTACCCGCGGGACGAAGACCGGGATGTCGATCTCTTGCGCGCGGAGGGAGCGGACGTGGTGTTCCTGCCGCCGGTGGAGGAGATGTATCCGCCGGGCCGCGCGACGGTCGTGCGGGTTGCGGGTGTATCGGACCCTCTCGAAGGCGCGCAGCGACCCGGACATTTCGACGGCGTCGCCACCGTCTGCGCCAAGCTGTTCAACATCGTCACCCCCGACCGCGTCTTCTTCGGACAGAAGGATGCGCAACAGGTAGCCGTCCTGCGGCGGATGATCCTCGACCTCGACTTCTCGCTCGAGCTGGTGGTCTGCCCCACCGTCCGCGAGCCGAGCGGCCTGGCGAGGAGCAGCCGGAACGTCTACCTGTCCGAGTCGGAGAGGGAGAGCGCCGCCGCACTCTTCCGCTCACTTCGCGCCGGCGAGCCTTTCGCTAGGCGCGGTGAGTTCGGTGAGGCCGAGCGCGCCATGAGGGAGGTGCTGGACGCCGCGCCGGCGGTTGCGACCGATTACGCGCGGGTGGTGGACCCGGATACCTTCGGCGCGCCGCGGCCCGACGCGCCCGTCCTTCTGGCGGTCGCGGCGCGCGTCGGACCTGCTCGCCTGATCGACAACCTGCTGGTGGAGCCCACGCGGACCTGAGCGCAGCGAGACGCGAGAATGCGAGCGGCATCTTTCGGGGGTACCGACAGGACTCCACGACGGGGAGGTTTCCAGTGCAGCGAACGATGATGAAATCGAAGATCCATCGCGCGACCGTGACCGACGCGAACCTGAACTACGTGGGCAGCATCACGATCGACCGGGAGCTGATGGACGCAGCCGATCTGGTGGATCACGAGCAGGTGCACGTCGTCGACATCGACAACGGGGCGCGTCTCGTCACCTACGTCATCGAGGGTGAGCGCGGCTCGGGATCTATCTGTCTCAACGGTGCCGCGGCGCGCCTGGTCCATCCCGGCGACCGCGTCATCGTCATCAGCTACGGCGTCTACGAGGACTCGGAGCTCGAGGGGCACACGCCTCGAGTCGTGTTGGTCGACGAACGCAATCGCCTCGTGACCGAGGTCGCGGACGTGGCGACGTGCTCCTAGCCGCGGACGTCGGCAACACGCAGACGCATCTCGGCGTCTTCGATCGAGACCGTTTGCAGCACGAATGGCGGCTCTCGACCGTTCCGGCGCGTACCGCAGACGAGCTCGCGCTCATGTTCGGCGACTTCCTCCGTCTGGCGGACCTCTCCTTCTCCCGTCAGATCACAGGGGTCGTGATCTCATCGGTCGTGCCGCGTGCCACACAGGAACTGAGGCAGATGACCGAGCGCTATTTCGGCTATCCCGCGGTAGTGGTGGAGCCGGGCGTGAAGACGGGCATCGCCGTGCTCACCGACAACCCGCGCGAGGTCGGCGCCGACCGAGTGGCGAACGCGGTGGCGGCTCACGCTCTCAACCACGGACGGCCGGTAGTCGTCGTCGACTTCGGAACCGCGATCACTGTTGATGCCGTTTCCGCTCGCGGCGAGTACCTCGGCGGCGCGATCGCGCCCGGCGTCGACACCGCGGCGTCGGCCCTCTTCCAGTCGACCGCCCAGATCGGCCGCGTGGAGCTCGTGGCTCCTCCGGCCGCGATCGGCAAGACGACCGTGGCCGCTGTGCAGTCGGGACTGATGTACGGAACGGCCGCCATGGTCGACGGCCTCGTCGAGCGCGTGACGAACGAGCTGGGTGGCGAGGCGTCGGTCGTTGCTACCGGAGGTCTCGGACCCGTCATCGTCGAGCACTGCAAGACGATCGCGCGCTATGAGCCGGTGTTGACCTTGACGGGGCTGCGCATCATCTTCGAGCGCAACCTGGATCAGGTCTAGGCCACGACTAGGATCGACCGGTGCCCGCTCCCGACGCGCCCTACCCGTACTCGTTCGACCGCACCGCGTCGGTCGCTGAGGTGCGCGCGCGTCACGGCGAGCTTGAGCCCGGCTCGGAGACCGGAGAGATCGTCCGACTCGCGGGGCGCATCAAAACCGTCCGCTCACACGGAAAGGTTGCTTTCGCCGACCTGGAGGACTCATCGGGGACGATCCAGCTCTTCGCGCAGCACGCGGTGCTGGGCGAGGAAGGTCTCGAACGGTTCGGGAAGGTCGGCGTCGGCGACATCGTCGGAGCGGAGGGCGAGGTCATCGTCACTCGTCGCGGCGAGCTTTCGATAAGGACCACGAGCTTCGTCGTGCTCGCGCCTTGCCTCCGGCCGATGCCCGACACGTGGCATGGGGTGACCGACGTCGAGGTCCGCTACCGGCAGCGCTACCTCGACCTCATCGTGAACCCAGAATCGCGGCGCGCCGTCGTTGCGCGCGCCGCGGCGAACTCGTCGATCCGATCGTTCCTCGACGGGCGAGGCTTCATCGAGGTCGAGACTCCTCTGCTGCAGCCGGTTGCCGGCGGCGCGATCGCGCGGCCTTTCACGACGCATCACAACGCGCTGGATATCGATCTCTATCTTCGTATCGCCCCCGAGCTGTACTTGAAGCGACTCTTGATCGGCGGCTTCGAGCGCGTGTACGAGCTCAACCGGTCGTTCCGCAACGAGGGAGTGTCGACGCAGCACAACACCGAGTTCACGATGCTCGAGGCGTACGAGGCGTACGTCGACTTCCACCACACGATGGACCTAGTGGAGAGCCTCGTGCGCGAGATCGCCCGCGCCGTCGGGGCCGCCGCCGGCGCGGAGTCGGATCTTGGCGGCGCCTTCCGACGGATCGACATGTTCGAGGCCATCGAAGAGGGCGGCGGTCCGGATCTCAGGGACGCGTGGGGATCGCAGGATCGCGCGCGGCTCGAGGGGGCGGCGACCGACGCCGGCGTTTCGATCGCTCCCACGTGGCCCGCGGGGAAGGTCCTCATGGAGATCTTCGAGGCGGTGGCGGAGAAGCGGCTGCACGAGCCGACGTTCGTCGTCGGCATGCCGAAGGACGTTTCGCCGCTCGCCAAGGACCACAGGGAGATCCCCGGATTCACGGAGCACGCGGATCTCATCGTCGGGGGCATGGAGATCGCGCCCATCTATTCGGAGCTGAACGACCCGGAAGAGCAACGGCGGAGGTTCGAGGCACAGGCTCGGGCGCGCGCCGCAGGCGACGCGGAAGCGCATCTTCCGGACGACGACTTCCTGGAGGCCCTCGCGTACGCGATGCCGCCGGCGGGTGGGTTCGGTCTCGGCGTCGACCGCCTGTTGACCTTCTTGCTCGGGTCGGGCTCGCTCCGGGAGGTCATCCTGTTCCCCGTGCTGAAGCCGGAGAGATGAGGGGTTCACGTCGCCTCTCCCGCGCGACGGCCTCGCTGCTCGTCGCCTTCCTTCTGGGGGCCTGCCTGGGAGAAGGGCCCGATGGTGTAGCGCTCGACGATCCGCCGATCGGCCGGCCGACGCTGTCGGAGGGTCTCGTGATAGCGCTCGTCGGGACGCTGTCCGGACCCGACGCGTGGCGTGGCGAGGACGCCTTCGAAGGGGCCGATCTCGCGGTGCACGAGCTCAATCAGTCGCGGCGGGAGGGAGATCTCCTCTTCGAGCTGGTCGCGCTCGACGATGGAGGTGACGTCGCCGAGGCGACGCGGCGCGTGCAGGAGATAGCGAGACTCGACCGGGCAGTCGGCGTCGTCTACGCCGGGCCGCCCGAGGGGCTGCCCGCAGCGGAGGAGGCCCTGGCGGAGGCGGGTATCCCCGCCGTCCTCGTGCACGGCGACCTCTACGGCGCCCGGGCCTTGACGCCACACGTCTTCCAGGCCTCACCCTCGTTCGTGTGGGGCGCGCGCCGCCTGGCGGCGTACTTCCTGCGGGACCGCCGCTACCGCCGCATCGGCATGCTGGCCGCCACGGGGTCACAGGGCGACGTGGCGGTGGCCGCTCTGCGCGCCGCGCTCGATCCGCGGCGGCCGGCCGTGGCGCGCTATGCGGATGCGGAAGACGTGGCGGATGCCCTGCGACGGCTGAAGAGACGACGGGTCGAAGCCGTAGTGGTGCAGGGGGACTCGCCGTCGTTCGTCGCCGCGCTCGCGTCGTTGCGGCAGATGGGCGCCGCCTACCGCACGTCCGCCCAAGCCCGTATCGCCTCCGCGCCCCGCCGACTGCGGGTGCGCCGGGTGCGCCGCGACCACTGGCGGCCGCAGGTCGCCGGCTTCGACCAGGCGATCGCCACCGCCGTCGCCGACTCGGCGTATGCAGGGACGATCGGGGTCGACACGTACGCGCGCGGCGTTCATCTCCTTCCGGTTCCGAACTTCGACGCCTTCGATCGCTCGTTCCGTGGTTGGTGGGGCGCGCCGCCGCTGGGTTGGGAGCAGCGTGCCTACGACGCCGCGCGCGCCATCGGTTGGGCGGTGCGGCGCGCCGATCCGGATGAGGACCTGGCGCGGGCACTCGAGCATCTGTCGGGCCGCCGGTTCGCCGGAGGCGAGATCGTCCTCGGCCCCGACGACCACACTCTCGTGGACCAGGGGGCGGTCGGACTGTGGACGATCCCGCGCGAGGGGGTGGCGCGTTCCCACCGGTTGCCGGAGAACCTTCCCTGGCTCCCACTTGCGCGCGGCTTCGCGATCGACGGACGACGAACCGACATACCACCCGCCGACTGGGAGCACCTCTTCCGCGGGCCTCCACCGCCGAACGCGCCTCCGCCGCCGGCGCGCCGGATGCGCTTCGCGGTGGCGACGCCTCGGAACGACCCCGTCCACTGACCGCCGTCACAACGGCCGCATCGTCGCAACCTTTCGGTTGCGACCGGCGTCCTAGGGGAAGGATCGGGGCCCGGCGGGGAACGTCCGATGCCCTCCCGGTGTTGAAACCCGAAGACGCACGTTTCGGAGAGGAGCAGGGTTCCGTCCCACCCCCTCCGTATAATCGACCGAAGGACTCCCGGTGAGGGTCGAGGCTCCACCGGACGACCAGACAGGAGGCGGAGCCCAGTGTTCGAACGCTTTACCGACCGGGCCCGCAGGGTGGTGGTCCTCGCTCAAGAAGAGGCGAGGCTTCTCAACCACAACTACATCGGGACCGAGCACATCCTGCTCGGGTTGATCCACGAAGGGGAGGGCGTCGCCGCCAAGGCGCTCGAGTCGCTCGGAATCTCCCTCGAGAAGGTTCGGCAGCAGGTCGAGGAGATCATCGGCGCCGGACAGTCCCCTCCTTCCGGACATATCCCCTTCACCCCGCGGGCCAAGAAGGTCCTCGAGCTCTCGCTGCGCGAGGCGCTGCAGCTCGGGCACAACTACATCGGCACCGAGCACATCCTGCTCGGCTTGATCCGCGAGGGCGAAGGCGTCGCGGCGCAGGTGCTGGTGAAGCTCGGCGCCGATCTCGGCCGAGTCCGTCAGCAGGTCATCCAGCTACTCTCCGGCTACTCCGGCCAGAAGGGCGAACCCGCCGCAACGGGCGGGGGCACGGGCGAGCAGCAGGGTTCCTTGGTGCTCGACCAGTTCGGCCGCAACCTCACCCAGCTCGCCCGCGAGAACAGCCTCGACCCGGTCATCGGCCGTGCGAACGAGATCGAGCGCGTCATGCAGGTCCTGTCTCGCCGGACCAAGAACAACCCGGTCCTGATCGGCGAGCCCGGCGTCGGCAAGACGGCCATCGTCGAGGGTCTGGCGCAGGCCATCGTCAAGGGTGAGGTGCCCGAGACGATCGAGGGCAAGCAGCTCTACACGCTCGACCTGGGTGCCCTGGTCGCCGGCTCCCGGTACCGCGGCGACTTCGAGGAACGCCTGAAGAAGGTCCTGAAGGAGATCAAGACGAGGGGCGACATCATCCTCTTCATCGACGAGCTCCACACTCTCGTCGGTGCGGGCGCCGCCGAGGGCGCGATCGACGCCGCCAGCATCCTCAAGCCGATGCTCGTGCGCGGCGAGCTCCAGACCATCGGCGCCACGACGCTCGACGAATACCGGAAGCACCTCGAGAAGGACGCCGCTCTCGAGCGGCGCTTCCAGCCGATCAAGGTCCCCGAGCCCTCCGTGGGGCACACGATCGACATCCTGAAGGGGCTCCGCGACCGCTACGAGGCTCACCACCGGGTGCACATCACCGACCGCGGTCTGGTTGCCGCCGCGAACCTCGCGCACCGCTACATCTCCGACCGCTTCCTGCCCGACAAGGCGATCGACCTCATCGACGAGGCCGGTAGCCGGCTGCGTATCCGGCGGATGGGGCAGCCGCCCGACTCCAAGGAGCTCGAGGAGCGGATCGCCGACGTTCGTCGCAAGAAGGAAGAGGCGATCGAGCAGCAGGACTTCGAGCGCGCCGCCCGCTTCCGCGACGACGAGAAGCGGCTGATGGAAGAGCGCAGCGCGAAGGAGAGCGAGTGGCGGACCGAGCAGGGCACGTCCCTCGCCGAGGTCGACGAGGAGGAGATCGCGGAGGTCCTGTCCTCGTGGACGGGGATCCCCGTGACGTCGCTCACCGAGGAGGAGACGTCGAAGCTGCTCCGGATGGAGGAGGAGCTTCACAAGCGGATCGTCGGTCAGCACGACGCGATCTCGGCCGTCTCGCGCTCGATCCGCAGGACGCGCGCCGGCCTCAAGGACCCGAAGCGGCCGGCCGGCTCGTTCATCTTCCTCGGCCCCTCGGGGGTCGGTAAGACCGAGACCGCCAAGAGCTTGGCCGAGTTCCTCTTCGGCGACGAGGACGCGTTGATCCAGCTCGACATGTCCGAGTACATGGAGAAGCACACCGTCAGCCGGCTCGTCGGTTCGCCGCCGGGGTACGTCGGCTACGAAGAGGGCGGCCAGCTCACCGAGGCCGTGCGGCGGCGTCCCTACTCCGTCGTCCTGCTGGACGAGATCGAGAAGGCGCACCCGGACGTGTTCAACACGCTGCTGCAGATCCTCGAGGACGGGCGTCTCACCGACGCTCAGGGCAAGACGGTCGACTTCAAGAACACGGTCATCATCATGACGTCGAACCTCGGCACGCAGAACCTGCGAAAGCCGGCCATGGGCTTCGGACAGGCCACCGAGGAGCTGACGTACGAGAAGATGAAGGAGCGGGTGAACGAGGAGCTGAAGCGCTCGTTCCGGCCCGAGTTCCTGAACCGCATCGACGAGACGATCGTCTTCCACGAGCTCAGCCGGCAGGAGGTCCATCAGATCGTCGACCTCCTCATCAAGCGGGTGGTGGAGCATCTCGAGAGCCAGGACGTCACGGTGACGCTGACCGACGCGGCGAAGGACGTGCTCGCCGCGACCGGCTACGACCCCGCCCTCGGGGCGCGACCTCTGCGCCGGGCTATCCAGCGTCTCGTCGAGGACCCGCTGGCGGAGAAGATCCTCTGGAAGGAGTTCGAGGCGGGCGACGGCATCGTCGTCGACGCCGAGGAGGTCGACGGCGAGAAGAAGATCGTCTTCCGCAAGGCCGAGCGGTCGCCCGACACCCTGCCGGTCGAGATGGCCGGCGCCGCGGGCGACGCCGGAGACGACGGCTAGAAAGGCCGAACTCCGGGTAGAACCTGGACCCCAAGGCGAAGAGACCCGGCCGACGTGCCGGGTCTCTTCGCGTGCGGCCGAAGATGTCGCACCGGCTCCCTAGGCTCGCGGCATGAAGACGAAGACCTTCTACCGGTGCGCGGAGTGCGCCTTCTCTTCCTCCAAGTGGTTCGGTCGCTGCCCCGGCTGCGGCTCTTGGAGCAGCGCCGGCGAGGCGCCGCCGCAGATCGCGGGCCGCGTGGCGCTGCCGCCCGTAGAGCCCCTGGGGGCCGCGGCGGTCGAGGCCGGGCGCTTCTCGACCGGGCTCCCCGAGGTCGACCGCGTTCTCGGCGGAGGCCTGGTGGCGGGCGGCGTCCTGTTGCTGGCGGGCGAGCCCGGCATCGGCAAGTCGACGCTGGTCCTGCAGCTTCTCGCCGGGGTGACGGCCGCCGGCCGCCGTCCGCTGCTCGTCACCGGTGAGGAGTCGCCGGAGCAGGTGGCGCTTCGCGCGCGGCGGCTCGATGCCGGCGCGGAGGGGGTGAGAGCCGTGGGAACCACGGTCCTCGAGGAGGCGCTCGCGGCCGCGACGGCGGAGAACGCGGACGTGCTGGTGGTCGACTCGATCCAAACTCTCTCGTCCGCCGCCGCAGGCGCGCCGGGCGGGTCGGTCGTCCAGGTGCGCGACTGCGCGGCCGCTCTGATCCGGCACGCGAAAACGACGGGTGCGGTCGTCGTCGTCGTGGGGCACGTCACGAAAGACGGTGCCGTCGCGGGGCCCAAGACGCTCGAGCACCTGGTCGACGTCGTGCTCTCTCTCGACGGCGAGCGCAGCGGCACGCTCCGCCTGCTGAGGGCTATGAAGAACAGGTTCGGACCCTGCGACGAGACGGGGGTCTTCACCATGAGCGGCACCGGGCTCGTCCCTGTACCCGATCCCTCCTCGTTTCTCCTCGCCGACCGCACGCACGGCGTCCCGGGCTCGATCGTGTTCCCCTCTCTCGAGGGCACGCGACCGGTGCTCGTGGAGCTTCAGGCCCTCGTGACCAGATCGGCGGCACCGCAACCGCGGCGCGTCGTCATCGGACTTGATCCTGCCCGTATCGCGATGCTTCTCGGCGTCCTCGACGGGCGGGCGGGAGTGACGTTCGTCGATCGCGACGTCTTCGCCGCCGCCGCCGGCGGGTTCGCCGTGCGCGAACCCGCGGCCGATCTAGCACTCGCTCTCGCGTTGCACTCGGCACGGTCCGGGCGTCCGCTTGCGTCGGATGTCGTCGCCGTGGGTGAGGTCGGCCTCGGAGGAGAAGTCCGTCGCGTGCCCGGCGTCGAGCGCCGGCTGGCCGAGGCGGCGCGGCTCGGAGTACGGCACGCCCTGGTTCCGAGGGGGACCGACGCCGTGCACGCTTCTCTACGCGTCGAGGTCGTAGAGAACCTACGAGCCGCCGTTGATGTGCTGTCGGGGGCGCCGCGTTGATCGCTCGCTTCGGTGGAGCGACCCTCGTGCTACCCTTGGTGAACCGGGCGGCTCCGCGGCGAGCCCCTTCTTCTCAGACGAGAGGCGCCGTTTGGGCGCCCTTGTTGTCGGACGTCAGGGAGGGTCCTGAGTGAAGTTTTCTGTTGGCGACAAGGTCGTGTACCCGCACCACGGTGCCGCGGTCATCGAGGATCTCCAAGAGAAGGAGATGTTCGGCGAGAAGCGGCAGTACTTCATCCTCAAGCTCGCCTACCAAGACCTGACCCTGATGGTCCCGACCGACTCGACCGAGGAGGTCGGCCTCCGGAGCGTCACCTCGGCGAAGGAGATGCCGAAGGTCTTCAAGGAGCTCAAGAAGGTCGAGCCGACGCAGAACACCACCAATTGGTCCCGCCGCTTCAAGGCGAACGTCGAGAAGCTGAAGTCGGGTGACATCTACAAGGTCGTCGAGGTCGTCCGCAGCCTGCACCAACGAGACAAGGAGAAAGGCCTCTCCGCCGGCGAGAAGCGGATGCTCACGAAGGCGCGGCAGATCCTCGTCTCCGAGTTGTCCTTCGCCAAGGGCGTGGGTGAGGAGGAGGCCGAGCAGATGCTCGACGAGGTCCTCGGATAGAGAGCGCCTCCGATCGCCGTACGGCGGCGATCCTGGTCGCAGCCGGGCGCGGCGACCGAGCCCGCACGAGTCCCGAGGATCTTCCGAAGCAGTTCCGGCAGGTGGCCGGGCGTGCCGTCGTCGCGTGGTCGGCCGATCTCCTGCGCACCGCCGGATGCGGGCCGATCGTCCTGGTAGCGCCCGCCGCCCATCTGGATACGGCGCGATCCCTGGTCGAGGACGTTCTGGTCGTGGCAGGTGGCGATACCCGGTCCGAGTCGGTGTTGAGGGGGCTCGAGCACGTGCGCTCCGACCGGGTCGTGATCCACGACGCGGTGCGGCCCTGCGCGAGCCCGCGGCTGGTTCGGGGCGTGCTCGAGGCTCTCGGTGACGCCGACGGGGCCGCGAGCGCGCTGCCGGTAGAGGAGACCCTGAAGCGGGTGGCACCGGACGGGCGCATCGAGGAGACGGTCGAGCGCGAGGGCATGTGGCGCACCCAGACCCCTCAGGCATTCCGCACGGACGCGTTGCGCGCTGCGTATGAGTCCGTGCCCACTCCCGCCACCGATGAGGCGCAGGTCCTCGAGCGCTCGGGGCGCAAGGTCGTGGTGGTGCGCGGCGAGCGCACCAACGTCAAGGTCACCTTTCCGGAAGATCTGGATCTCGCCGCAGCCCTCTTGGGGAGGAGCCGACGATGACGATCAGGGTCGGCCACGGGATAGACGTTCACCGGTTCGACGCGACTCGTCCGCTCGTGCTCGGCGGCCTGGACATCCCCGGCGCGCCGGGGCTGACGGGGCATTCGGATGCCGACGTGGTGAGCCACGCCATCGCCGACGCGCTGCTGGGTGCCGCGGGTCTAGGTGACCTGGGAACCCACTTCCCCAGCGACGAACGCTGGCGCGACGCGTCGAGCATCGACATCCTGCGCGAGGTAACGCGTCTGTTGGCCGCGGCGGGCGCGTCGATCGTGAACGTGGACGTGACCGTCGTCGCCGAAGCCCCGCGGTTGGCGCCCTACCGGGATGAGATGCGAAAGCGCGTTGCCGGCGCGCTCGCCTGTGATCCGGGACTGATCTCGATCAAGGCGACGACGACCGACGGCATCGGGTTCACCGGCCGCCGCGAAGGCATGGCGGCTCTCGCCGTCGCGCTCGTGGAGAGCACGTAGGCTACGCGCCGTGCCCATCCAGATCTACGACTCGTTGAAGCGCGAGCCGGTTCCGTTCGAGACCGAAGAGCCAGGCCGCGTGCGGATGTACGCCTGCGGACCCACCGTGTACAACTACGTTCACATCGGCAACGCGCGCACGCTGGTGTGGTTCGACTTCATCCGCCGCTATCTGACCTATCGCGGCTACGACGTCACCTACGTCATGAACTACACAGACGTCGACGACAAGATCATCGAACGTTCGAAGATCGAGAAGCTCCCGGTCGATGCCATCACGCAGAAATACGAGCGGGCGTTCGAAGAAGACATGGCGGCTTTGGGCGCTCGCGCCGCGGACATCGTCTGCCGTGCCACTACGCATATAGGCGACATGGTTGCGGCGATCGAGCGTCTGATCGAGGCCGGTGTCGCCTACGAGGTCGAGGGGGATGTGTGGTTCGCGGTCGAGCGATTCCCCGCGTATGGACGCCTCTCCGGTCGCACGCTCGAGGATCTCCGCTCTGGTGAGCGCGTCGAGCCGAACCCGAACAAGCGTCATCCGGTCGACTTCGCCTTGTGGAAAGCGGCGAAGGAGGGCGAGCCGTCGTGGCCGTCCCCGTGGGGCGCAGGGCGACCCGGCTGGCACATCGAGTGCTCCGTGATGTCGACGAAGTACCTCGGCATGCCGTTCGACCTCCACGGCGGCGGAAGCGACCTCATATTCCCGCACCACGAGAACGAGATCGCCGAGGCCGAGGCGACCGGCGGATCGTCGTTCGTGCGGCACTGGCTGCACGCGGGGATGGTCCAGATGGGCGAGACCAAGATGTCGAAGTCGCTCGGGAACATCGTCCTGGCGCACGATGCGATCGCGCAGGTCGGCGGCGAGCCACTGCGCTATTGGGCACTTAGCGCGTCGTACCGAGCGCAGACGCCGTTCACCGAGGAGGTGTTGGCCGACGCGCGGGCGTCGTATGAGCGCTGGCAGACGTTCGCGGTGGCGGCTCGCCACGTATTGGGAGACGACTATCCCGTGCTCGACGCGAGGCCCGTGCGCGCGGGTGACGAAGTCATCGACGATCCGTTCGTGGCGCGCTTCGTCGAGGCGATGGACGACGACTTCAATTCGGCGGGCGCGTTCGCCGTCGTGCATGAGGTCGTGCGCGATGCGAACAAGGCGATCGATTCCGGCGACCGCGAAACGTTGCTGGCCCTCACGCGCACGTTCGTAGAGCTGTCCGAGGTGCTCGGCTTCGCGTTCGAGAGTGACGCCGGCTCCTCCGAATTGGTCGGGGGTTTGGTCGAGTACCTCCTCGAGCTCCGGGAGGCGGCGCGCGCCGAGCGCGCCTTCGAGCGCGCCGACCAGATCCGCGACCGGCTCACGTCGCTGGGGGTCGTCATCGAAGACACTTCTGCCGGCCCGCGGTGGCGCGTCGGACCGGCTCCCGACTGAAGTTGAGCGGCGGCAGGAAGCCACGGCGCGCCGCGGCTGCCCCCGACGAGACCACCGTCTTGCCGGGGCGCCGTCCGGTCATCGAGCTGCTGCGGAGCGGCGCCGGGGCCGAGAAGGTGCTGATCGCGCGCGAGCTGGATCCATCGAAGACGATCGCCGAGATCCGGAAGCTCGCGCAGGGCGCGGCCGTGCCTGTGCGCGTCGTTCCCCGCACGGAGGTGGACCGCCTTGCCGGCGGCTCCAACCATCAAGGCGTTGTCGCGATCACCGGGCGCTACCGCTATGCGCCGCTGGACCGGTTGCTGGCGGCGGAGGCGCCGCGTCTCCTGTTCGTCGATGGGGTGACCGATCCCCACAACCTGGGGTCGCTCCTTCGTTCGGCCGACGGCGCCGGATTCACCGGCGTGGTGGTGCCGTCGCGGCGTTCGGCTGCGGTAAACGCGACGGTGCGGCGGGTGGCGGCCGGCGCCGCCGAGGTCGTCCCCGTCGCGCGGGTGGACAGCCTGCGGGCGGCCGTCTCCGACGCCCGGGCGGCGGGCCTGTGGCTGGCCGGCCTCTCCGAGCGCGGCGCCGAAGACCTGTGGACCTCACCCCTGCTCGAGCCCCCCGTCGGTCTCGTGGTCGGCGCGGAGGATCGCGGGCTGAGCCGGGGGATCCAGGAGGCATGCGATGCCCTCGTCCGTATCCCATCGGCGGGTCGCCTCGACGCGCTGAACGTGGCGGTGGCCGGCGCCATCGCGATGTTCGAGGTCGCACGGCGCGCCGCCCCCGGCAGCGCAGAGCGGGATTCGGCTACGCTCTGATCGACGCTGCGGAAGTGAGGGATGCATGGCGGTGCGGTTGGGGGAGGTCTCGTCGCTCGACCTCGACGACGAGGAACTGGTCCGGCGCGCTCGTGAGGGTGACGAACGCGCCCTAGATGCACTACTCGGGCGGTATAGGCATTACGCCCGCGCCAAGGCCCGCGCCTATTTCCTCGCGGGAGCCGACAAGGACGACCTCGTGCAAGAGGGCATGATCGGGTTGTTCAAGGCGGTGCGCGACTTCCGCAGCGATCAGAATGTCGCCTTTCGGGCTTTCGCCGAACTGTGCATCAAGAGGCAGATCATCACGGCGATCAAATCGTCGAGAAGACAGAAGCATCTGCCGCTCAACTCCTACGTCTCCTTGAACAGCCCGGTCTCCAGCGAGGCAGAGGACGAGTCCGCGCGTTTCGACGCGGCTGCTCCGGCGGCTGCGACGGACCCCGCCGAGCTCGTGATCTCGGCGGAGGAGATCGCGTCGATCAAGGGGGCACTCCGCACGCTCCTCTCGACGCTCGAGACGGACGTGCTACGCCTCTACATGGACGGCCGCTCTTATCAGGAGATCGCCGAAACGCTGGGACGCCATGTGAAGTCGATCGATAACGCGCTGCAGCGCATCAAGCGCAAACTCGAGGAACACGTGCGCGAACGCGCCCATCATTCGAAGTGATCCGGGTAAGCAGGCGGTAACCTACTTTCCGTGCTGGAGTAGCTCAGGCTGGTAGAGCAACCGCCTTGTAAGCGGTAGGTCGCAGGTTCGAATCCTGTCTCCAGCTCGGAACCGGCCGCGAGGGAGACTCAGGTGGACCGTTCAGAAGAGACGACCGCTCCGGATACCTCACACGAATCGCCGTGGGAAACCGCGCGCGCACAGCTCGACGAGGTGGCGGAGCTGATGGGTCTCGCTCCCGGCGTGCACCAGATCCTTCGTTCGCCGAAGCGCGCCCTCGTCGTGTCGGTCCCGTTCCGGATGGACGACGGGTCGACCCGGGTGTATCAGGGGTACCGCGTACATCACAACGTAACGCGAGGCCCGGCCAAGGGGGGTATCCGTTACGCGCCGCAGGTCGACCTCGATGAGGTCAAGGCGCTGGCCATGTGGATGACGTGGAAGTGCGCGATCGCCGGCATCCCCTTCGGCGGTGCCAAGGGGGGCGTCGCGGTGGACGTGCGAGCACACTCGCGCGCGGAGCTCGAGCGGATGACGCGTCGTTTCGCCTCCGAGATCCTGCCTCTCATCGGGCCCGAGCGCGACATCCCGGCGCCCGACATGAACACGAACGAAGAGGTCATGTCCTGGATCATGGATACGTACTCGATGAACAAGGGCTATTCGGCGCCCGGCGTGGTGACCGGCAAGCCGGTGGCGATCGGGGGCTCGAAAGGCCGCGGCGGCGCTACGAGCCGCGGGGTCATGTACGTGCTCTTTTCCACCCTGAAGCAGCTCGGGCTCGGTCTCGAGGAGGTCTCGGTCGCGATCCAGGGCTACGGGAAGGTCGGCGGCCACGCCGCGCAACTCCTTCACGACGCGGGATGTCGTGTCGTCGCGGTCAGCGACATCGACGGCGGTCTCTACCGCGAGAAGGGTCTCGACCCCGAGGCCATCAATCGCCACAAGCGCGAGGCCGGCACCGTCTCCGGGTTCCCCGGTGCGGAGCGCATCACCAACGAAGAGCTCCTAGAGGTCGACTGCGACGTCCTCGTCCCGGCCGCGGTCGAAGGTGTGATCACCGTGAAGAACGCGGATCGGGTCCGGGCCAAGATCGTGTGCGAAGCGGCGAACGGCCCCGTCACCTTCGAGGCCGACAAGATCCTGGCCGACCGCGGGATCTTCGTTGTCCCCGACATCCTCGCCAACTCGGGCGGCGTGACCGTGTCCTACTTCGAATGGGTTCAGGACATCCAGGCCTACTTCTGGAGCGAGGAAGAGGTGAACGACCGCCTGCGGTTGATCATGGAGCGATCCTTCGACGAGGTCTTCGAGCTCGCGCGGTCGAAGGGCTTGACGATGCGTCAGGCCGCACACTGGATCGGCGTGGGACGCGTGGCGGAGGCCCACCTGACCCGCGGCCTGTTCCCCTGATACGCGGCTCGGAAATCCGCCGTTGCGGAACGTCCGGCGACTACCCTGAAGCCCATGAGCGACAGGGAGATCCAGCACGAAACGCTTAGTGAGCGCGACGTAGACATCCTCGACTTCGAGCGGTCGTGGTGGAAGCACGCCGGCGTCAAGGAGCAGGCCATCCGCGACCGCTTCGACATGTCGGCCACGCGGTACTACCAGCTGCTGAACGATCTGCTCGAGAAACCCGCGGCGCTTGCCTACGACCCGATCCTCGTGAAGCGTCTCACCCGACTCCGGACGTACCGCCAGCGTCAGCGGGTTGCTCGCCTGCTCGGGACGGAATACGTCCCCAACGACGCCAGACGGTGATCGCGGGCCGGTAAGTATGGGCCGGCACTCGACCGGGGCCTCGTGGCCGTTCCTCCGTTCGTTCCTCGGATGGGTTCTGCCGTGGATGTTCGCGTTCGCCGTGCTCGGCGGCGGCGTCTGGGTCGGCGTGAACACGATCGGCGGAACGGATCAGACTGGCTTGTCCATCCAGCCGTCCCCGACTCCTACGCCTGCCGCCGCAACCGCCTCGCCGTCGCCTTCGCCGCCTCCGTCGCCGCGGGATACGCCCTCTAAGGCGTCACCGGGCCCCGCCGAGAAGACGGAGGCCTCTCCCGCAGTGTCGTTCGCCGGAACGACCGTCCAGGTACTGAACGGAACGGGAGGCGTCACGGGCGCGGCCGAGAGGATGGCGGACCGGCTCGCCCGCCTCGGCTTCGAGGTCATCGCGGTCGACGACGCACTGGGGAACTTCAGCAGGACGACCGTCTACTGGACGTCGGCGGCCTCACGTCCGCAGGCGGAGGCGCTGGCGGGCGCGAACGGCTGGATCGTGGAACCAAAGCCGGACAACCTGTCCACGACCGTCGACGTTCACGTGATCGTGGGGCTCGACGAGGCCTAGCCCATCATTCGTCGACGGCCCGGAGGTCGAGGCGCAACGTCAGCTCGAGTGTGCCGGTCACCTCGACCTGATCCGACGTCATCACCCGTACCTCGAAGTTTCCGCGGGTCGTCGATCTCGCCCCGCGAAGCATGCCTTCCTCGAGGTCGACCGTCGCGACGGTTCTGGTCTGCGAGGCTCCGTTCAGCTCCGCCTCCCCCTGCGGCAGCGACGTCGTCCAGACCAGGGGACCTTCCCCCGTGTAAGCGAGACGAGCTGCGGCCGAGCCGCGCTCCAGGCCCAGCGCCTCGAGCGAACCGACGGTCACGACGTCCTGGAACACCCGCCCGACGCTGACCTGCTGCTCGGACTCCCACGTTCCGCGCAGCCGCACCGGTTCGAGCGGCAGCGGCGGACGGTAGGTGCCGATGAACGCAAGCTCGTCCGGGTGGAGGTCGTCGGCCGCCACGCCACCGACCTCGAGCACGTCCAGGACCTCCCCCTTCGACCCCGCGCGCAGCACGAACTCACGGCGGGAGGATCCCGGCGAGGGAAGGCCCTCTTCGCGGACCTCGAGGGGGGTCATCGCAACGTGGACCAGAGCGCCTTCGGCGGTCACCTCTTCGACGCGCTCGTGTACGCCGACGACGATGCGGTAGGAGCCGGAGCCGTCCGTGCCCCCGATCGTCCACGATGCGTCGGCATCGGCGGTCATGACGTAGGCGAACGTCTCGCCTTCCTCGAACCGGTACTCGAGCTCTACGCGCTCCGGGCGGCAGGCGGCTAGAAGGAGCGCGAGGACGATCGGAGCAACACGCCGCATCGGGCGAGCATAGGGGCGCGGTCGGCACTACCCTGCGAGACGTGCTTCCGGATGTGGTGCGACCTCTGACATCTTCGCCCGGCGAGAGCGGCATCTTTCTCGATTTCGACGGGACCCTCTCCGAGATCGTGCCGGTTCCTTCGGATGCGCGGCCGCTTCCCGGCGTCGTCGACACGCTCGCGCAGCTCTCCGAGGTATTCGCGGTCGTCTCGGTCGTCTCCGGGCGCGCCACCCACGAGCTCGCGGCGTGGCTGGGACCGGATGTCGAGGTATGGGGGACGCATGGGGCCGAGCGGGCTCACCGCGGTCGGACCAGTCTCGACCCGCGCCTCGAACCGTGGCGCGACCGCATCGCCGCGGCGCGCCGTGAGATCGAGGACAGGGTCGCCGCGGCCGAGGTGGACGGGATCGTCGTCGAGGACAAGGTCGTTGCGGTCACGGTTCACTGGCGGAACGCGGACGACCGAGATCGAGCGGCCGAGACCGCGCGAGCCGCCGTCGCCGATCTCGCGGCGCGCGACGGGCTCGCCACCGCGAGCGGGAAGATGGCGCTCGAGTTGCGTCCTCCGGTCGAGATGTCGAAGGCCGACGTCGTTTTCCGCCGCGCGCGCGAGGAGCGCCTCTCGGGCGCGATGTTCGCCGGCGACGATCTGGTCGACCTGCCGGCGTTCGACGCTCTCGATCGCCTGGCGAGAGAAGGCGCGGAGACCGTGCGGGTGGCGGTTGATTCCGAGGAGACCCCGGAGGAGATCCTGCGGCGCGCCGATGTCGTGGTCGACGGACCGTCCGGCGCGGTCGCCTTCCTCGGCGAGCTTGCCGCCGCGGCGCGCCGCTGAACCGGCGATGCGCGTGCTCATCGCGCCGGACAAGCTGAAGGGCACCCTCGGCGCGGCCGAGGCCGCTGCCGCGATCGCCCGCGGTGTCGCCCGCGTCTTCCCCGACGCCACCGTCGTCGAGCTCCCGCTCGCCGACGGCGGCGAAGGGACGCTCGACGTCGCGGTCGCGGCCGGCGGCAGGTCGCGCCGTGCGGCCTCGTGCGATCCGTGGGGCCGCCCGGTCGACGCGCCCTTCGTCGTGCTGCGGAACGAGGCGGTGCTGGAAGCGGCGCGGGCGGCCGCTCCACCCCGAGGGCCGCGGCCGGGCGCGGCCCTCCGCGCGTCGTCGGCGGGCGTCGGCCTCCTGATCCGCGCCGCCGAGCGTGAGAACGTCGCGGGGATCTCTGTCGGCGTCGGCGGGAGCATGTGGACCGACGGCGGCACCGGGGCGGCATCGGCCTTCGGCTGGAGGTTCCTCGATCGCCGCGGGCACCCTCTCGCCCCCGGCGGCGGGGCCCTCGCTCGCCTGCATTCCGTCGAGGCGGGAGAGACACCGCGCCTTCCCGCTGTCGCTCTGTGCGATGTCGACAACGCGCTCGTGGGCCCCGCGGGCGCGGCGCGGGTGTTCGCGCCTCAGAAGGGTGCGTCGCCTTCCGAAGTCGAGCGCCTCGAAGCCGGCCTCGAGCGACTGGTCGCGATCACGGGCATCTCCGGCGACCTTCCGATGAGCGGCGCGGGAGGCGGACTCGCCTGGGGCCTCGCGGGCTTCCTCGGAGCGCGTCTCGAACGCGGTTTCGACCGCGTCGCCTCGTGGGCGCGCCTCGAGCAGCATCTGGCCACCACGGACCTCGTCATCACCGGCGAGGGGAGGTTCGACGCCGGTAGCCTCGGCGGCAAGACGCCGGTCGCCGTCGCCCGCGCCGCACGCGCGGCCGGAGTCCCGGTCGTGCTGATCGCGGGCGCGCTCGAGGGAGGACGGGAGACATGGCGCGAGCAAGGTTTCGCGGCGGCTCTTTCGCTCACGGACCTCGCGGGTGAGCGCGCGCTGATGGACGCATCCGGCGCCCTCGAGGAAGCCGCCGAGGTGCTGGCGCGCCGGGTGTATGCGGATGGAAGCGGGGATACTGGCCGCACATGACGAGGCCGATGCATCCCCATCTCCCCTCGGGGGAGCGGCTGCGGCGGGCCGGGATGGCGGCATGGGCCATCATCGGGCTCCTCATCCTGCTGGCGATCTCGGTATGGATCCTCCTCAAGCTCCGCGTGCTGTTCCCGCCGTTGGTGCTGGCTCTCCTCGTGATCTACCTGCTGAACCCGCCGATCTCATGGCTGGAGGGGCGGGGTGTCCCGCGCGTGGTCGGCACGCTCGGCTCCTATGTGGTGATCCTCGGGAGTGCCGTCCTGATCGGCTTCCTCCTCGCACCGTTCGTCGGCACGCAGATAGACACGTTCTCCGACGAGTGGCCGCGCTTCCGCGGAGAGCTCATCGAGTTCGTCGAGGATGTGAGCGGCGGCGTTGAAAGTACGACCGGCGTCGAGGTCGACACGACACAATTCCGCTGCCTCCTCGGCGACGAGGTCGCGGGCCGCAACTGTGATCGGGTGGTCGAGCGCGTCCGGAAAAGGATCGCGGAGAGGGCGGGCGCGCTGACGGAGTTCGGCGGCGCGATCCTCGAGGGGCTCCTCGCGTTCATCCTCGGGCCCCTCCTCGCTCTCTATCTCTTGATCGACCTCCCCAACATCCAGCGGGACGTCCTGAACCTGTTCCCCGAGCAGCTTCGCCCGGAGGCGGCGGACGTCGGGTCGAAGCTGGGGAGGGCGGTCGGAGGTTTCTTCCGCGGTCAGCTCTTCGTCGCGTTCACCGTCGGCGCCCTGTCGGCGCTCGGCTTCTGGATCATCGGCCTCCCCTTCTGGCTGATCATCGGGGCGATCGCCGGGTTCTTCAACCTGATCCCGCTCGTCGGCCCCTTCATCGGCGGTGCGATCGGGTTCCTCGTCGGAACCGTCACCGGAGGAGTCGGCCTCGGCCTCAAGGCGGCGCTGGTCGAGCTGGTCGTCCAACAGCTCGACAACCACGTCGTCAGCCCGATGGTCATGCGGCGCGCCGTGCAGATCCATCCGGCAACGGTCGTGCTGGCGCTCCTGGGCGGAGGCGCGATAGCGGGGTTCTGGGGTGTCCTTCTCGGCGTGCCGGCCGTGGCCGTAGGCAAGATCCTGCTGGGTCACCTATGGATCACGCGCGTCCTGGGCGAGGAGGTGACGCCGTTCGCCCGCACCGCGTCGCCGCTCGAGGCGCCGTCGGTCGTTCCCGCCGATCGGGAGGTGGACGACCTCGCCGATCCGCCGCCCTAGCCGGATCCGAGGTCTGCGAGCGCGGGCCGGACGGCGACGACCGGTGGGTCTTCGTCGGGGGCGGGGAAGAGCGCGGCGATGTCGCCGGGAAGCTCGTCCCTCACACGGATCCGTCCCTGTGCCTGGAGGCGCACGAACAGCCCGTGCAAGATCTCCAGGGACATGCGACCGAGCTCGAGCGTGTCGCGGTTGCGATGCACGCGCTCCCCGAGATCCACCTGGGCGACGGCATCGAGCCCGAGGCGGTCGACGAGATCGACGAGCAGACATGCGTCCACCCCGTAACCGGCCACGAACGGGATCGTGCGGAGCGTCTCGGTTCGTCCGGCGCACTCACCGGCGAGCGGCTGCAGCACGCGGGCAAGCTCCGGCACCAAGAGGTTGAACAAAGGCCGGACCAGGATCTCCGTCACCCGACCGCCGGTGCCGTTTCCGGCGGCCGCGCCGAGGGTGCGCTTGTAGAAGGCCTTCACGAAGTGGACCTCGTCGTCGAGGAGCGGCAGGATGAGCCGAGCCACCCACTCGGGGGCGAAGTTCCGCACGTCGGCGTCGATCCACACGATCACGTCGCCGGTCGCAACCGCGAGCGACTTCCACAACGCGTCGCCTTTGCCTCTGAGTAGGGGCAGATCGGGCCGGATCGCGTCGGCGCGATGCACGGTCGCCCCGGCTTCGGCGGCGACGGCGGCGGTGCCGTCGCTCGATCCGGAGTCGATCACGATGATCTCGCCTACGAGGCCCGTCTCCTCGAGGAGATGCCGGCGGGCCGAGCGGCAGATCTCGCCGATCGTCTCCTCTTCATCGAGGGCGGGGAGGCAGAGGGTGACCCGCCACCCGCGCTCGCGCACCGCTTCCACCACCGCAGGCACCGGCGGGAACGGCGGTCGGTGCGTCCGGTGTCCGAACCAGGCATCTCCGACAGGGGTGTTTCTCGGCATCGGGCGGAGAGCGTAGCCCTCCCGTTCGGAGGCTCAAGAACGCCGTTCGCCCGCCGATGTCGTCTGTGGCAGCCGCTTCTAGGAGGACCCGTGTCGCGCATCTTCATCGCCGAGGACGATCCGGACGTCAGACAGGTGATCACGCACCTGATGAAGTCGGAGGGCCACGCCGTCTCCGCTCTGCGCGATGGCCAGCAGGTGGTGGAGTCGCTCCGGTGGGACGCGCCCGACCTTCTGATCCTCGACATCATGATGCCGGCGATGGACGGATACGACGTTCTCGAGGAGATGGCGCGCTCTGGCAGCGGCCGTCACACGCGCGTGCTGGTCCTGACGGCGAAGGCGGGCGAGAAGGATTTCGAGCAGAGTCTCTCGCTCGGCGCGGCGCGCCACATGACCAAGCCGTTCGACCCAGATGAGCTGATCGACGCCGTGAACGACCTGCTGTCTCTCTCCGCCGACGAAGTTCGGCGGCTCCGCGAGGACGAGCATCACCGTGCCTCGCTCCTCTCCCAGCTCGAGTCGCTGCTAGGCGACTGACCGGCCGCACGCGGCCGCTCGGTAACCTACGACGGGATGAGGCGTCTGAAGGGGACCGGTGGAGCGGCTCCGCGAGAGCTCGTGGCCGACGAGCTCGTCGAGCGCTGCAAGCAGGGTGACGAGGGCGCGTGGCGGGAGCTCGTGGAGGCGACCTATCGGGACGTGTACACGCTTTGTTTGCGGGTTCTCGGAGATCCCGACGATGCCGTCGAGGCGACGCAGGACGCGTACCTCAAGGCTTATCGAGGGCTGCGGGGTTTCCGCGGCGAGGCGATGTTCAGCACGTGGCTGTACCGGGTGGCGACGAATGCAGCCATCTCGAAGCACCGGGCGCGTACCCGCCGCCGGTCCCGTGAGGCCGGCCCGGGCGACGAGGTCCTCGAGCAGATCCCCGCTCGCGGATCGGTCGAGGCGGCCGCCGGGGCGAAGGTCGAGATGGATCGTCTGCAGGAGGCGCTCCAGGCGCTGCCTCCCCTTTACCGGGAGGCGGTCGTGTTGCGGGACGTGTACGGCCTCGGGATCGAGGAGCTGGCCAAGAGGCTCGAGATCAGCGAGACCGCCGCGAAGGTGCGGGTGCACCGGGGTCGGAAGAAGCTGAAGGAAATGCTGTTCTCGGAGGATGAAGATGCGGTGTGAAGAGATCCAGACGATGCTTCCGGCTTTCGCCGACGAGAAGCCGGTGCAACTTGGCGTGAGGCGGCACCTCGCGCGCTGCGCCGACTGCCGCGCCGAGCTCGACCGCTACGAGGCGCTGGCCGGCGGCCTTGCCGCACTCGCCACGACCACCGCGGAGCCACCGGCAGCTCTCCTCCCGGCCCTCGTGGACATCCCGGCGCGCCGGACCCGCATCGAAGAGGCGCGCTCTCATGTGGCGCGCAACCGCAAGCGCTACCTGGGGGGCCTGGCCGGCGCGATTGCGGTCGCCGGAGCAGCCGTCGCGCTGCGGTCCCGCCGCGTGGCCGCGGCGTAGCCTGCCGACTTGGCCGCGCATACACTCGTAGACCCCTAGGGCGGTAGCTCAGTTTGGTAGAGCGCTGGTCTCCAAAACCAGTGGTCGGGGGTTCGAGTCCCTCCCGCCCTGCTGACAACAGCACTGGTCGGTTGTGAAGCTGCTCTCGCCGGGACCGGTTACGGCCTATTCGAGAGCGTGACGCTGATCGTTCCGTTCGTCTTGACTCTGTTGGCTGGGCAATCCGGCTGGAAATCTCCCGGCCAATTTTCCAGAGCGACATAAAACTCGAGCGAGGATCCTCGGGCGATCCTGATCGGCTCCGGGGTCTCGCCGCAGAACGTCGCGACCTGCGCTCCATCACTTCTCACCTGGACGAAAACCGGCTGGCCGTGAGCGTCCCTGACCTGCGCGGTGAAGAAGGCTTCCGTTGATCGGGCTTCGACGATCATGCAAGCGTACGAACCCAGTGCGTTGTTGCAGCCGGTGACCGGCGCCGGGTACGCGCCGTAGCTCCCCTCGACCGTGCGCTCGACGCGCTTGCGCTCTGGCTTCCCGGCCTCCGCGGTCGCTACGGAACCGACTACCAGTCCGAGGACCATGAACGTGGTCGATAACCGCTTCATCTGGGCCCCCCGCTGGCGTCGCTACCCGTGGACTTGATCCCCGGTAGCGATGCTACTCCTGGCTACGTCGGCCCGTCGAGATCGTTCGTCGCGTGGCGTGTCTCCTTCCGGGCACCTCCTCAAGGATCTCCGGCGCGACGCCGATGTGGCCTCGGATGTCGCAAGAAAGACGCTTATCCCCCTAGAACGGCGCGCCCTGATGCTGGAAGGTTCTGTTGCCGTTCCCCGATCGAGGAGGAAGCACGTGAGGAAGTTCCTGGCCGTGGCCCTGGTGGCCGCCGTTTCGGTACCGGCGGCTGCGGCCGCCGCTCCGTCGAGCAGGCCTTCGGCCGCGCCGACGGGGCGGGTATCGCTAGACCGGAACCCGGTCACCAAACCTGCGCTCCTGCCGGCGGCCCGCGAGGACGCTCTGTCTCGCGCACTCGAGGCGGGGCAACTATCCGAGGCGGAGTACGCGCTCGAGCGGGCGCGCTCGCTGTTCACCCCCAAAGACGTACGAGCCCGTTTCGGTGACGTCGCCCGCCCGGACCCTCGAAACGCCACGATCGTTCTCCGGGACCTGGCGATCCGCCTCAAGGACCTGCAGGGAGCGGATCT
>DATLFS010000040.1:0-18231 GCA_035540935.1 Actinomycetota bacterium
GTCGCGCTGAGCGCGACCCACCTCCCGGAGAAGCCGGGATCTCGGGATCTTTGTGGGTTTCCGGTCGCGGGCGCGACCCATGCCCCAGAGAGATATCGGGATCCCGGGCTCTGTGGGCCCGCGGTCGCGCCCGGCGCGACCCACTGCACAGAAAGTGGGGTCAGGCGGTGGCGGTGGGGGCGGGGGCGATATGGCCCGCCCGGATCTCCTCCGCGTAATGGCAGGCGACCCCGTGCCCGGGCCCCAGGGTCCGGAGCTCCGGGACCTCCGTGTCGCACCGTTCCGGCTGCCGGTAGGGGCAGCGGGTGTGGAACCGGCATCCCGGCGGCGGGTCGGCCGGCGACGGCAGGTCGCCGGTGAGGATGATGCGCTCCCTCGTCCTCTCGACCTCCGGGTCGGGGATCGGAACCGCCGACAACAGCGCCTTGGTGTACGGATGCAGCGGCGCGCCGTACAGATCGTCGGAGGGCGCCACCTCGACGATCTTGCCGAGGTACATCACCGCGATGCGATCCGAGATATGCCGCACGACCGCCAGGTCGTGGGCGATGAAGAGGTAGGTGAGGTCGAACTCGCCCTGGAGGTCCTCGAGGAGGTTGATGATCTGCGCCTGGATCGACACGTCGAGCGCCGACACGGGCTCGTCGGCCACGATCAGATCCGGATTGAGCGCGAGCGCCCGCGCCAGCCCGATCCGCTGCCGCTGCCCTCCCGAGAATTCGTGGGGGTACCGGTTGAGCGCCCCCTTCGGAAGCCCCACCACGTCGAGGAGCTCCTGCACGCGCCGCTCGAGGTCGCGTCCCGACGCGAGGCCGTGGATCCTCATCGGCTCCCCGACGATGTTGCCCACGTTCTGCCGCGGGTTCAACGACGAATAGGGGTCCTGGAAGACCATCTGCATCCGACGGCGCGCCGCGCGCAGACCGCGCGGCGACATCGACGCGATGTCGACACCGTCGAACTCGATCCGCCCCGAAGTGGGTTCGTAGAGGCGCAGGACGGCGCGCCCGACGGTCGTCTTCCCGCAGCCGGACTCCCCTACCAACCCGAGGGTCTCGCCGCGCAGGATGTCGAAGGTGACGCCGTCGACCGCCTTGACGTCTCCGACGTGGCGCTCGAACACGACGCCGGAGCGGATCGGGAAATAGACCTTGAGATCGTCGACGTGCACGAGCGGGGCGCTCATCCCGCCTCCCCTTCCGGCGCGCCGCGATCCGGCAGGTCCGCATCCGGGACCGGATTCCAGCAGGCAACGCGATGCCCGGGCGCGACGTCACGCAGCGGAGGCGTCTCTTCCCATGACCGGTCCGTCGCGTAGAGGCAGCGCGGCGCGAAGGCACATCCTTCGCCGAGAGACCGCAGATCGCGCGGCACTCCCTGGATCGGTTCGAGGCGCTCCTTGCGCGCCGCATCGAGCCTCGGAACGCTCTTGAGCAGACCGAGGGTGTAGGGATGGCGCGGACGCGCGAACAGATCCGACGTCGTTCCCGTTTCGATGAAACGGCCCGCATACATCACGTGGGTGCGCTCACAAAGGCCGGCGACGACGCCCAGATCGTGAGTGATGAGGACGAGGGCCATGCGCTCCTCTGCCACCAGCTGGCGCAGCACCTCGAGGATCTGCGCCTGGATCGTGACATCGAGCGCGGTCGTCGGCTCGTCGGCGATGAGCACCTTCGGGCGGCACGAGATCGCCATCGCGATCATCACCCGCTGCCGCATGCCGCCGGAGAACTGGTGAGGGTAGTCGTCGACCCTTTCTCTCGCCGCGGGGATCCCGACGCGTTGCAGAAGCCTCACCGCCTCCTCGCGCGCTTGGTCGTCGTTCATCCTCAGATGCTTGCGGAGCGCTTCCGTTATCTGCACCCGGATCGGGAGCACCGGGTTCAGCGAGGTCATCGGGTCCTGGAAGATCATCGCTATGTCGCGGCCGCGCACCTCGCGCATCTGCGCGTCCGACAGTTCCAACAGCTCTCGACCCCCGAAACGAACGCTCCCGGACGTGACGCGTCCGTTCTTCGGGAGGATGCCGAGCAGCGCGAGCGACGAGACGGACTTGCCACATCCGGACTCTCCGACGATGCCCAAGGTCTCCCCCTGCTCGAGTTCGAAGGAGATGCCGTTGACCGCGTGGATCGTCGCCTTGCGCGTCTCGAAACGCACGGCCAGATCTTCGACCCGCAGCAGCGCCATCAGTCAGCTCTTCAGCTTTGGGTCGAGGGCTTCGCGCAGTCCATCGCCGATCAGGTTGAGGCCCAGGACGCTGATCACGATCGCGAACCCCGGGAAGAGCACGAGGTGCGGAGCCGACTCGAGCCGTCCCGCGTTCTCCGCCACCATCTTTCCCCACTCCGTCAGCCGAGGGTCGGCGGGTCCAAGGCCGAGGAAGGAGAGGCCGGCGACGTCGATGATCGCGGTGGCCATCGCAAGCGTGCCCTGCACGATCACCGGCGCGATCGAGTTCGGAAGTATGTGCGCGAGGAGCAACCGTCGTCCCGGCGCGCCGAGGGACCGCGCCGCCAGGACGTAATCCGCCTCGCGCTGCGCCAGGATCGAGCCTCGCAGCAGACGCGCGAACTGCGGCACGTTGGCGATGCCCACAGCGACCATGATCTGCACCAGCCCGGGGCCGAGCGCGGTCACGATCGCGAGCGCGAGCAGGAACTGCGGGACCGCGAGCATCAGGTCCATCGTCCGCATGACGGCCGTGTCCACCCAGCGCCCGAAGTAACCGGCGACCGAACCCAGCACCATGCCGATCGTCAGACCGACGCCCGCGGAGACCACGCCGACCAGGAGCGACAGCCGCGCGCCGAAGATGATGCGTGAGAGGACGTCGCGTCCCTGCTGGTCGAGGCCGAGCGGGAACTCGGCGCTCGGCCCCGGGGGGACGGCGGCGAGGCGGCCGACCTGCTGGTTCGGCCCGTGCGGCGCAAGCGCCGGCGCGAACACCGCGACCGCGGCGAAAGCGACGATGATCAGGGCGCCGGCGATCGCTCCGGGATTCCGTCGCAGCCGCTCGAACGCGTCGCGCCACAGCCCCGACTGATCTTCGAGACTGAGTTCCGCGGCCTCCGCCTCGGCGACGCTCACGAGTAGCGGATCCTCGGATTGAGGAACGCGTAAGAGATGTCGACGATCAGATTCGTGACGACGACGATGAACGCGAAGAAGACGATGCCGCCCTGGATGACGGCGAAGTCCCGCGCGTTGATCGCGTTCACCATCCACGAGCCCACGCCGTTCCACGCGAATACCGTCTCGGTGAGGACGGCGCCCGTCAGCAACAGGCCCGTCTGCAGGCCGATCACGGTCACGACCGGCAGCAGCGCGTTGCGGAGGACGTGCCTCCGGTCGACGATGCCCGGGTCGAGGCCTTTGGCACGCGCCGTGCGGACGTAGTCCTCGCTCAGCACGTCGAGCGTCGCGGCGCGCGTGATGCGAGCGATGATCGCGAGCGGGATCGTCCCCAGTGCGATCGCCGGGAGGATCAGGTGCTTCAGGACGTCGGTCAGCGCCGCCACGTCGCCCGCGACGAGCGCGTCGATCACGTAGAAGTTCGTCGGGTGCTCCAGCGACCTCGTGACGGTCATCCGGCCGATGCTCGGCAGCCAGCCGAGCTTCACCGCGAAGACGTACTTGAGGATCAACGCGAGGAAGAAGATCGGGAACGAGATCCCGATAAGCGATCCGAAGAGGCTCGCGTTGTCGAGGAAGCCCTGGTAGCGCTTGGCCGCCACGTAGCCGAGCGGAACCCCCACGGCGACCGCGAACAGCATCGCGGCAAAGCCAAGCTCGACCGTCGCGGGGAACCGCTCGAGCAGCTCGTCCATGACCGGGCGCCGCGTGACGATGCTGCTCCCCAGATCACCCCGCACGAGATTGCCGAGGTACGTCGTGTACTGGGAGACCAGCGGCTTGTCGAGCCCCAGCTCGCGCTCGATCGCCTCCCGCGACTCCTCCGTCGCGCGCTCGCCGAGCAGGGCGATGCCGGGTCCGCCCGGCAGAGTGCGGACGAACACGAACACCAGGAAAGACAACCCGATGAGGATCGGGATCGTGAGGAGGAGCCGCCGGACGATGTACTTGAACATCGGGAGCCGGAGGGGAGCGGCGCCGCCGCCCCCCTCCGTCGCTAAGGGATCAGCTCTCGACCGTCACCAGCGAGAAGGGCTCGAGCGAAACCGGGCTCGGCACGTAGCCCTTCACGTTGGCGGTGAAGGCGAGCGCCGGCTCGGTGTGCACGTAGGGAACGCCCGGCAGGAAGTCCATGATGATGCGGTTGCACTCCTCGTACAGAGCGGTGCGGGCGTCCTGGTCGGTCTCGGCCTCGGCTTGGTCGAGGCAGTCGAAGATCTCGGGATTATCGAAGCCCCACGCCTTCTGGGGGGTCTGGAAGAACGTCCCGATGAAGTTGTCGGGGTCGCCGAAGTCGCCGGTCCAACCCAGCAGGTAGAGCCCGTAGCGGCCGTTGTCCGCGTTGTCGAGATAGTTCGGGCTCCAGATGGCCGACTTCTCCTCGACCTCGAAGCAGCATTGCTCGAGGTCCTCGACCATCGCCTCGAAGTTCGCCTGCGGGTCCGGCATGTACGGACGGGAGACGTCGGTCGGATAGGCGAAGTCGATCTTCACCGGGAGCTCGTAGCCGGCGTCGGTGAGGAGCTGCTTCGCGCGCTCGGGGTCGAACTCGTACTCGGTCACGTCGTCCGCGTAGCCGAAGAGCTCCGGAGGCATGAACTGCTTCGCCACCTCGCCTTGGCCTGCGTAGAACGCATCGACGATCTCCTGGCGGTCGATCGCGTGCGCGATGGCCTGGCGGACCACGAGGTCGTCCAGCGGCTCGATCGCCTGGTTGATCCCGATGTAGCCGATGTTGAAGGCCGGCCGGTTGATGAGCTGCAGGTTGTCGTCCGCCTCGATGGTCTCGAAGTCCTGCGGCTCGACCAGGTCGTAGCCCTGGATCTCACCGGACTGCAGCGCCTGAAGCCGGGCGGCGTTGTCCGGGATAGGCCGGAAGATCAGCGTATCGACGTTGCCGGGGAAGTCCCCCCAGTAGTCCTCGTTGCGCTCCATGACGAGGCGGTTGTTCCGTTCCCACGAGACGAACTTGAAGGGTCCGGTGCCGATCGGGTGCTCGGTGCCGAACGTGCCGGTGGCGCGGAAGATGCCTTCGGCATCCACCTCTCCTTCGTTCGCGCCGTACTGCTCGAGGGCGTCCGGGCTCGCGAAGGTGAAGTTCGTGAGCGCGAGCGCGGGCAGGAATGACGACGAAGGCTTCGTGAGCCGGAGGACCACCTGGAGGTCGTCGGTCACCTCGCAGCTCTCGTATAGCGACTCCTTCGGCGCGCCGCTGTCCGGGTCGTACTCGGCGAAGCCGCCGAAGACCGTCTGCCAGTAGTAGGTCGCGGCGGGGTTCTGGAAGGAGCCTTCGAAGTTGTACCAGCGGTCGAAGTTGTAGCAGACGGCCTCGGCGTTGAACTCCGTGCCGTCGTGGAACGTGACTCCCTCACGCAGATTGAAGGTCCACTCCAGTCCGTCCTCCGAGGCCTCCCAGTCGGTCGCGAGGTTCGGCGCTACCTCGGTGCCGCCGGGTTCGAGCGTAACGAGGCCCTCGAACATCTGGTCGATCGCACGCAGCGACTCGCCGTCGGACACGAGGGCGCCGTCGAGGACGACGGGATCCGCAGAGGTGCCGAAGATGAGGGTGACCTCTTCGTCGTCTCCGGCCTGTTCGCTTCCACCACCGTCGTCACCACCGCAGGCGGCCGCGAGCAGCGCGACGGCGGCGAGCAGCGCCAGCAACAGACGTGCCCGTCCGTGATCGGATCGCCTCACCGGCTTCCCCCTTCTCTCTCGGCGTCCGGCGGGCCGGACGCCCCCACGTGGGCGCAGTATAGCCACCTGCTACTACCGCGATAGGAGGCTATTCGACCTCGTCGCGCAGCCCCTCGACGAAGCGATGGAAGGCGAGGTGGTCCGAGGTGCACTCCTGGGTCTCGCCGTCCTTCTCGAGGCGCACCGTGTCGCTCGGACCCCCGGCCGCGTCCGGGTCGCTGTCGATCTCCGTCACGGTCCACCCGTCCTGCAGCAGTCCGCGCAGCCGTTCGAGCTCCGGATCGTCGCCCCATCCTGCCATCCGTCCTCCTCCGTTCGCCGTGGAGCACGAAGACTACGACTTCGCCTTCACCGGCGCGCGGCCAGGGAACCTTGCGGCCGCGGCGAACGTCAATGCAAAGCGAAGCTGCCGGAGACGGCGCACGCCGCTGCTAACCTCAACTGCGCCCCATCAGAATGAAGGAGCCCGGCATGACGGCGATGACGCCGACCGATTTCTCAGCGTTCCACTCCGCGTTCGAGCGGATCGCCGAGAACATGGAGCGGGCCATCCAAGGCAAGGGCGACATCATCCGCCTCGCCCTCGTCGCCCTGCTCGCCGAAGGTCACGTTCTGCTCGAAGACGTCCCGGGCGTCGGGAAGACGATGCTCGCCAAATCACTGGCCCGCTCGATCGACTGCACCTGGCAGCGGATCCAGTTCACCCCCGACCTCCTGCCGACCGACGTCACCGGCGTCAACTTCTGGGATCAAAGGACGGGCGAGTTCGAGTTCAAGCCCGGCGCCGTCTTCGCCAACATCTGCCTTGGCGACGAGATCAACCGCGCCTCACCCAAGACCCAGTCGGCCCTCCTCGAATGCATGGAGGAGCGGCAGGTGACGGTAGACGGGACCACCTACCGGCTCGAAGAGCCCTTCATGGTGATCGCGACGCAGAACCCGCTCGAGCACGAGGGCACCTATCCACTCCCCGAATCGCAGCTCGACCGCTTCATGATGAGGCTCTCGATCGGCTATCCCGGGCGAGGGTCTGAGCTCGAGATCCTCGACACCCACGGCGCGCGCTCCGTGCTGGACGAGCTCGAGCCGGTATCGGACGCGACCGAGGTCGCGGTGCTGATCAAGGCGGCCCGCGACGTGCACGTTGCGCCTTCCCTCAAGCGCTACATCGTCGACGTGACCGAAGCGACGCGCGAGCACCCCGACATCTATCTCGGCGCCAGCCCCCGCGCCTCGTTGTTCCTGCTCCGGGCGGCGCGCGCCGCGGCCGCCAGCCGCAGCCGCGACTTCGTCATCCCCGACGACATCAAGGAGCTGACCGTCCCGGTGCTCTCGCACCGCGTGGTCCTCGCGCCCGAAGCTCAGATGCGAGGGGCCCGCGCCCAGGACGTGCTCGCCGCCTTGGTCGACCGGGTCTCGATCCCGACCAGCGGGACCTAGCATGCCGACGGTCCGCGGCTGGCTGACCGCGGGAACGGGCGTCGCGCTCTGGGGCACCGGCCGCGCCTTCGGCGCCGGGCCGCTCGAGCAGGTGGGTTTCGCCTTCGTCGTCCTCGTCGGCATCGCCGTCGCGGTCGTCGCGTGGAGGCGCGAGGCCGTAGGCGTCGACCGCGCGCTGATCCCCGCGCGGGCCCGCGCCGGACAGGAAGTGACGGTCGAGCTGACCGTCCGCAACGAGGGCCGCCGTGCGCTCCCCCTCCTGCTGATCGAGGACCGGCTGCCTCTCGAGCTCGCGGGTCAGGCGCGCTTCGCTCTGAGCGGCGTCGAGCCGCGCGGTGAGCGCACCGCCTCCTACCGGCTCCGCCCGGCGCGCCGCGGCCGCTACGAGCTCGGGCCTCTCCGCATCTCCTACGTCGACCCGTTCGCGCTCGCCGGCACCTCCGTGGTGATCGCCGGCACGACCGATCTCCTGGTACATCCACGCATCGAGCGCCTCACGCTGCCGCGCGACCTGGGGACGCAGCGCAGCGCAGCGATGTCCGCGCTGCGGCAGCTCTCCGGCGCGCGCGGTGAGGACTTCTACACGCTCCGGGAGTACGCGCAGGGCGACGATCTCAGGAAGATCCACTGGCCGTCGACCGCCAAGCGCGGGAAACCGATGATCCGCCAGGAGGAGACGCCGTGGCACACCCGCGCCACGATCCTCCTCGACGACCGGGCCGACGGCACGTCCCCCGGCGCGTTCGATCGAGCGGTCGAAGCCGCGGCCTCGTTCGCCGACCTCTACCACCGCTCCGGCTATACGTTCCGGCTTACGGGAGCGGCCACGCCGGGCATCCCCTCGGGTCGCGGCAACGACCACCTCCAGAGATGCCTCGATCTCCTCGCCGAGCTGCGCCCCGCGGCCGGCGGCGGCGTCCCCGACCCGCTGCACGTTCGCCTCGCGGAGCTCGAGGCGGCCACCGGCGCCGAGGGGACGCTCGTCGTTGTGTCGACCGCCCTTTCCGCCGACTCAGCGGCCGCCGTGACGCGCTGCTTGCGCCGCTTCCGGAACGCCGTCGTGCTCCTGTTCCCATCGCACCGTTTCCGCGGCGACCGGCTCCCGCCGGCCGAATCGCACCTGCGCGATGCGGTAGCGCGCTTGGGGCGCGGCGGTATCCCATCCGTCGTCGTCGGACCGGGCGAGAGCTTGCAAAAGGCGTGGGCGGCATTGGGCGGAGGGATGCGCAGCACCGCGGAGGAGGTGACGCATGGGATCTGAAGCACGAGCGCGCCTAGGTCTCGCCGGCGTCCTCCTCGTGACGCTCCTGTCCTTCAACCAACTCTTCGGGCGAGGGAACTACGTCGGCCCCGTGCTCCTCGGGATCCTCTTGGCCGTCGGCTTCGTGATGATCTTCCGGCGCCTCGGCCTCGGAGCGCTCATCACGCTCGCAGCTTCGGGCGCCGGCCTCGTGTGGTACGTGACCTTTCTCTTCGCGGCCGAACGAACCTTCTTCGGGTTCCCGACACCGACCGCGATCGCCGCCGTCGGGCGCGCGGCAGGACGCGCCTACGGCTTCTCGCAGATCGACTACGCACCGGTCCCCGTAAGGCCGGGTTACGTCATCTTGCTGGTCGCCGGGATGTGGATGGCGGCCACGTTCGCCGAGCTCGCCGCTTTCCGTTGGAAACGCCCGCTGCTGGCGGTGCTCCCAGGCGTGGCCTTGTTCTCGGTCACGATGATCGTCGGTACGGGCCGAGGCGCGCCTCTGCTCGTACCTCTCTTCCTCGTGGCGCTGCTGCTGTTCTGGGGCTTCGAGTCGTCGCACCGAATCCGCTCCTGGGGCCGGTGGGTCGGCGCGTGGTCGGCCGATCGTGCTCCTGAGCCGGACGCGGTGACCGGGTCGCTCGCGCGCCGCATGGGGGCCGCCTGCGTAGCCGCCGCGCTCGTCGCGCCGATCTTCCTCCCGGCGCTCGGCGACGGGCTCCTGGCGTGGCGCAACGAGGTCGGAGGCGGCCTCGGCACGGAGGGGAAAGGCGGCGGACGTATCGATCCGCTCGTGTCGATCGCTCCGAGCCTCGTGAATCAGTCGGATCTGGTTCTGTTCCGCGTCCGCTCGGAGCGTCGTTCCTACTGGCGGCTCGTGGCGCTGCCGCATTACGACGGCGAAACGTGGAGCCCGCCGACCGAGGACGAGGAACTGACGCCCGCGAGCGGCATCCTCGACGGGTTCGACGACGACCCCTGGATCCCGGTGAAGCGGGCGCGCGACCGGGTCGAGCAGGAGATCAGGATCGTCGGGTTGCAGGGCCGCCACCTGCCCGGCGCGGTACAGCCCGTCGAGGTCGACATGCTCGGCTCCGGACGGGAGGAAGATCTGCGGGTCCATCCGTTGACGGGCGACCTGCGGCTCGAAGGCGAGCTCAGGAGCGAGCTCTCCTACCGTGTGGAATCCGTTGCGCCGTCGCCGACGTTCCGCGAGCTTCAGCACGCTCGTCCGGGGCGGATCGACCCGGTCTTCACCACGCGCCCCGACCTCGACCCGCGTGTCGAGAACCTGCGCGACCGATGGATCGAGGGATACACGACACCGTACGAGCAACTCGTGGCGATCCAGGACGCTTTTCGCAGCGGCGACTACACGTATTCGATCCCCGCGCCCGACCAGATAGCGCGCGACCAGGAGACGTCGGCCGACCTCCTCACGCGCTTCCTGCTCGATACGAGAACGGGTTACTGCCAGCAGTTCGCGGCGGCGTTCGCGGCGCTTTCGAGGTCCCTCGGCTATCCCACCCGCGTGGTCGTCGGCTTCCTCCCCGGCCAGCCCGAGGGGGGAGACACGTACGTCGTCCGCGGCACGGACGCGCATGCGTGGCCGGAGGTGTACTTCGAGGATTACGGATGGGTGCGGTTCGAGCCGACACCGCGCATCGATCGGCCGCCGATCGTTCCCGAGTACACGTTCGTCCCCGCGTCGGGAGGCGTCCTCGGGAACGATGGAGGAGTCGGCCGCGGCGGCGCCGGCGAAGGTGAGGGCGCCAGCGACGCGCGCCGTCTGAACGAGCCCGGGGTTGGAGGCTCGATAGCGCGTCAGGAGAACCGTCCGGCGGGCGCGCCCGCGTCTCCGGCGACGCAGGAGGAAGACATCCGCTGGGAGAGGACCTTCCGGAACCTCGCCCTCGTCCTCGTAGCGCTCGCCGTGCTGTGTCTGGGGGCGGTACCGGCCCTCAAGGCGCGGCGCGTCCGCAGGCTCTACCGCGACGCCCGCGATCCGCGTTCCGTCGCGGCCGCCGCCTTCCTCGAGTTCATGTACGAAGCGGGAGAGCTCGCCGCGCCCCGCGGCCCCGCGGAATCGGCGCGGGCCTACGCCCGCAGGATCGCGCGCATGAAGGAGCTTTCGGAATCATCGACGCTGCAGCTCGCGTCGCTCCACGATCGGGCCGTGTACTCAGCGCCCGGCGGCGAGGTCGACGGGCGTGAAGCGCGGTCTATCGTGCGCGATCTGCGGGCAGCTCTGTGGCACAAGGCCTCGTGGTGGGAGCGCGGGATGCGGTTGTTCTCGCCGCGATCGCTCGTCCGTCCGGGCTGAGCGTCAGGCGCCGGAACCGGCGCGGAGACGGCGGACCGTGTCGTGGTCCAGCTGCCGCTCGACCTCGCCCCCGACCTTCCTCACGGCCTGCACGAACTCCTCCCGGTCGTAGAGGTAGTCCGAGACGCGGCGGTCGACCTTGGTCGCCACCTGGTCGATCGCGAGGAAGAACGCCAGCTGGCCTTCCTTGAGCGCGTCCGCGACGTCCCCGTCCGAACGGACGTCGAAGATGCTGCTGCCGTCGCTGATGAGCCGCACGGATGAGAGGTGCTCCTCGAGCCGCGCCTTCTTGCGGAGGTAGTCGTAGGCCCGCCGCACCCGCTGGAGGCTCATGCCTCCGTCGAGGAGGGACGCGATCACCTTGAGCTGGACGAGATCTCGGAACGAGTAGAGACGTCTGACGCCCGGACGTCCTCCGGTCGACTGCACGCTCGGCCGAACGAGGTTGATGCGATCCCAGTAACGAAGTTGATGCGGGGTGCAACCGGTGTAACGGCATGCCTGCTCAGCCGTAAAACCCTCCATAAGAGCGCGCGAACCTCCCACTTCTTTGATCGATCAAAAACACAAAGACGGACGAGCCCATTGGGTCCGTGCGCCCGCGATCCGTGTCGGACCCGATGCAATGTAGCGCGCGCTCATCGAAGGGAGCAAGGGGCGTGAGCCCATCCGGCGGGACGAACCTGAACTTTGTGTGTCAGGGACGTCTGCGGCGGCGGGAGGCGCGGTCTGCGAGGCCACCGAATGCGCGACGTGCTGCCGCGTTCCTGGTGCTGCGATCGCCCGAAAACGCCGCAGAGATGGACCCGGCGACCAAAATCATGCCGGCGACCATCGCTGCGAAAGCGGCGACCCCGATAAGGATGTTGCGCGTGATGAAGAACGCGAGCAAGAGTATGAAACCTGCCGCGAAGAGGAACGGTCCGGTGCGGCGCGGCAGCCGGACGCGACGGCGGTCCAGATCCCCGGCGAAAGATGGATCCTCTTCGTAGAGGTTCCGTTCGATCTCCTCGAGGATGCGCCGTTCGCGCTCCGATAGGGGCACCTCTCGATTATAGGTAGGCAGAGTCGGTCCCCCTCCTACTCGAGCAGCGTCGCCGGTCGCACCGCGTCGCCGCCGAACCTCGCCTTGATGTCGTCGACGGCTCGCGTCGCGTCGCTCCAGCGCGGGCCCTCGGCCTCCGCCAGGATCGTCAGCTGGCGGCGCGGCGGCCCGGGCTGCAATCCGGACACCGTTACGCCCAGCAGACGGATGCGCGGCCGATCCGGGTCGAGCCGCCGGTAGAGATCGCGCGCGACCGCGTAGATCTCGGGGCCCGTATCGAGCTCGGCCTCCGCGGTCCGCGCCCGCGTGATCGTCTTGAAGTTCGAGAACCGGACCTTCAGGGTCACGGTGCGTCCGCAGAGGCCCTTCCCCCGCAGCCGCGAAGCCGTCCTCTCGGAGAGGCGGAGGATCTCCCTCAGGATGTGCGGCTCGTGATCGAGATCGCTCTCGAACGTCTCCTCCGATCCCACCGACTTCGCCGGCTCGTCCGGCCGGACGGGCCGATCGTCGATGCCGAGGGCCAGGGCGTGGAGATGGGCTCCGGCGGCGTCGCCCAGCGCCCTCTCGAGCGTGCGCCGCGGGAGCGTCTTGACGTCCGCGACGGTGCGCATCCCCAGCCGGCGGAGCGCCTCGGCCGTCTGCTCGCCGACACCCCAGAGGGCGGTGAGAGGCAAGGGATCGAGGAACCCGGCGATCCCGTCCCGGGGCACCACCAGCAGCCCGTCGGGCTTGGCCCGCGCCGACGCCAGCTTCGCCAAGAACTTGTTGGGCGCGATCCCGACCGAGCACGTGAGCCCGAGACCGGCGATGTCGGCTCTGATGCGGCGGGCGATGTCGACCGGCGGGCCGAAGAGCTTCACGGCTCCCGCCACGTCGAGGAAGGCCTCGTCCAGCGAGAGCGGCTCTACCAGCGGCGTGTAGGAGGTGAAGATCTCGCGGATCCGCTCGGAATAATGCGCGTACGCGGCGAAGTCGTTCGGCAGATAGACGGCATGCGGACAGAGCCGCCGGGCCCGCACGATCGGCATCGCGGACGTGACGCCGTACTCCCGTGCCTCGTACGACGCGCTGGTGACGACGCCGCGACCGCCGAGGCCTCCTACGACCACCGGCAGCCCGCGCAGCGAAGGATCCTTGACCACCTCGACTGACGCGTAGAACGCATCCATGTCGACGTGCAGGATGTTCTCCACCGGATCCACCCTATGTCCCGCAGGTCAGCGCCCGGCGGAGCCGCCGCTCGAATGCCACAGCTTCGCCGGCGCGGGCCGCGGCCCGGCGGCGGCCCCTCGCGCCTGACGTCGCCGCTGCCGCATCAGCGCGGGGTGCAAACCGATCCCGCTCTCCTGGTCCCGCGCCAGCTCCGCCAGATCGAACGCCTCCTCCACGACCACGGTGATGCCCACCGCGTCGCGGTGGGTCGTTCGCGTGAGCGAGGCGCCGCCCCGCTTGCGCACCACCCCGCGGAACAACAGGAGCCACGAATGGAAGACGGTCGCGGCGCACCGCGGTTGGACCCGCTCGAACACGGTGACGTCGATCGGACCCGTCAGGTCGTCGATCGTCACGAAGATGATCCGCCTGCCCGACCGGATCGCCGGCGTCTGCGTCGCCACCTTCACGCCGGCGACCCAGACCTCTCCGTCGTTCCGCACCCGCCCGAGGGCCGCCGCGGGTGTGCAGCCGATCGCGTCGACCAGCGGCCGGTAGAGCTCCATCAGGTGGCGGCGGGCGTCGATACCGGTGACCTCCAGCTCTGCCTCGGTCTCCTCCTGAGGCGAGTACGCCGTCAGCCCCGGCAGAGCCGGAGCGACCGGATCGTCGAGTGAGAGCGTCAGCTGATCGCCCGGAGAGGCCGGGGCCTCGGAGCAGAGAGCCGCCACCCGCCATAGAAGCTCCCGGCGCCGCTGCGGGCCGCAGATCGGATCGAAGGCGCCGACGTGGACGAGGTTCTCGAGCACGGGGCGCGAGACCTCGCACCGGCGGACGAAGTCGTCCAGAGAAACGAACGGTCGCTCACGGCGCGCCGCGAGTATCGAGGTCATCTCGGCGGTCGAGATGCCTCGCACCTCGGAGAGCGCGAGCCGCACCGCGGCGCCGCCGTCCTCCACGCGATACACCGATGCCGACCGGTTGACGTCGAGCGGCCGGATCTCGATCCCGCAGGCGCGCGCATCCGCCGCCAGCAGCCGGCGGGGATACATCCCCGGGTCGTGCGTCAGGATCCCGGCGAAGAACGCGGCCGGATGATGCGCCTTGAGCCACGCCGAGAGATAGGTCGGCACGGCGAACGCCGCCGCGTGCGACTTGCAGAATCCGAACGAGGCGAAGGCGAACACCTCTTTCCACAGAGCGACCGCCTGCTCGCGGGGATAGCCGCGCCGCTCGGCGCGCGCGACGAACCACCGGCCGACCTCGTTGTCGTCGTCGGTCTGGTTCCGCGGCCCGTCGAGATCGGTGCGCGGCCGCGAGTTCGGATCGTCCGGCAGGGACGGCCGCTCCGAATCGAGGTGCCGGCGGATGTAGTCGGCATCGTCGAGGGAGCATCCGGTCGCCGCGGCTATCACCCTGATCAGCTGCTCGTGGAAGACGATGATGCCGTTCGTCTCGCGCAGGATCGGCGCCAGCGATGGGTGCGGATGGCGGATCTCGGCGAAGCCGTGCCGCCGGTCGAGGTAGGGACCCACCATGTCGGACTGGACCGGCCCCGGGCGGAACAACGAGATGTCGATGATGAGGTCCTCGAAGCGATCCGGCTGCAGCCGCGCCAGCAGCTCGCGTTGCCCGGGCGACTCGATCTGGAAGCAACCGAGCGTCCGCGACGAGCGGATCAGGTCGAAGGTCGCGGCGTCGTCCTTCGGCAGGCGGTCGAGGTCGGGCTTGGCGCCGGTGGTGCGCTCGATCTCGTCGACGGCATGCGAGATCGACGACAGCATGCGGACGCCGAGGACGTCGAGCTTGACGAGACCGAGGTCCTCCACGTCGTCCTTGTCGGCCTGCAGCATGCGGAAGCCGCCGAAGGACTCCTGCATCGGCACGCGGTCGCCGAGATCGGGCGACGAGAGGATCACGCCGGACGGGTGCAGCGCGAGATGGCGCGGGAACCCGTCGATCGAAGCGCACAGCCCGAACAGCCGCTCGAGCTGCGCAGACCGCAGGTTCGAACCGGCGAGCTCCGGAAGGCTCTCGAGCGCCCGGGGGATGTGGCGCGCCGAGATGCGCGGGAACGCCTTGGCCACGACGTCGATCTCGTCCGCGGGAAGCCCGAGCGCCTTCCCGACGTCGCGGATCGCCATACGGGCGCGAAAGGTGTCGACCATGCAGCAGACGGCGGTCTGGCTCACGCCGTAGGTCTCGAGGATGTGGTCGAGGACCTCCTCGCGGCGGTGCGACTCGACGTCGACGTCGATGTCCGGAAGCTCCTCGCGGCGCGTGTTCATGAAGCGCTCGAACAAGAGGTCGTAGCGGACGGGGTCGACGTCGGAGATTCCGAGGACGTAGCAGACCAGCGATCCGGCCGCGCTCCCCCGGCAGGTGCAACGGATCCCCAGCACGCGACGGACGTGATCGACGATGTCGGCGACGAGGAGGAAGAAACCCGGCCACCCCAGCCGGGTGATCATGGCCAGCTCGTGCTGGAGGCGGTCGTCCACCTCTCGTGAGACGGCGCCGAAGCGACGTGCCGCGCCTTCGAAGCAACGGCGCGCCAGCAGCGCCGACGCGCGCTCGCCCGCGGCCGTGCTCTCCGGGAAGTGATAGGTCCCGAGATCGAGATCGAACTCGCAGGCCTCTGCGATCCGGAGCGTCTCGTCGCACGCCTCGGGCGCATCGCGGAACAACCGCCGCATCGCCTCCGGCCCCTTGAGCCGGTATTCCGCGTTGGGACGCAGCGCCTGGGTCGGCGAGAGCGGGACGATCCGCTTGATCGCGTGAAGCAGCTCGTGGACGACCGCGTCGGTGCTGCGCGCGTAGTGGACGTCGTTGGTCGCTGCCGCCGTGACACCCGCCTCGGACGCGACCCGCAAGAGGCGGTTCCGGAGCGCGTGATCTCCGGGGCCCATGTGGTCGAAGACCTCGATCCGGTACGCATCGCCGAAGGCGCCGTGCCATTTGCGCGCCGCCTCGACCGCATCCGGTATGCGCCCCGCGGCCGCCAGCCGGGCGATCTCGCCGCGGGCGCAGCCGGAGAGGACGAAGAGGCCGTCGCCTCGTTCCGCCAGCGCCTCGAACGTGGTTTGAGGTGCGCCGCGCTCGTTCGTCAGATGGGCGCCGGTGAGGAGACGGCAGAGATTGGCGTAGCCCGTTCGGTTCCGCGCCAGAACGGTCACGTGCTCGGCCTCCCGCGCCCGGTCCCCGCCGGCGCGGGGGGCAAGGGTAAGCTCCGCGCCGTAGATCGGCTTGATCCCGGCGCTGCGGCACGCCTTGGCGAATCGCACCGCGCCGGTCAACGCGTCGTGGTCGGTCAGCGCGACGGCCTCGTATCCGAGCGCCCGCGCCAGGTGCGGCAGCATCTCCGCGGGGATCGCGCCGTCGAGCAGCGACCACGTCGAATGGCAATGGAGGTGGACGAACCCGCTCATCGGCGGGCCCGTTCGTCTAGGGCATGTCGGCGGGGATCTCCGTCCCCGACGCGCGCGCCACGAGCCTCCCCCGATCGTCGGTCACGTCGGCTTCGGCGAAGAGGACGCGTCGCCCACTCTTGATCACCCGGCCGCGGCCGGTGAGCTTCGTCCCCGCGGACACCGGGCGGAGCAAGGAGACCTTCATCTCGGCGAGCGCGGGATAACGCTCCGGCGGCAGCTCCAGCGCACAGGCGCCGCCGAGCACCGCATCCGCGAAGGCGGCGAGCATCCCTCCCTGGAGGCCGCCGGCGGAGTTGCAGTACTCCTCCGGCACCAGCCACGAGAACACGACTTCGTCGCCGTCGCGGCCTTCGATCCTGAACCCGAGGTGACGGTTGACCGGGATGTCGATCGAACCCTGCGCGATCGCGTCGAACCGGGTCGCGTCGCTCATGGGCGAAGACCCTATCCGCGGCGCGCCGCACGATCCTCAGTCCCACACCCGCGCGAGCCGCCATGCGCCGCGCCGCCGGTCGAGGTAGAGGTCGTAGACCGCGGCGTGCGAGACGAGGAAGCCGTCGGGGTCGACGGTCCCGTCGGCGGTCGCGCCTCTCGGATGAGCGAGCACGCGCACCCAGGCGCGATCCCGCTCGTCGGCCCATGCCTCGACCCATGCCGCGAGACGCTGATCGACGTCGTAACGACGCCCCCGCCAGGAGAACGCGACCGGCGCGCCCGCCGAGGCGTCGGGCGTCACCTCGATCTCCTCGTCGTACCGCTTCGTCACGGCAGACGCCGGCCTTCCTTTTTTCGCGACCTCGCTCGTCAACGCAGAGGGGGCCCGACCGACCCGCCGCTAGAGGCGAGCCCATCGGGCCCCTGTTCCTGCGTCCGACGCGGGGGGCGCCGCCGGGGAAAACGCCGCCCTCACGGCCCGGGGAGAAGCCGCCGTGTCGAACGTATGTTCGATACTAGGCCGCGGCCGGCGGCGAGTCAAGCCATGCGTATTTAGAGCCGGCACCGGTGTTGTAGACAACGCATGGTCCTTCGAGCTCGCCTCGCTCCGCCACGCGCGCCGCGCCGGCCACGGCCGCGGCTCCCTCGGGACACGCCCATACCCCTTCGGCCCGCGCGAGGCGGCCGACCCAGGCGCGGAGGTCCTCCTCCGGCACCGCCACCATCCTTCCTCCCGACGCCCGCACGGCGCGCAGGACGAGATCGCCCTCCGAGGGCGCCGGGACACGCAGCCCGGCCGCCGCGGTGAGCTCCACGTCCTCCCACGGCGCAACCTTCTCGTCCCCCTGCTCGAAGGCCCGCACGATCGGCGCGCAGCGGGCCGGCTGCACCCCCACCAGACGCGGCGGCGGGTCGCTCGTGAGGCCCAGGGAGCGCGCCTCCTCGGCCGCCTTGGCGCAGGCGAGGAGCGCGACGCCGCCCCCCACCGGGAACACGACCGTGCGCGGAAGGCGCCACCCGAGGCGGTCGAAGGTCTCGAGCCACGCGGTCTTCTTGCCCTCGAGCCGGTAGGGCTCGGAGAAGGTGGCGGCGAGGAAGGCGCCCGACTCCTCCGCGATCTCGCGGGCGCGGCGCGCCGCGTCGGCCATCGTGCCGTCGACGAGGACCAGCTCTCCCCCCGCGACACGCACCTCGGCGCGATTCGTCTCCGGCGCCGACTCCGCCATCGTCACCGTGATCGGGAGCCCGACGCGGGCGGCGTAGAGGCTCCAGGCCCCGCCCGCGTTCCCGGCCGACGGCATGACGATCCGGCGCGCCCCGAGTT
>DATLFS010000041.1:0-4509 GCA_035540935.1 Actinomycetota bacterium
GCCTTCTTGACCGGCTCGGGCTCCTCCGGCTGCACATCGCGCCGGAGCCCCTCGGCGTCGGCCTTGCGGCGGACCCGGTCGGCCTGTGCGTCTTCGATGCTCGAGGAGTGGCTCTTCACGCCGATCCCGAGCGCGATGCACAGGTCGAGGCACTCCTTGTTGGTGAGTCCGAGCTCTCTGGCCAGCTCGTAGACCCGAATCTTCTTCTGAGGCAAGAGTTTGTACCGCTTCCTTTTTTCGTACGTGCCGCTAGCTACACAGCGCGACCTTCCATGTTCTCACGAACCGTGAGGGTTCTTCGAAGTGATTCGACCGCTCCGTCCGGAACGGGTCCCTTCAGGGTACGGGCGAATGCTCGTTTCTTGACCGCCTGCTCGAAGCAGGCGAGGGCCGTCTCCGCGCACAACCACGCGCCGCGGCCCGGTGCGCGGCGGTCGAGGACGAGGCCGTCCTGACCGCCGAGCGCGACCCGGAGGAGCGCCTGCTGCTCGCGCTTGGCGCGGCAGCCGACGCAGGTCCGGATCGGGCCCGATGCGGTTATGCGTTCTCCTCCGAGGTTTCGGGCGTCGATTCCGCCGGCATCTCGGCGGAACCGTTCCCAGATTCCGCGCCGGACTCGGCAGCGTCGGCTGCCGGGACCGCGTCGGCATCGGCTGCGGGGACCGCGGTGGCCTCGGCGGCGAGATCGGCTGCCGGCTCCTCGCCTGCACCCGCTTCCTCGTCGGTGGCCCCTTCGGCCCACTGCTCGGCCGAGATCGTCTCGCCGCCCTCGGCCGGCTTCCACACCATCTCGCCCGTCTCGGGATCCTCGACCCACTCGCCCTCGGCCCAGTCCTGATCCTGGTAGGCGGCTTCCTCCGCGAGCTGCGTCTCGCTCTTGATGTCGACCTTCCAGCCGGTGAGGCGCGCGGCGAGGCGGGCGTTCTGGCCCTCACGCCCGATCGCCAGGCTCAGCTGGTGGTCGGGCACGACGACGGTCGCGACGCCGGTCATCTCGTCGAGGAGGACCTCCTTGACCTTCGCCGGCTGCAGCGCCCGCATGACGAACTCCGCGGGTTCCTCGCTGAAGGGGACGATGTCGACCTTCTCGCCGCGGAGCTCCGTGGTGACCATCCGGACACGGGCACCACGCGCGCCGACGCACGCGCCGACGGGGTCGACGTTCGGGTCGTTCGACCAGACCGCGATCTTCGTGCGGTGGCCCGGTTCGCGGGCGGCGGCGCGGATCTCGACGACGCCGGAGCTGATCTCGGGGACCTCGAGCTCGAACAGCCGCTTGATCAGACCCGGATGGGTGCGGGAGACGACGATCTGCGGGCCCTTGGTCGTCTTGCGGACCTCGACGATGTAGGCCTTGAGCCGGGCGCCGTGGTCATAGCGCTCGTAGGGCACCTGCTCGGCCTGCGGCAGCAGCGCCTCGACCTTGCCGAGGTCGAGGAGCGTGTAGCGGTTGTCGCTCTGCTGGATGATGCCGGTGACGATGTCGCCCTCGCGGCCCGCGTACTCCTCGTACTTCTGGTCGCGCTCGGCCTCGCGGACGCGCTGGCTCATGACCTGCTTCGCGGCCTGGGCGGCGATGCGTCCGAAGGTGCCCTTGTCGATCTCGACCTCGAACTCCTCGCCGAACGGATCGCCGTTCTCGTCGAGCTCCTGAGCGTAGATGTGCCACTCGCCGGTGTCGGGATCGATGTCGACCCACGAGTTCTCCCACGCGCCCGGCATGCGCTTGTACGCCGTCTCGAGCGCGTTGGCGAGCGCCTCGAACAGGGTCTGGACCGGGATGCCGCGCAGCTCCGCGAGCTGGCGCATCGCCTCGAGCATGTCGGCGTTGTTGACACTCATCGGCGTCCGATCCCTCTCTTCTGGCCCTTGTTCGGCTTGCCTGCGTTGGTCTTCTTCTCGGCGCCGCCCCACTCGAAGACGGTGCGGGCGCGCTCGATGTCGGCGTACGCGAGGCGGCGTCCGCCGACGACGATCGCTTCGTCGTCCGCGCTCTCGAGGATGTCCTGCACCCGGCGCTCGCCCTCGACCCCGGGCTGGGTGCGGACGACGATCGGCGTGCCGACGAAGCGCTTGAACTGCTGGGGCGTGCGAAGCGGCCGCTCGAGGCCAGGACTCGTCACCTCGAGGGTGTAACGACCCGGGACGGGGTCGTGGACGTCGAGCAGGTCGGAGATCTGCTCGCTCGCTTCCGTGATCGTTTCGAGGTCGATGCCGCCCTCTTTGTCGAGGGTGATCTTCAGCAGGCCAGGGCCGTGCTCGACATCGACGAGCTCGAGGCCCGACGCGGTGACGAGAGGCTCGACGAGCTCGTGCACACGCTCGGCAACCGGTCCCATCGTCCCTCCTTCACCTTCTCTCTCGCGGGTCGCGAACGGCCCTGACAATCAAGAAGCGTGGGCCCCAGCCCACGCTTCCTTCGGTCGTACAACTCGAACGGAACAGCCCGAAGAGTATAGCTGGAGGAAGTTCCTTCAGCGGGTTCGGGTCTGGCGCCAGCCGTCCCAGTAGGTGACTTCTTCGACCGGACGGCGCTTGGCCTCGCCCCACTTCCCTGTCGGGTAGCCCACGGGGATCATCGCCCACGTCTGCACGTCTTCGGGCAGGTCGAGCACCTGCCGCACTTCGGCCTCTTTCAGCTTGTGAACCGTCGTCAGCGTCGTGCCGAGACCGAGGGCGCGGGCCGCGAGGAACAGGTTCTGCACGCCGGGATACACGCTGCCGGGGTCGCCGCCCTTCGACGCCGGGATGATGATCACGGGCGCCTCGCCCATGTGCTCGCCGAGGTGGTCGGCGCTGGTGAGGATGCGATTGGTCTGCGTGTCGTCGGCCGGAGTCCGCTGTCGGTACATCGCGCCGACCTGGGCCCAGCACTCGCGGTAGATGTCGCCGAGCCGCTTCCGCTTCTCCGCGTCGCGGACGACGATCCAGCGGACGGGCTGGCTGTTGCCGCCCGTCGCGGCCTTGGTGGCGTACTCGACGATCGTCCAGATGTCGTCGTCGGACACCGGCTTGTCGTTGTCGAGGCGGCGCATCGCCCGCGTCGTCCGCATCGCTTCGAAGACGTCCATGCAGCGGACGCTAGGCGCTAGCGACGTGGGGGTCAGGCGGTCACGCGGAAGCTCGCCAGGTTCTCCGGCTCCTCGTTGATCACCCTCACGCCGGTGACCGATGCTCGCGGCGGCCCCACCTTGCACCACTCCACCATCGAGGCGACCTCCGTCGCAGGTCCCTCGAGACGGCCTCGACCGACCCGTCGTTACGGTTGCGCACCCACCCGTTCACGTTGGCTTCCGCGCCTGTTCGGCATTGATGTCCCACCCTCGTCGTATCGTCCGCTTTGTGCTGACGTTGCGGGAGCTGACGAGTGAAGCGGAGAAGGTGGCGGTCGGTTTCGACCCTCGTCTGCTCGACGCCGCGTCTGCTCGCGCCGCGGTCCAACACGCGGCGAGGCTCGAGAAGATCGCGGCGTCGATGCGCACTCGGGCTGCCGCTCGGTTGGCCGAGACGGGCACGTTCCGTTCACGGGGAGAGAAGTCGCCGGCCCACGAGTTGGCGAAGCTGTCCGGGGTGCCGGTCGGGCAGGCCGCGGCGGAGCTGTCGGCGGCGGATCAGCTGGTGGGGTTGCCGGAGGTCGCGGATGCGGCCGCTCGTGGTGAGTTGTCGTCGCAGCAGACGACGTTGATCGCCGGCGCTCTGTCGGTGAACCCAGCGGCCGATGCGGGTGCGTTGGTCGAGAAGGCCCAGCGGTTGTCGCACGCGGAGCTGCGTTCGGAGTGCGATCGCTTGAAGGCGGAAGCCGATCGGGGTGCGGAGGACCGGCGGAAGCGGATCCACGACGAACGGTTCCTGCGACGGTCGAGCCACGCGGATGGGTCGTCGTCGATCACGTTGCGGGACAACCCCGAGCGCATCGCCGCGGTCATGGCGGCGATCCAGCCGAAGCGCCAAGAACTCTTCGACGCGGCGCGTCGTGACGGCCGGCGCGAGCGGTCGGAGGCGCTGGACGCCGACGCGCTCGTTGCGACCGTGACCGAGAAGGGCACGGGAGGAAAGCGGGGCGGCAGTTCGCAGGCGAAGATCCTCGTTCGCGTCGACCTCGACGCCTTGTTGCGCGGCTACCCGATCGCGGGCGAAGTCACCGAGATCGCCGGCTACGGCCCCGTCGCCGTCTCCGTGATCGACGACATGCTCGCCACCGGCAACGCGTTCCTGGCCGCGATCGTCACCGACGGCAAGAAAGTCGTCGGCGTCGCCCACCTCGGACGCGCACCCAACGCGTGGCAGCAATCAGCCCTCGAGTGGAAAGACCCCGTCTGCACCACCGAAGGCTGCCCCCAGGTCGGACGCCTCGAACGCGACCACCGCATCGACTGGGCCCAATCGAAGATCACCCTCATCGACTGGCTCGACCGCGTCTGCGACCACTGCCACGACCTCAAGACCCTCCACGGCTGGGCCCTCGTCGAAGGAACCGGCAAACGACCACTCGTCCCACCAGACGACCCA
>DATLFS010000042.1:0-10341 GCA_035540935.1 Actinomycetota bacterium
CTCCGGAACGTTCGCGTTCGCCGAACCCGCCCGCGACCTCGACCGCGATGGCGCCCGGGACGTCTATGCGGTCGCGATGGACTACGAGGTGACGATCGACTTCGGCCCGGTGCCGATCCTGTTGATGGACATCAGCTACACGGGTGAGACGATCGTCACCGCTCTCTCGGGGCGGCGGGAGAAGGTCCTCTGGGAGAAGAAGTACCCCGACCTAGTCGTGCCGGTCGACGCACGCGTCGGCCGCAAGGGCCGGAACGGAACGCTGATGCTCTACGGCCTGAACACCACGACCGGTCCGATCGACCAGTGGGAGATCAAGGTGGAGGCCCTCGAGGGTCGCCGCGGCAAGAAGCTCTGGGAGAGGAGCTACCGGACGACGATCGTGGACGCGTACCCGGCGATCGTCGCCACCGACGCCCCAGTCGGCATCGACGTGTTCGACGGGATGAAGGGCCGCGCCGATGACATCCTCATCGGTCTGACCGACATCGTCTTCGCCGGCGTCGCCTACACCTCCGTCACCCGCGCCGTCGTCATCGACGGACGAACGGGGACCGAGAACGAACATCCCGCCCGCGACGTGGCGGTGAACTGGATCGCGGACCCGTGGGCGGTGCGCGACCTCGACGACGACGGCCGCGACGACTACGTCGTGGCGAACGTCGACTCCGTCGCTTCCGGCGACGAGGGGGCCCCGGAGGTCACCGACATCCTCACGGCGCGCCGAGGCACCGACGGCCGCGACATCTGGACCCGCGGCGGATACGACTTCGAGCAGATCGCGTGGATCTTCCCGCTCCGCGACGTCAACGCGAACGGCGACCCGGATATCGCCGTGAACACCATGCGGGGGTCGAACTACGCGATGCACACATATCTGACCGACGGCGGCGACGGCATCGCCCGCTGGGACGGGCCCGGCGGATGGCCTTACTCACCCGGCGATATCGACCGCAACGGCTTCCGCGACATCGTCACGAGAGACGTCCATGTCCGGTTCGGGCAGAACATGATCGCGATGAAGCTGTGGGCGCGAGGTGGCTCGGGGCGAAAGCTGTGGGCGCGCACGTTCCGCACCCGCTACACGCCGGCGCCGGTCTGCACGAGCATCTGCTTCACGTTCATCATGTCGGGCTTCGGCGAGATCGGCGACCTGGACCGCGACCGCGTCGAGGACTCGTTCGTGCGCCATCAGATCGAGCACGACCCGGGCGGCCGCGAGACGTTCTTCTACACCGTCGACAACCGGCAAGGGCACTCGTCCAACCACGGCGGCGAGGAACGGTGGCCGCTCTTCGCCTCCGTCGACGGCCGCGGCGCAGATCTGGCGGACGTGACGCTCACCGCATCCGGCTCCGAGGTGACGGCGCGGCGCGGCCACGGCGCGCCGTCTCAACTCTGGCGGACGACGCTCGACTTCGACATGCCGATCGTGAAGCAGAAATCGTCCGTGTGGGCGAGGGGCGTCCGGCTCGACCGAGATCGCTGCGCCGAGGTCCTGCTGACTGTGGCCACGCCGAAGCGGATCGTTCTGGTCGTCCTCGACGGATCCGACGGTTCTGTGTCGTGGCACCGCACGTTGCTCGGTCCCCGGACCGCGGTTCGCTCCTCCACAGGCTCTACTCCGCTCCCCTGCTGAGCGGCCGTTTTCGCGCGCGCAGCGAGGGTATGCGGCCATCGGACGGCATCCCGCCACGAGAGGAGACGCATGCCCGTTGCCATCGTGACCGGCTCCGACTCCGGGATCGGTGAGGCGACCGCCATCGCGCTCGCGCGCGCCGGCTACGACGTCGGCGTCACGTGGCACGAAGACGAGGCGGGAGCGAAGACGACCGCGGAGAAGGTCGCTGCCGCGGGACGCCGCGCCGAGATCCGGCGCCTCGACCTGAGCGACCTGCCGGACGCGGCCGGGGTGATCGACGAGCTGGCCGAGGCACTCGGCGGCGTGGACGTGCTGGTGAACAACGCGGGGACGAGCCGCATATCGCCGTTCCTCGAGCTCGACTTCGACGATTGGATGCACACGCTCGACGTCGACCTGAACGGCGCCTTCCTCTGCGCGCAGAAGGCAGCGCGCCGCATGGTCGACGCAGGAAACGGTGGTCGCATCATCAACGTCACGTCGGTGCACGAGCACGTGCCCCTGCCGAAGTCGTCCGCCTATTGCGCGGCCAAGGGTGGCCTCGGCCTGCTGACGAAAGTGATGGCGCTCGAGCTCGCCGAGCACGGCATCACCGTCAACGCGATCGCGCCGGGCGAGATCGCCACGCCGATGACCGGGCAAGACGACGTCGACCCGCGTACCGTGGACCGTCCGGGCATCCCCGCCGGGCGCCCGGGCGACGCCAACGAGATCGCGTCGGCGATCGTCTACCTCTGCAGCGAGGGCGCCGCCTACGTCACCGGTTCTTCGTTCGTGATCGATGGAGGTCTCATGCTGATGGCTGCGGTACGGAACCTGGAGTGGAAGTCCGAATGAGCCCGGTACGCGAGGACGTGGTCGCCGACGCCTTGAGTGATGTGATCGCCGTGCTGAACGAGCTAGACGTGGGATATCTCGCCATCGGCGGCATCGCGACCGCTTTGCGCGGCATCGACAAGCCGGTGCGCGACATAGACATCTTCCTCCGTGAGGACGACGTGCCCAAGGTTCAGGAAGGCCTTGCCCGCCGCGGCTTCGAAGCGAAGGACCCGGAAGAGGACTGGCTCGAGAAAGCCACGCGGGACGACGTCCTCGTGGACCTTATCCACCGTGTCGATCAGCGCATCGAGGTCACCGACGAGATGATCGAGCGCGGCGACACCGAGCGTGTCCTGGGTACCGAGCTTCGAGTCATCGGTCCTGAAGATCTCATCCTGTCGCTGGCGATCACCGATAAGCCCGACACGCACTATTGGAAAGATGCGCTCGTCGTGCTCGGCAACTCCGAGATCGACTGGACCTATCTCGAACGGCGCACGACCGAAGACCCGACGCGGATGCTCGCGCTTCTCCTGCACGCTCGTGCCTACGACATCGAAGTTCCCGACCACGTGCTCACGAACCTCGTGCGCCGTTGTCCCGAGCTTCAGGTTCACGAAGACGAGGGTTACCTGGCCGCACGCGCGAAGGAAGCGCTGATCCACGACGAGAGGGTCGGCGAGCCGTCACTCGACATCACGTGCGAGGACGGCACGATCGTCGTGCGGGGGGCGTTGCCCGCAGAGGATCGCCGTCGAGCGGTCGAAGACGTGCTGCGCGAGCGATTCCCCGACGCGCAGGTACGGAATGAAACGACGGTCGCGGGGGGCTCCGAGCCCGCCGATACCGAGCGTCTATGACCCTTAGGATCGCGGCAGTAGGCGACGTACACGCCGCGGAGGACACGCGCGCCGCCCTCATCGAGGGTTTCGCTCACCTCGACGACCAGGCGGACGTCTTTCTCCTAGCCGGCGATCTCACCACGCACGGGCGACCGCGGGAACTCGCCGTCTTGCTCGACGCGCTGGAGGGCTCGCGCGTCCCGAAAGCGGCCGTCCTCGGCAATCACGACTTCCAGAGCGATCTCGCCGACGACCTGCGAACCGATCTTCGGCGCGCCGGGATCCACGTGCTCGACGGCAACGCCACGACGTTCGAAGTGAACGGGACGACCGTCGGCATCGCCGGAACGCCGGGCTTCGGCGGCGGCTTCGAGGGAGCGAGCGCGAGCGACTTCGGTGAACCCGAGATGAAAGCCTTCATCCGCCACACCAAGAGGATGGCGTCGCAACTGCGCGACGCGCTCGGCTCCCTCGACACGGACGTGCGGATCGCACTCCTCCACTACTCGCCGGTCCCCGACACGCTCTCGGGCGAGCGCCTCGAGATCTACCCCTTCCTCGGCAGCTATCTGCTGGCGGAGGTGATCGACGAGTGCGGCGCCGACCTCGCGCTGCACGGTCACGCGCACGCAGGAAAGGAGCGGGGGGCCACCCCGGGAGGAGTGCCGGTGCGGAACGTCGCCCAGGCGGTGATCCGACACTCCTTCCGCGTCTACGAGCTGGACGTGTAGCAGACGGCCTCTCGCACCTAGCGCTCGCGGATCAGCGCCCAACGGCGGCCGGCGAACCATCCCAGCTCTACCGGGCGACGCAGGTCGACTTCGTCCGCCGGCAGCACGCGCCACCCCGCGTCGAACCCCGCGGTGCGCATGCGCTCATCCCATGCCTCCGCGAGATCGGCGAAGCGGATGCGAAGGTCGTTCCGCTCGGCGCGAGGGTCGTCGAACGACGCAAGCCGCGCCCCGGAGAAGGCGAACAGAAGGAACGCGAGCGCCTCCGAATCCTCCACCTCGACGACGTCGTCCGCAGACAGATGCGCGGCGGCGCGCCGTAGGAACGCACCGCGCTCCAGTTGCGGACTGCCGAAGACGAAGCCGGCCTTCTCCTCTCGGATGAGACGGGTCAGGTGGATCGAAGCGAACACGGGTGACACCGCGGCACACGTGAGCAGCGCGGCTATCACAGCGGCTCCGGCGCGCCCACGCCACCGACCTGCCAACCGGAGGAGTGCGAGCGCGCCGAACACCGCGGCCAGCAGGTGCGCCACCGGCCATACGCGGCCCTGGTGCAGGAGCGTCGCGTTGCCGGCGACACCCCAGTCGTAGTGCCCCCGCAGGACGGCCACGAGGAGCAACGCTGCGGTCCCCGCCGCACACGCGAGCAGCGGGAGGCGCGACGCCTCCCGCGAACGCGCCGCGAGCCAGACGCCCACGATCGCCGCCGGCAGCAGCAAGCCCCACGACCACAGCGCGTCGTCGATGGGCCACTCGACCCCCAGGCGCGGCGTGACGTTGACGAAGCCGCCGTAGCGAGCGTGGTCGATCGCCGCGGGCAACGCCCACGGAAGAAGGATCACGAATGCCGCGCCGGCTGTCTCCCCCAGGCGCACGCGGCGGCGCGCAGGAGCCACTATGGCGGCGCATAGCAGCCAGACGGCGCCGTTCAGGAACATCGGGAGGCTGACGAGGCCTGCGAGTCCGACGGTCGCGCCGGCCGCGAGCCGGTCGCGGCGTTCGTCGGAGCGAGCGGCGTCCAGCAGAAGGACCGCCGCGGCTCCGAGCAGCACGAGTCCGAGCTCGCGAGGGAAAGCAGGCGGAAGGAGCTCGTAGACCGAGTTGGGTGAGGCGACGACGAGATCGGCGCCGGCTCCCGGCGACCGCGGGCTGGGGAAGAACGCGGGACGGCCCGTCGAGATCCAACCGAAGCCGCCCACCAGCGACACGAGGGCGGCGGCCGGCCAGCCCGCACGGGGCTCGACGCGCCGCGCCAGGCACGCCGCAGCGAGCGGGATCCCGACCACGATCAAGACGTGCGTCGCCTCGTGGGCGAGGACCGGGTCGGCGGAGGGAACGAGGCGCGTGGCCGTCGCGAGCAGCGCGTGGAAACCCCACGGATAGGCGTTGCGCCCGAACTCGGGCGCGGGACCGGAGGGCACGCGTTCGCCCGCGAGGAGCTGCTCGGTCCAGCCGAGATGCCACGGAGGATCGCCGGTCCTCAAGCCCGATCCGCCGACGATGCCGGGGCCCACGTAGAGGAGCAAGAGGACCGCGGCGGCCAGCGCGAGCCGGAGCCAGGGCACACCGGCGGGGAGCCGCGCCCGCCCGCGATACAGCCCCGCCGCCGCCACCATCGCCGCTGCGGCTGGGACGGGCCACGGCGCGCCGAAGACCGCGCCGCCTCCCAGCAGGTTGCCGAGCATCAGCACCCACGCGAAGCCGGCGAACCCGACGATGGAGAAGAGCGCCCGCTCCGGCCACTCCCAGAGGCGGAGCCGCGCCCAGGGCGACGAGGCGAACCAGCCGACCGCCAGAACGGCCGCCACCTGGAGGCCGAGCAGGGCGACGGTCCCGATGCTCACTCGAGGACGAGGAGGAGCGTTCCCGCTCCGGTCGCGTCGCCCGGCGCGACCTCGAGCTCCGCGACCACCCCGTCCTTCGGCGCGGTCAGCGTCGTCTCCATCTTCATCGCCTCGAGGACCAAGAGAGGATCTCCGGCGGCCACGGCGTCCCCCTCGGCGACAAGGACCTTGACGATCGTCCCCTGCATCGGCGCCAGCACCTCGCCAGCCGCGGGTCCGCCGTGGACGGCGGCCGAAGCCGACGCGGCCATGGCCGGGTTCCACAGGCGCACCGCCTGCCCTTCGACCAGGAGCACGTCGGTAGCGCCGGCGGACGCGCTCAGAACCTCGAGCACCCCGCTCTCGACCGTTCGGGTGGTGTGGTCGCCGCGGACGAACGATTCCTCCTCGAGCAGCACGCGATGCGCAGGGATCGTCGTTGCCACGCCTTCGATGACGAACGAGTCGAGCGCTGCCACCATCCTCGTGCGCGCTTCGTCGCGGGTCTCACCGTGCGTGATCAGCTTCGCTATCAACGAGTCGTACGCACCCGGGACCTCGTCGCCCTCTCCGTAGCCGGAGTCGATGCGGATCCCGGGCCCCGACGGCTCCACGTAGCGGGTGATGCGACCCGGGGAAGGAGCGAAGGACAACCCGGGATCCTCCGCGTTGATGCGGCACTCGATCGAGTGACCGGCGGGGGTGAGATCGACTTGCACGAGCGCGATGCCGTCGCCGGACGCGATCTCGAGCTGCGCGCGGACCAGGTCGGCGCCGAGCACCTCCTCCGTGACCGTGTGCTCGACCTGAAGGCGCGCGTTCACCTCGAGGAAGTAGAACTCGCCTTCGTCGTCGACGAGCATCTCGACGGTGCCCGCGTTCACGTACCCGCACGCCTTCGACAGGCGAACGGCCGCGTCCCCCATCTCCGGAGCGCGCTCGGACCAGCGCGGCGGGGGCGTCTCCTCGATCAGCTTCTGGTGGCGTCTTTGGAGCGAGCAGTCGCGGACGCCGAGCCACAAGGCGTGGTCGGGACGCGGCGCGAGGATCTGGACCTCGAGATGCTTGGGCGCGTCGAGGTACTTCTCGACGTAGACGTCCGACGACCCGAAGTAAGCCTGCGCCTCGCGGCGCGCCGCGGCGAACGCCTCTTCGATCTCGGCTTCGGAACGCACGATCTTCAAGCCACGGCCGCCCCCACCGCCGGCGGCCTTCACCGCGACCGGATATCCGTGCTCGACCGCGAAAGCCGCCACGACCTGCACGTCCTCGACCGGCTCGAGCACCCCCGGCACCACCGGTACGCCCGCGCCGGTGGCGATGCGGCGCGCCTGCACCTTGTCGCCGACGGCGCGGATGACGTCGGGCGGCGGTCCCACCCACACCAGTCCGGCGTCGACGACCGCCTCGGCGAAGTCGCCGTTCTCCGAGAGGAAGCCGTAGCCGGGATGCACTGCCTCCGCGCCGCTGGCGCGCGCTGCGTCGAGGATGCGGGAGACGTTCAGGTAGGTCTCGGCGGGAGCGACCCCCGGCAGATGCACGGCCTCGGTAGCCGCCGCGACGTGCCGCGACCTTTCGTCGACATCCGAGTAAACGGCGACACAATCGACCCCGAGCGATCGGCAGGTGCGTGCGATGCGCACCGCGATCTCTCCGCGGTTGGCTATGAGGATCTTGGAGAACACGGGCTAGAGAGTATCGCCGCACCCACCACGCGATGCGGGCAGCCGCTCACGCCCGCGCGAGACGCGGGCCGGCCCGCAGGACCTTGCCCGGCAGCTCTCCCTGTATGAACGTCTGCGCGAGGCGGCCCGCTTCGATCAGGCGGGCGAGATCGACGCCGGTCCCGATGCCCATGTCCTCGAGCATGTGCACGAGGTCCTCGGTGGCGATGTTGCCGGTCGCCCCCTCCGCGTAGGGACTGCCGCCCATGCCGCCGATGCTGGCGTCGAAGTAGTCGACCCCGAGCTCGAGTGCCGTCAGGACGTTCGCCAGGCCGGTGCCGCGTGTGTCGTGGAAGTGCATGTTCAAGCCGAGGTCGGGCAGCGACCCGCGGATCGCTTCGATCAGATCGCCGACGCGCCTCGGCGTTGCCATGCCGGTCGTGTCGCCGTAGGAGATCGTCGAGATCCCGCAGTCCATCACCCAGCGCGACACCTCAACCACTCGCTCGGGCGGCACGTCACCCTCGTAGGGGCATCCGAACGCGGTGGAGATGGTGCCTTCCACCGGGATGCCGGCCGCAGAGGCGACGTCCACGACCTCCTTCACGTTCGGAAGCGACTCTTTCACCGTCCGGTTGACGTTCTTCAGGTTGTACGAGTCGGTGGCCGCGATGAAGACCTGGATCCCGTCGACGCCGCACTCGACGGCAGTCTCCGCTCCGCGCCGGTTGGGCACCAGCGCCGAATAGAAGACCCCGGGTTTCCGGTCGATGCCCTCCCACACCTCGCGGGCATCCGCCATGTTCGGGATCGCTTTGGGCGAGACGAACGAGACGGCCTCGATGAACGCCAGACCCGTCTCCGAGAGAGCATCGATCAGCCTTACCTTGTCGGCGGTCGCAACCTGCGCCTTCTCGCTCTGGATGCCGTCTCGGGGCCCGACCTCGCGGATCCTGACGGCCGAGGGGAGCGTCACCGATTCGCCCACTCCGGATCGCGCTTGTCGTTGAACGCATTGATCCCCTCGGCACGGTCCTCCGTGACGATGACCCGCTCCCACGCCTGGTGCTCGGCCTCGATGCCGTCGTCGATCGAGCCGCCGAGGGCCGCCTCGATCGCGCGCTTCGCCTCCCGCACGGCGACGGGCGCCGAGCGACAGATGTCGCGGGCGATGTGGAGCGTCCGGGCGGCGAGCTCCTCGCGGTCGACCACCTCCGCCACCAGGCCGGCGGCATGCGCCTCCTCGGCGGTGACGCGGCGACCCCGGAAGATGAGGTCCTTCGCCCTCGCCTCTCCGACCTTGCGCGTGAGCAGCTGCGTCCCGCCGCCGGCGGGGATGAGGCCCACGCGCGCTTCGGGAAGGCCGAGCTGGGTGCCCGCCGCCGCGACGATCAGGTCGCACGAGAGCGCGAGCTCGAAACCACCGCCGAGCGCGAACCCGAAGACAGAGGCGACGGTCGGCTGCGGGACGGCCCGCAGTTGCTGGAACATGCCTCTTATCTGGCGACGGTTCGAATGGAAGTCGTCGAGCGTGAAGGACCCGCGCTCCTTGAGATCGGCGCCGACGCAGAAGGCTTTGTCGCCGGCGCCGGTCAGCACCATCACCCAGATGTCCGGACGCGACCCGACCTCGTAGAAGGCGCTCTTCAGCTCGTCGGCAACGCTTCCGGAGATCGCGTTGAGCGCCTCCGGTCTCTCGATCCGGACGGTGGCCACCGGACCATCGGTGGACAGCGAGACGTACTTCATACAGGTGGCACGCCGTGGCGTCGCTCGGAGAATCGGCGGTCCTTGCCGCGGGCGAAGTCGATCCGCCTCGTTAGCTCCGCGCGCAGATCGTCCGGGTGAACGACCGCGTCCACGACGTTCTCGCTCGCCAAACGGATGAGATCGATGTCCTCCTCGTACTCCTGCCGCTTGGCCGCGATGAAGGCGGCGCGCTCGTCGGGATCCTCTATCGCCTGGATCTTGTTGAAGTAGACGGCGTTCACCGCCGGTTCGGGGCCCATCACCGCGATGCGTGCGGTCGGCAGCGCGATCGTCGCGTCGGGCTCGAAACCCGGCCCTGCCATCGCGTAGAGCCCGGCGCCGTACGCCTTGCGGACGACGACACAGAACTTCGGAACGGTTGCCTCGCTGATGGCCGTGATCATCTTGGCACCGTGCCGGATGATGCCCTGCCGCTCGACCGCGGTGCCGATCATGAACCCGGGCACGTCGGCGAGGAACACCAGAGGGATGTTGTAGGCGTCGCAGAGCCATACGAAGCGCGCCGCCTTGTCAGACGAGTCGACGAAGAGGACGCCGCCCTTCTCTTTCGGCTGGTTCGCGACGATCCCGACCGTGCGACCTTCGATCCGGCCTAGGCCGGTGATCAGCTCTTTGGCGAAGTCGGGCTTGATCTCGAAGAACGACTCCTCGTCGACGAGCCCTGCGACGACGGCATACATGTCGAACGCCTGTGACTCGTCCTCCGGGATCAGAGACTCGAGCGACCCCGCGAAGGCGGGTGGGCGTCCCGCGACGGCCTCCGGCGCGGAGCGGTAGGACTGAGGGAAGTAGGTGAGGTAACCGCGGGCGGCATCGATCGCCGCCTTGTCGTCGGCACACAGCAGGTCGCCGCAACCAGAGACTTCACAATGCATGCGCGCGCCGCCCATCTCTTCGAGCGTCACACGCTCGCCGATCACCTCTTCGGCCATGCGCGGGCTGCCGAGGTACATCGACGCGTTCCCGTCGACCATGAAGACCACGTCGCAGAAGGCAGGTATGTACGCGCCGCCTGCGGCGGACGGCCCGAACAAGCAGCAGACCTGC
>DATLFS010000043.1:0-32586 GCA_035540935.1 Actinomycetota bacterium
TGGTGCTCTTTCCCGACGGCAGACCGCCGACGCGCTGGTGGTGGCCCGTCGTCATCGCGGTCGTTGCGCTGGTCGCGGTGGACACGGCTTGGTTCGCGCTGACTCCGTTCGAGCCCGACATGCCCGGCGCTCTCGCTCGGCTCTCCCATCCCCTGGGAGTAGAGGGACGGGGCGATCGCTTCGAGGACGTCTTCCCCGCACTTCCGCTCCTCTATCTCGCGCTGACGCTCGCGTGCATCGCCGCGCTCGTGCACCGGCTCGTCATCACTCGAGGGAAGACTCGCCTTCAGGTGAGCTGGTTCAGTCTCGGCGCGCTGGCGTGGGTGGGAGCTGCCGTAGTCGACGGCATCACCGGCTTCAGCGAACGCTGGGTATGGGCAGAGCTCGTATTCATCTCGCTTCCGGCGATCGGCGCGACCATCGGCATCGTCCGGCACGACCTCTACGACATCCGGCGGGTCGTGCGACGCGGAGCCGTCCTGCTCGTGCTGGGCGCGGTGGCGGCGGCGATCTACGGAACCGTCGTCGTGCTCGGCCATTATTGGTTCGGACGGCCACGCGACGACCTCTGGTCGAGCACGATGGCTGTTGCACTCATCGCCGCCGCGGCACTTCCGCTTCTTCGCGCCGCCGATCGCGCCACCCGGCGGCTGCTCTACGGTGATACGACGGAGCCTCTCACCGTGCTGTCTCGATTGACGGGAGAGCTCAACGCAGCGCACGACCCGGACGCGCTGTTGCAGCGCGCGGCAGAGGTCATCCGTGCCTCACTGCGGCTCCCGTCGGTCCGCATAGAACCCGAGGGCCTGCCGCCGGTGGAGACGGGGTCGGACACGACCGACGTCGAGGTCGTGCCCCTGATCGATCGCGGTATCCACGTTGGAGATCTGGCCCTGGGGCGCCGGGCGGAAGCCGAACCCTTCAGAGCGGACGAACGTCACCTGATAGACGACCTGGCCGCAAGACTGGCATCTGCCGTGGCAGCGATCCGCCTGGGGCACGAGTTGGCGAGCAGCCGCGAACGCCTCGTGCTCGCGCGGGAAGAAGAGCGGCGACGTATCCGCAACGATCTGCACGACGGTCTCGGACCCCAGCTCGCCGGCATCGCACTTCAGCTCGACCTTGCCGCCGAGCTTCGCGATCGTGATCCCGATGAAGTCGAGCGGATGCTGGCCCGGGCCAAGGCGGAGCTGGGCGCCGCCATCGTGAACGTGCGGAACATCGTCGACGGACTGCGGCCGCCGTCTCTTGACGAGCTCGGGCTCGTCGGAGCGATCAGACAAACAACCTCCGCGCTCGACGCCAGCATCACGAACGGGTTCTCGGTCCGGGTCGAGGCGGACGATCCCGGTCCCCTTCCGGCCGCGGTGGAAGTGGCTGCTTTTCGTATCGCAGCAGAGGCGGCAAGCAACGCGGCTCGTCACAGCGGCGCCTCGGCCTGCACGATCACCCTGCAGCGGGACGACGATCTGGCGGTGGTCGTCGAGGATGACGGCCGGGGCGTAGATGCGGGCGTACCTTCCGGAGTGGGCATGACGTCGATGCGCCAACGGGCGGAAGAGCTCGGGGGCTCGCTCACAGTCGAGTCGGGACCGGAGCGGGGCACGCGCATAGTCGCCCGTCTCCCGCTGCCGTGATGACGAACGAGGTCGACGAGCTGCGGGTTGTGCTGGTGGACGATCACCCGCTCTACCGCGACGGCCTTCGGACGCTGCTCGAGACCACCCCCTCGACCACCGTCGTGGCTGCCGTCGGGACGGGTGGCGAAGCGATCGAGGCGGCCGAGGCCGCGCAGCCGGATGTCGTCGTGATGGACCTGCAGCTACCCGACATCCACGGGATCGAGGCGACGCGGCGGATCACGTCGACGAGTCCGCACATAGCCGTTCTGGTCCTGACGATGTTCGAAGACGACGACTCGATCTTCGCCGCGATGCGCGCCGGCGCCCGCGGCTATCTCCTGAAGGGGGCGGCCCACGATGCGATACGGCGCGCCGTCAGAGCGGTGGCCGCCGGCGAATCGATCTTCAGCCCGGGTGTCGCCAACCGCCTCGTCGACTTCTTCGCTTCAAGACACTCCGGACGCGGACAGGAAGCGTTCCCACAGCTGACTCCGCGGGAGACCGAGGTGTTGGAACTCTTGGCCGACGGGCATCCGAACGAAGCCATAGCGCGTCGCCTATCGCTCTCCGGGAAGACGGTTCGCAACCACGTGTCGAATATCTTCACGAAGCTGCAGGTCGCCGATCGCGCTGAAGCGATCGTGCGGGCGCGCCGGGCCGGTCTTGGCGACGAAGGAGGGCGCTCCATGGGATGAGACGCGCCGCTCAGAACCGAGCAGCGCGTCTCATCGGAGCGTCACGCGGCGACGTCGCCTCATCGCCTCGTGACGCGCTTACGACTTCGAGGGGGCTTCTTCCCGTGCCAGCTCTTCGCCGATCCAGTCCTGCCCCTGATCCGCGCGTCGCAGCAAGCGCCCCATCGTCTCGGGGTCGAGGGGTTTCGCGAAGTAGAACCCCTGGCAGCGGTCACATTGGAGCGACTGAAGGTGGACCAGCTGCTCCGCGAGCTCGATACCCTCGGCGACCGTCTCGAGCCGGAGGCTCTGCCCCAGCTCGATGATCGCCCGGGCGACCGCCCAGTCCTGCGAACCACTCTCGAGGCCGGCGATGAAGCTCCGGTCGATCTTCAGGATGTCCACCGGGAGACGCTGGAGCCGTGCGAGTGACGAGTAGCCCGTGCCGAAGTCGTCGATCGCGAGCCGGACACCGAGCTCCTTGAGCTCGTCCAGCGTGCTCGACACCACGTCGGTGAACTGCATGAGCACGCTCTCGGTGATCTCGAGGATCAGGCACGCCGGGTCTAGACCCGAGTCGTCGATCGCCCCCACGACGTCCGCCACCAACCCCGGGTGCTGCAGCTGCTTGGCGGACAGGTTGACGCTCATCGTGAGCGGCGGCAGGTTCGGGTGCTCGACCTGCCACTCCCGCGCCTTCTGGCACGCCTCTCGTAGAACCTGCCGGCCGATGTCGACGATCAAGCCGGTGTCCTCGGCCAGATGGATGAAGTCACCGGGGAAGACCAAACCGCGCTCCGGGTGCTCCCACCGAACGAGCGCCTCCATCCCGGAGATCATGCTCGTCTGAAGTTTGACGGTCGGCTGGTAGTAGACGACGAACTCGTTGCGCGAGACGGCCCGCCGCAGATCGGCCTCGAGATCCAGGCGCTCGAGCAGTGATGCGTACATGCTCTGCTCGAACATGGTGTAGCAGCCCTTGCCGGACGCCTTGGCGCGGTACATCGCCACATCTGCGTCCCGCAACAGGTCGTCGGCCGACTCGGTGGCCGCGTCGCCGAGAGCAACGCCGATCGACGGGTGCACGTACACGTCCTGCCCCTCGACGTCGAACGGGGCCCTCATCGCTTGCAGCACGCGCTCGGCCACGATCTCGGCGTCCTTGGGCTCCTTCATGTCTTCGAGCAGGAGCGCGAACTCGTCACCGCCGAGACGTGCGGCCGTGTCGGACCCGCGCAGCTGCTCCTTGAGCCTCTGCGCCACCGCCACGAGCAGCCGGTCGCCGGCGGCGTGGCCGAGCGAGTCGTTGATGGTCTTGAAGTCGTCGAGATCCATGAACAGCACACCGATCGCGGTGTCGGACAGACGGCGGCCCCGCTCGAGCGCGTGGTCGACACGGTCACGGAACAACTCCCGGTTCGGGAGGTCGGTGAGAGCGTCGTGGAACGCCTGGTGAGCGAGCTTCTCCTCGAGGAGCTTGCGCTCGGTCACGTCCCGCGTGTTCAGAACCACGCCCTGCAAATCCGGATCGCGCAATCTGCTCTTCAGCGAGATCTCGCAGTGGCGCCACGTACCGTCGGTCGCGCGGAGCCGGCATTCGAAGACGGCGACGGCGTCCGACTCCTTCATCGCCTTGCGGATGATCGAGCTCACACGCGGGCGGTCGTCCGGGTGGACGAGGTCGAGCGAGTCGGTCCCGAGAAGGTCGCGCTGGCCGAAGCCGAGCACGCGCGTGATCGAAGGGCTCTGGAAGCGGATGCGCCCGTCGCGGTCGATCACGGTGATGACATCGGAGGAGTGCTCCACGAGCCGGGTGAAGCGGGCGGCGCTGCGGCGCTCCCCCTGCTTCTCGCGCTCGTCGAGGAGGCGAACGGTGATCAAGGCGTTGGCCGCTTGGCGGGCCAGTGCCCGAACCAGCATCTCGTCCTTGTCGGAGAACGGGATCTCTCCCTCGGGCTTCGCCAGGTAGATCGCGCCGGAGATGGGCGTCCCCTCACAGCTGACGGTAACCGTGAGGGTGGCGGCCATCAATTGCTCTTTCGGCGACAGGACGGCTGCGACCTCACCCGCCGATCGCCGGACGACCACGCCCTCTCCGAGAGGCTCCGTGCTCGCCGCCACCGACAGGGCCTGCTCGTCAGTCATCCCCCGGGCGCTGAGCCCGACGATGCCGCTCTCGTCGAAGACCACGGCGGCGGCGAAGGGCGCGCCGGTCGCGTCACAAGCAAGTTCGATGCTGCGTTCGGTCACCGTTTCGGTGTCCCGAGCCGATGCGATCTCCACGAACGCATCCAGAACCCGCTGCACGAGCGAGCCGTCGCTGCCCTGAATCATATGAACCCTTCCTCTACGCAAAGCTACGTAGCCGTCTGGAAATTCTTCGGCCGGAGGCGGAGAAAGCTTGAGCGCGAGGAGCGGATACTCTCCCCCGCCGTGGACGTCCTGCAGCATCTCCCCGTCCTTCGTGACCTGCCGCCGGCCGTCACCGTCGCCCTAGTGGCCATGATTCCAGTGATCGAGCTGCGGGGGGCGGTGCCGATCGGGGTCCTCCTCGGCCTCTCGCCCGTGGAGGCCGCTCTGCCGGCGGTCGTCGGCAACCTCCTGCCGATCCCGCTCCTCGTCTGGTTCCTCGATCCGGTACAGACCTGGCTGTCGCGCCGGTTCAGGTTCTTCGCCCGCTTCTTCGCCTGGCTCTTCGAGCGAACACGCAGCCGTCACGGCGGCCGCTACGAGCGGTTCCGCGACGCCGCTCTCGTGCTCTTCGTCGGGATACCGCTCCCCGGGACCGGGGCGTGGACGGGCGCCGCCGCCGCATTCGTGTTCGGGATCAAGAAGGGCCGCTCCCTGCTGCTGATCACCCTGGGCGTACTCATCGCGGCCGTGGTGGTGACGGGCTTCACCGCCGCCGGCGAGGCCCTCGTGGAGCGGGGAAGGCGCTAGGCGGAGATCCGCTCCCGCAGGGCGGCCTCGAGCGCCCGCAGAGCCCGCCGGTGCAGCTGCGAGACGCGTGACTCGGTCACCCCGAGGTCATCGCCGATCTCCTTCAGGAGGCGGGAGGCGAAATAGTGCTGCTCTATGACGTAGCGATCCCGCGGCGCCAGCGCCCGGATCGCCTCCACCACCTCCTCGTGATCGGCGGCCAGCACCACGCCGTCGTCCACGGCCGCCGCCCCACGGTCGACCAGGCTGTCGTCGAGGCGGGTGCCGAAGGGCGTTCGGGCCGTCTGGAAATCCACCGCGACGAGGGTCTCGATGATGCGGCTCGCCCGTCTCTCCGCTCCCCGCGGGAAGTACGACATCGTCCGGATGCCGTCGGCGATCGCGCCCTTTATCCGGCGCGCCGCGTAGGACTCGAAAGGAACGCCGTAGGAGCGGTCGAAGCGCTCCACGGCATCCATGAGGCCGAAGGCACCGAAGCCGGCGAGATCGGGCCGGGACGCGGGGTGGACGCTCCGCCCGATGCGGCGCGCCAGGAATGCGACGAGGGGCAGGTAATGCCGGATCAGCGCATCGCGATCGGCCCGTCGGCGCGCCGCGAGCCACCGGTCCCACAGCGCGGCGAGCCGCTCCTCCCCGAGGGCGTCATCCATCTTCTCCCCGATCTGAACCTCAGAAGCATCAAAAAACCTCAGATATGCACAGGAGTAACAGGATGGCAGGAAAGCGAGCTCGCGTCCAGCGCGGGTTTCGGACGCGAAGAGGGCCGGGACCCCACGCGGGCCCGGCCCTCTTCTTCGGCTCCGGGGGCGGGACTCGAACCCGCAACCCTCCGGTTAACAGCCGGATGCTCTGCCGGTTGAGCTACCCCGGATCGTCCTCCCGCGAGGGCGGGAGGCGGCCCACATAGTAAAGGAGGGCGTCTCTGCGGGGTACCCCGCAGACGAGATCCACCTCCGGCAGGTTGGAGGCGCAGGCGATGGGCATACGATTCGGGGATACCGAACCAGGAGGAGAGTCACATGCGTGGACGACTTGGTGTGCTGATCGGCTTCGGCGCGGGATACGTCCTCGGCGCCAAGGCGGGGCGCGAGCGCTACGACCAGCTTCGCCGGCTGTACGACAACCTCATGGCGTCGCCCGGCTTCCAGGAGGCCTCTGAGAAGGCGCGCGAGGCGGTCGAGCAGGGGCTCGAGCAGGCGAAGGACCTCGCCTCCGACGGGATCCAGAAGGTCCGCGAGCGGCGCGGCGGCGACGAGCCTCCAGGCGGCCTGAGTGTCGCTCCCCCTCCGGGCCCCTAGCTACTCGAGGTAGTCGCGGAGCTTCTGGCTCCGCGAGGGGTGACGCAGCTTCGAGAGCGTCTTCGACTCGATCTGACGGATGCGCTCGCGGGTCACGCCGAATTTCTTCCCGACGTCTTCCAACGTGCGCGGCTGCCCGTCGACCAGACCGAAGCGAAGCCGGATCACTTCCTTCTCGCGCTCCGACAAGGTGTGGAGCACCGATTCGAGCTGCTGCTGCAGGAGCTTGAAGGAGGCGCGCTCGAGCGGGACGACAGCGTCGGAGTCTTCGATGAAGTCGCCGAGGTTCGAGTCCTCTTCCTCGCCGACCGGCGTCTCGAGCGACACCGGCTCCTGAGAGATCTTCTGGATCTCCCGCACCTTCTCCGGCGACAGCTCCATCTGCTCGCCGATCTCTTCTGCGGTCGGCTCACGGCCGAGGTCCTGGAGGAGCTGCCTCTGGATGCGCACCAGCTTGTTGATCGTTTCGACCATGTGCACGGGGATCCGGATGGTCCGTGCCTGGTCTGCGATCGCCCGCGTGATCGCCTGCCGGATCCACCACGTCGCGTAGGTCGAGAACTTGAACCCCTTCGTGTAGTCGAACTTCTCGACCGCACGGATGAGACCGAGGTTCCCTTCCTGGATCAGGTCGAGGAAGGCCATGCCGCGTCCGACGTAACGCTTCGCTATCGAGACGACGAGGCGCAGGTTCGCCTCGACCAGATGCCTCTTCGCCCGCTGTCCGTCCCGCACCGTCCAGCGGAGCGCGTCGACCTCATCCTCGGAGAGCGACGCGCTCTCCTCGTCGAGCCGCTTCTCCGCCTCGAGCCCGGCATCGATGCGCATGGCGAGCTCGACCTCCTGCTGCGCGGTGAGGAGAGCTACCTTTCCGATCTCCTTGAGGTACATGCGGACCGGGTCGTTCGTCGGCGCCTTGAGCGCCTGATCGACCTCACGCCGGGCGCGCCGGCGATCGTCTTCCTCGTCGACGACCGGTTCCGGCTCGGCCTCCCCCGCGGCTTCTTCTCGCAGGGCCTCTTCGTCCTCGACGATGTCGACGCCGAGCTCGATGAGCCGCCCGTACACGGCGTCGGTCTCATCGGGAGACAGATCGAGCGGCCCGAGACGCTCCGCGAGATCGGCCGCGGTGATGGAGCCCTCGCTCTTGGCCGCGCGCATGATGCGCTCGAGCTCTTCGGGCGTCGACGGAGCCGGAGGCGCGGCGACGGCCTCGTCCGCCACTCCCTGCGGGATGCCCTCCCCCTCGACGACCTCCGGCCTCTGCGACATCAGGAGGCCTCTCGGGACCGCCGAAGCAGATCGCGACGCTGCGCCTCGAGGCCGACGAGCTGTGTGAAGAGCTCGTCGTGGCGCGCCGGATCCGTCAACGGGTTGATCTCCTGCAGCGTCGATCTGCGTTGCTTTATCTCGCGCTCGAGGGACATAGCACGGAGGCGCTCGAAGACCTCGTGCAGCGGCTCGGCTTCATCGTCCTGCCGGTCGTCGGTCGAAGAGAGGACGAGCTCGCTCAAGAGAGCTCGCGCTTCGGGGGAGAGTTGTCCGACGACCCGTCCTGCGAGCTCGTCGGCGCCTTCCGCGTGTGCGTCACGCGCCGCGGCGAAGAGCTCACGGCGCGCCGGAGAGGTGAAATCCCCCTCGTCCACCTGATCGAGGAAGGCGCCCGCGGTCTGCGTCCGCGTCACCAACAATCTGAGAGCCTCCCGTTCAAGTTTGACGTGACCCGGCAGCCGGCGCGTCGCTGCTGTGGATCCCCCCTGCGCGTCGCTACTCGTCCTCCGCTCCCCGAGCGACCTCTGGATCGCCTGCGGGTCGATCCCTATCCGGCGCGCTGCGAGAAATGCGTACTCGCCCCTCGCCACCGGATCGGGGTGCCACCCTAGCACCTCGACCACAGCGTCCACGGCTCGCGCACGCGCCTCCGGCGTGTCCAAAGGGAGCTTCGCGAGCGTCTGCTCGAGCTTGAACGACATGAGCGGCTGCGCCTCGTCGATGTAACGGCGGATCGTCTCGCCGCCTGCGCCGAGGGCGACGTCGGCGGGGTCCGACCCCGACGGCAGGGGCGCGACCAGAACCTCGATCCCGAGCTTGTGCTGGAGGTCGAACCCGCGCTCGGTTGCCCCCTTGCCGGCCTCGTCGGCATCGAACATCAACACGAGGCGCTGCGTGAACTTCTTCAACAGCTCGAAGTGCGACTCACCCAGCGCGACGCCGTTGGTCGCGACCGCCTGCTCGACACCGGCCTCGTGGAGCGCGATCACGTCGGTGTAGCCCTCGACGACGACCGCGGGATTCCCCCGCGCCAGTGTCGACTTCGCCCGGTGCAATCCGTACATGACGCGCGACTTCTGGAACACCGGCGTCTCGGACGAGTTCAGGTACTTCGGGCCATCGTCACCGGGCAGGACGCGTCCGCCGAAGCCCACCACATCGCCCTGATGAGACCGCGTGGGGAACATGAGCCGCCCGCGGAAGGTGTCGTAGAGACTGCCGTCGCGCTCGCTCTTCCGCGTGAGGGCGGCATCGATCAGGATCTCCTGCGAGAAGCGCTTGGCGAGCAGATGTCGCGTCAGGGCGTCCCGGCCCGGCGCGAAGCCCAGCTCCCACCGCTTCGCCACCTCTCGGTCGAAGCCGCGGGACTCGAGGTACGCGCGAGCGGGGGCTGCGGCCGGCGATGTCATGAGCTGCTCGTGGAAGAAGGCGGCGGCGGCCTCGTTCGCGGCGATGATCTGTAGCTTGCGGCCCTGCACTCCGCGGTCGCTCGCCCGCTGCTCTTCGTATCGCAGCTCGAATCCCTCACGACGAGCGAGCCACTCGACCGCCTCGGGGAACGTGAGCGTCTCGACCTTCTCGATGAAGTGGTAGATGTTGCCGCCCTCGCCGCAGCCGAAGCAGAAGTAGAGGCCGCGGTTCGGGTCGACGCTGAACGAGGGCGTCTTCTCCGCGTGGAAGGGACAGAGCCCTTTGAAGGTGCTTCCGCCGGCCTTCTTGAGCCGGGTATACGCAGAGACGACGTCGATCATGTCGGCCCGCTCGCGAAGGAGGTCGATGTCCTCGTCTTTGATCTTCGCCATGGACTTCTAACGATCTCCGGGTGAACTACGACCGCCGCGGGGAAGCCGGGTCATCCTAATAGACCGCCGTCCGGGAAGCCGTCGCCGGACAAGTGCGTGTAGGCGCGCAGCGCGAACCGATCCGTCATCCCGGCGACATAGTCGACGGCCCGCTGACGTCCGTCGGGAGCGGAGGAGGGAGACTCCGGCTCGTCCTGTGCATGGTGTTGCAGGAGTGTCATGAGGATCGTGCGCACGCGGTCTCGCGTCTCCGGCGCGACACGCCCCAGATACACCCGCTCGAACAGGAACGAACGCGTCTCGGCCATCGCGTCGAAGACCTCCGGCGTCATGCGTATCTCGCTCCCGCCGGCCGATGCAGTCACCAGATCGCCGACCATCCGGTGGATGCGCTCGGAATGGGTGGCGCCCAGAACCTCGGTGGTAGCGCGGGGCAGATCGGCATGGTCGAGGATGCCGGCGCGCACGGCGTCGTCTATGTCGTGGTTGAGATAGGCGATGCGGTCGGCGAACCGCGCGATCTGCCCTTCGAGCGTCTCCGGCATCGGCATCGACCAGGTGTGGTTGGCGATCCCGTCGCGTACCTCCCACGTCAGATTCAGGTCTTCCAAGACCTCCACGATGCGGACGCTCTGGAGGTTGTGCCGGAAGCCGGGGCTGAACTCCGCTACGACCTCCTCACCGAGATGGCCGAACGGCGTATGGCCGAGGTCGTGGCCGAGACAGATCGCCTCGGTGAGGTCCTCGTTGAGCCGCAGCGCCCGGGCGATCGTGCGCGCGACCTGCGTCACCTCGAGGGTGTGGGTGAGGCGGACCCGGTAATGGTCCCCCTCCGGCGCGAGAAACACCTGCGTCTTGTGCGCCAGCCGGCGGAATGCCTTCGCATGGACGATCCGGTCGCGGTCGCGCTGGAAGCAGGTGCGAAGGTCGTCCTCTTGCTCGAGGCGGTCGCGGCCCTTGCTCTCGGCCGCGCGCCGGGCACGCTCGGAGAGCCATCGGGTCTCCCAGGTCTCGGTTTCGACGCGCGGCGTGGGCACGCGAGCAACGTAGCACCGCCTCGCGACGGACCCACCTGCCGCCGCCGCTACTATGGATGTGCCCGAAGACGCCAGCCGAGGGGGGAGAAGCGCATGTCGGCACGGATCGCGGCGCTGGCCGCCCTTTCGCTCGTCGTGCTGCTCGGAGCGCCCGCCCACGCGCGCCAGATGCGGGTCCAAGACGAGCCGGCGACGAGTGAGAACGTCGCCGCGGACGAGACCCTGCAGGGATGCAGCAAGAAGAGGCAGCGGTCCGGCGGAGAGGTCGTGGGTGTCTTCGAGATATGCGTGCAGTGGTACCGCCTCGATCCCACCACTGAGACCGACCCCGACAACGACTACGGCGCCATGTGGGTGAAGGCGCGCGTCGACGCGAAGAACGGTTGGTGCACGCGGGCGATGAAGGTCGAGACGGTGTTGCCGGAGGAGGGGGCGCTGGCGAAGGCGCCGCGGCCGGGCAGGAAGGTGACGGTCGATGCCGGCTCGGAGCGCACGAGGACGCGTCTCGAACTCGATGCCGAAGGACTGGCCGCCGAACCCGGCCAGATACGGCAGGGCTATCTCGTGCGGAAGGGCACGATGCGCAGCCGCTTCAATGCCGATACGAGAAGCTTCCGGGTGCGCTGGATCGGCGGCTCGCCACACGCGATCGCCGTGGCGAAGGGCGTCGAGCTCGTCTGGGAATCGGGCGGCGCGCCGTGGGTGCCCTCCCCCGAGGACGGACCGGCCGTCTTCGCCACCTTCCGCCAAGGCTGCTGAGGAGCCGCTCAGCAGCTCACCTGGAGGTGGTCTCCGCCTCTCCCAGGACCGCCTGCGCGGCCGCGAGGCGCGCCGTAGGTATGCGGAACGGCGAACAGGAGACATAGTCGAGGCCGAGCGTCTCGCAGAAGACGACGGACGCAGGATCGCCGCCGTGCTCGCCGCAGATGCCGAAGTGCATATCGGGGTTCGCCGCCCGAGCCTCCTCGACCGCGATCCGCATCAAGCGACCGACGCCCGGCTCGTCGATCGTGACGAACGGGTTCGCCGGAACCAGCTTCCGCTCTTCGTACAGCGCGAGGAACTTTCCGATGTCGTCGCGCGAAAAGCCGAAAGCCGTCTGGGATAGGTCGTTCGTCCCGAACGAGAAGAAGTCGGCGTGCTCTGCGATCTCGCCCGCGCATACCGCCGCTCGCGGCAACTCGATCATCGTCCCGAAAGGGATGTCGAGGTCAACGCCGGCCTTGTCGATGATGCGTCTCGCCACCGGCTCGAGCTCCTCGCGCATCTGCCCCAGCTCCTCCGCGGCCGCGACCAGCGGGATCATGATCTCGGGCCGCGGGTTTTTCCCCTGTTTGCGCAACCGCACGGCGGCCTCCGCGATGGCGCGGACCTGCATCGCGTAGAGGCCCGGCTTCACGATGCCGAGCCTGACGCCGCGCAGGCCGAGCATCGGGTTCGCCTCGTGAAGCTCCCGCACCTTCGCGAGCAAGGCCTTGCGCTCGCCTAGTCGCCGCTTGGCCATCTTGGTCGCGCCCGCCTCCGCCAGCGCCACCTCGACCTCGAGGTCGACGAGGTTCGGGAGGAACTCGTGCAGCGGAGGATCGAGCAGGCGCACCGTCACCGGGAGGCCGTCCATCGCCTTGAAGATCCCGATGAAATCCTTGCGCTGGAGCGGCAGGAGGACGTCGTAGGCCTCCTGCTCGTCCTGCTCGGTCTCGGCGAAGATCATCCTGCGCACGGCTTCGACCCGCTCCTCGCCCATGAACATGTGCTCCGTCCGGCAGAGGCCGATCCCCTGCGCGCCGCGAGCGCGGGCGTTCTTGGCCTGCTCGGGCGTGTCCGCGTTCGCGCGCACCCTCAGGCGGCGGGCGCCGTCGGCCACCTGCATGAATCGCTCGAACGACTCCCACAACGGTTCACGGCGCGACTTCTTGCTGCCGAGCATCGCGGCCTCGAGCGGCGACGGCTCCGTATCCAGGCGCTCGAGGTAGACCGTCCCGTCGGTCCCGTCGATCGTGATCCAGTCGCCCTCCTGGGCGCGGCGTCCGTCGACGGTGAAGCGACGGGCCGCGCGGTCGATGCGGATCGCGTCGGCGCCGCACACGGCGGGGATGCCTTCGCCCCGAGCGACGACCGCCGCGTGCGAGTTGGTGCCCCCCGCAGAGGTGAGGATGCCCTGGCTCGCCACCATCCCGTGGTAGTCGTCGGGATTGGTCTCGCGGCGCACGAGGATGACCGCTTCACCGCGGGCGGCCCACTCGGCAGCGTCGTCTGCGGAGAAGACGACCCGTCCGACGGCCGCGCCCGGAGACGCGTTCAGTCCCCGTGCCGCGGGTTCGACCGATGACTTCAGGTCGGACTTGATGGCCGGTTTGAACAGCTCGTCGAGCTTGTCGGCGGTCAGGCGATCGCGTACCACCGTGGGCTCGTCGACCAAGCCCTCCTCGAGCATGTCCCGGGCGATCTCCCATTCGGCCCTTGCGGTGCGCTTCCCCACGCGCGTCTGAAGGAGCCAGAGACGCCCCCGCTCGATCGTGAACTCGATGTCGCACATGTCGCGGAAGTGCTTCTCGAGCGCCTCCATGTGCTGCTGCAGCTCGTCCCACGCCTCCGCGTTGAGGTCTTGAAGATCGTCGAGGGGCAAGGTGTTGCGGATACCTGCGACGACGTCTTCACCCTGCGCGTTGGGGAGGTAGTCACCGTACGGCCGCTTCTCGCCACTGGCGGGATCGCGCGTGAAGGCGACGCCGGTACCGGAGTCCTCGCCCATGTTCCCGAACACCATCGCCTGCACGTTCACGGCCGTCCCCAACTCGTCCGGGATCCGGTTGCGGCGGCGGTAGTCGCGGGCACGCTTATTGTTCCACGAGCGGAAAACGGCTTCGATCGCCAGCGTCAGTTGCTCGTCGGGATCCTGCGGGAAGTCGCGTCCCGCGTGTTTGCCGACGATCGTCTTGAACCTCCGGACGAGCGTCCGTAGATCCTTCGTCTCGAGATCGACGTCGTTCGCGACGCCCTTCTTCTCCTTCGCGGCATCGAGGGCGTCGGCGAACGCTTCGTCGTCCACGCCGAGCACCGTGTGACCGAACATCTGCACGAGCCGGCGATAGGAGTCCCAAGCGAACCGCTCGGAGCCCGTCTGGGCGGCGAGACCCTCGACGCTCTCGTCGTTCAGCCCCACGTTGAGGACCGTGTCCATCATCCCCGGCATCGAGAACGGTGCGCCGGACCGAACGGAGACCAGCAGCGGGTCGGACGGGTCGCCGAGGGTCCGCCCCATCGTCTCCTCGAGCGTCTTGCGGTGCTCGGCCACCTCATCGAGCAATCCTTCGGGGAACACACCGCCGAGCCTGGTGTACTCGTTGCATGCCTCGCACGTGATCGTGAACCCGGGGGGGACCGGCAGCCCGAGGTTCGTCATCTCGGCGAGATTCGCCCCTTTGCCGCCGAGCAGGTATTTCTGCGACGCATCTCCCTCGCGGAAGTCGTAGACCCACTTCGCCACCTCTGCGCTCCCCCTCTCCGAGTGCGGCATCCGGCGTCTGCGGTCGCGGGAGCCGATCAGCTCTCGAAGCGCTTGCTTACGTAGTCGACGACCGCGTCGACGGCGATCCTCTCCTGCTCCATCGAATCCCGGTCCCGCACGGTGACCTGGCTGTCTTCCAGAGTGTCGAAGTCGACGGTGACGCAGAACGGCGTGCCCACCTCGTCCTGCCGCCGGTAGCGCCGCCCGATCGATCCCGTCACGTCGAAGTCGGTCACGAAGTGCGGTCGCAAGCTCTCGGCCAGCTTCTCGGCAACGGGTGTGAGGTCGGCGTGCTTGCTGAGCGGGAGGACGGCCACCTTGTACGGCGTGAGTCGCTTGTCGAGACGCAGGACCGTGCGCTTCTCCGTCTTACCGGAGGCGGTCGGCGCCTCCTCCTCCCGGTAGGCGTCGATCAGGAAGGCCAGCGTGCACCGCTCGACCCCCAGCGCCGGCTCGACGACGAACGGAACGTACTTCTCGTCCGTCTCCTGATCGAAATAGACGATCTCCTGCCCGGAGTGCTCCGCATGCGCTTTGAGGTCGAAGTCGGTGCGGTTGGCGATACCTTCCAGCTCGCTCCATCCCATCCCCGGGAAGTCGTACTCGATGTCGTGCGTCTCCTTCGCGTAATGCGACAGCTCGTCTTCTTCGTGCTTCCGGAGGCGGATCTTCTCTCGCCGGATCCCGAGATCGAGGAACCATCGCATCCGCTCTTCGAGCCAGTAGGCGTGCCACTCCTCGTCGGTTCCGGGCTTGACGAAGAACTCCATCTCCATCTGTTCGAACTCGCGCGTTCGGAAGACGAAGTTCCCGGGTGTGATCTCGTTGCGGAAGGACTTCCCCTGTTGCGCTATCCCGAAGGGGATCTTCTTCCGTGAGGTCGTCTGAACGGTGAGGTAATCGACGAACATCCCCTGCGCCGTCTCGGGCCGCAGGTAGACCGCGTGGGCGGAGTCTTCGACGGGGCCCATGTACGTCTTGAACATGAGGTTGAACTGCCTCGGCTCCGTCCACGAACCGGCGCCGCAGTCGGGACACGACTTCGTGAGATCGATGTGGTCGGCGCGGAAGCGGTGATGGCAATTGGTGCATTCGACGAGCGGGTCCGTGAACGTCGCCACGTGCCCGGACGCCTCCCAGACCCGCGGGGACATCAGGATCGAGGACTCCAGCCCCACGACGTCGGGCCTCAGGTGCACCATCGAGCGCCACCACTCGTTCTTGACGTTCCGCTTGAGCTCCACGCCGAGCGGGCCCCAATCCCAGGCCGAGCGGAGCCCGCCGTAGATCTCACTGGAGGGGAACACGATGCCGCGGCGCTTGCAGAGATTGACGATCGTGTCCATGGTGACGTCGGCCATGTCGGGCATCATAGTGGCCGTGGAAGGCTGTAGACCCTGCGGCAGGACGAGGTAACGACGCCATCGACGTCGCCCTAGGCCTGCTCGCGGTTTTCCTTCTGATCCTGGCCAACGGCTTCTTCGTCGCGGCTGAGTTCGCGCTCGTCGCGGTGGATCGGGACCGGATCGTCAACCTCGCGGAGCAGGAGGACGACCCGGCGGCGAAACGGACGCTCCGCGGCCTTCGTACGCTGTCGTTCCAGCTGTCGGGCGCGCAGCTCGGGATCACGGTCACCTCGCTCGTCGTCGGATTCATCGCGGAGCCGACTATCGGCCGTGCGATCCAGCCGCTCGTCGAACGTGCGGGCGTAGGCGACCACGCCTCTCTCGGGATCGCGGTGACGATCGCGTTGATCGTCGCTACCTCGGTCCAGATGGTCGTCGGCGAGCTGATCCCGAAGAACCTGGCGATAGCGCGGCCGGAGCCGGTGGCGCTGCGCGTCGTCACGCCCCTCCGCATCGTGAACGGATTCTTCCGGCCGCTGATCCTCTTTCTGAACGCGAGTGCGAACTGGGCGGTGCGCCGCCTCGGGATCGAGCCGCGGGATGAGCTGACGGCGGTTCGTTCGCTGCAGGAGCTCGAGCTCCTGATCGAGTCATCGCGCGCCGGCGGAACCATCCTCGAGGAGGAGTTCGCTCTCCTCTCCAAGTCGATCTCGTTCGCGAAGCGGACCGCGGGCGACGTTCTCGTCCCACGCACCGCGATCGAAGGGATCGAACGAACGGCCAGCGTCGCCGATGTCGCGCTCGCTGCGATCGACACCGGGCATTCGCGCTTCCCGGTCTACGTGGAGGGTTTCGACGACCTCGTGGGGGTCGTCCACGTCAAGGACATCCTGCGCGTCCCGTTCGAAGAACGACCTACGACCCGGGTCGAGCACATCGTCAGAGACGCTTTCATCGTGCCGGAGTCGATGGCGCTGGACGCGCTGCTCGTACAGATGCGGAGCGCGCGCCAGTCGCTCGCGGTCGTGGTCGACGAGTACGGCGGGACCTCCGGGATCGTCTCCATGGAAGACATCATCGAGGAGATCGTCGGCGAGATCGAAGACGAGCACGACCCGCAGCGATCTGCGAACCAGCCGCGCGAGGCGGTGCCCTCCGGCGTGTTCCTGCTCGACGGACGGCTCCACGCCGGAGAGGTCGAGGACGCCTGCGGCTTCGCGATGCCGGAGGGTCCTTACGACACGCTCGCCGGATTCCTCCTGTGGCTCTTCGACGGGATACCCGGCGCCGGCGATCACGTCGCGTTCGACGACTGGGAGTTCAAGGTCGTGGACATGGACGGAAGACGCATCGCGCGCGTCCTCGTGGTCGCGCCGGAGGCCAAGGAGCCGGAGAGATGAGCTGGGGCCATCTGCTCGTCTCCGTGGTCCTTCTGCTCGCGAACGGTTTCTTCGTCGCCGCGGAGTTCGCCCTCGTCGCGGCGCGCCGGACGAAGGTAGAAGAAGCGGCGGAGAACGGAGGCGCCGGCGCGGCGGCGGCCCTGAAAAGCATGCGCGAGCTCTCGTTCATGCTCGCAGGCGTTCAGCTCGGCATCACCATGGCTTCGCTGGGTCTCGGATACGTCGCCGAGCCGGCCGTTGCGGCGGCGATCGAGGGGGCGCTGCACGATGTCGTGAACCTGCCGGCGACCCTGCTCCACTCGATCTCGTTCGTCGTCGCTCTCACGATCGTCGTCTTCTTCCACATGGTCGTCGGGGAGATGGCACCCAAGAACATCGCCATCTCGGAACCGGAGCGTGCCGCGGTTTGGCTCGGCATCCCTATACGGATCTACGCGAACGTGTTCCGGCCGTTCATCGCTCTGCTGAACGCGATCGCCAATGCGGGAGTGCGAGCGCTGGGAGTCAATCCCCGCGACGAGATCGGCACGCTTCATACCGCCGGAGAGATCGAGCACATGGTGTCGGAAAGCGCACGAGAAGGTCTCGTCGACCCGTTCGAGGAGCGTCTCCTGCGCGGCGTCATCGCTCTGGGTGAGCGCGACGCGGCGAGTGCGATGGCACCGCGGACGGAACTGATCGCCGTGCCGGTTTCGGCATCGCCGGCCGATATCGAGCGGATCTCTCTCGAGACCGGCCGCTCCCGTATCCCGGTATACCGGGAGGACCTCGATCACATCGTCGGATTCGTCCACGTGAAGGATCTGTTCCGTATCCCGGCGTCCGAACGCGAAAGCCCTTTTCCCGCTCACTTCGTCCGACCGATGCTCATAGTCCCCGAGTCACTCAAGCTCCGTCCGCTCCTGGCGGAGATGCGGCGCGAGCGACGCCACGTCGCGCTGGTGATAGACGAGCACGGCGGGACCGCCGGGATCGTCACGCTCGAGGATCTGGTCGAGGAGCTCGTCGGCGAGATCAGGGACGAGCACGATGTCGCCGAGCTCGGGATCGAACGGCTCGCCGAGGATCGCTACCTGGTTCCGGGCGGCTTGCGGATCGACGAAGCAGAGAGCCGTCTCGGACTGTGCCTGCCCGAAGGGGAGTACGAAACGGTCGCCGGCTTCCTCATGGAGCGTCTCGGGCGGATCCCACGCCGACGCGACACGGTGGAGCACGACGGATGGCGCCTGAAGGTGCGCAACATGCACCGGCGCCGCGTCATCCAGGTCCTGGTCGAAAGGATGGACGCCGTTTCCGAGGCCGAGGCGGCGGCCGAGCGTAGGCTCGGGTCGTGAAAGAGGCCTCCGCGCGCGTGGCGCGCCCGCACCTGTTCCGCGCCGCCTTCTGGGCGATCTGCGCGGCCGCGGGACTGGTGGGCGCGTCGGTGTGGAAAGAGGAGCGAGGAGGCATCCTCGACGGGCTGCAGGGCGACCTGGAGCTGCGCCATGCCGCCGCCATCGGCGGATGGATCCTCTTCGTGGGTGCCGGGATCATCGCGGTGCGCGCGCTGATGCGAGCGGCGACGCGAGCCGTCGAGGTCCGCCTCGGCGACGCACGCTCCGGTCCCCTCGCCCTCGTGATCCAGGGCATCGGCTACCTCTTGGTCCTGCTGCCGGCGTTGGACCTGCTCGGGGTCGACCTCGCCGGTCTGCTGCTGGGGGGAGCCATAACCGGCGTCGCGCTCGGCATCGCCGCGCAGCAGACGCTCGGCAACTTCTTCGCCGGCATCGTGATCATGCTCGTGCGCCCGTTCTCCGTCGGGGACTACGTCATCCTGCGATCCGGTCCCCTCGGCGGCGAATACGAGGGAACCGTCACCGAGATCGGCTTCTTCTATCTCGACCTCGCTACGGATCGGGGGCCGGTGGCGCTGCCGAACGCGGGCGTGCTCACGGCAGCCGTCGGCCCCGGCGCCCGTGCCGCCGATCCCGGAGGCGAGGAAGAAGCCCCTGCATGAGAAACGACCCCCGCTTGAAGCGGGGGCCGTTCGCTTGTTGGGGTTCGTTAGATGGCGCGGACGTTCGCGGCCTGCTTCCCCTTCGGGCCCTCGGTCACATCGAACTCGACCGCCTGACCCTCTTCGAGGGTCTTGTAGCCCTCCATCGTGATCGCCGAGAAGTGCACGAACACGTCCTCACCGTCGGACTGCGAGATGAACCCATAGCCCTTGTCGTTGCTGAACCACTTAACGGTTCCTTCAGCCACTACTCCACACTTCCTTTCCTTCGACGAAGGCTGGCAGTGATCCGTTCTGCCAAACCCAACCCCCGCCGATTCACGGGGAAAAGTAGCACGTAGCGTCCGTCATCGCGGGATATCCGAGGCATGGTCACAGCGCCCCGAACCTTCGTCGGCGCCCGGAATAATCCGCGAGGGCGTCGAACAGCGCGTGCCTATCGAAATCCGGCCAGAGCGTGTCGGTGAAATACAGCTCCGCATACGCGCTCTGCCACAGAAGGAAGTTCGAAAGACGCTTCTCGCCCGAGGTGCGGATCAGCAGGTCGACGTCGGGAACGTCCGGAGCGTAGAGGTTGCGGTGAAGCGGCCCTTCGCGCGCGGCGGCATCTTCTATCTCGCCGCGGCCCCCGTAGTTGAAGCAAATGAGCAGGTCCATGCGGGTGTGATGCTCGGTCATCCTTTCGGCTTCGTCGAACTCGTCGAGCACGTCTTGAGGAACCGGATCTCTCCGACCGATCCGGCGGATCCGCACGCGCCGTTCGTCGAGATCGTCTCGCCGCTGACGCAAGAGGGCCCTGTTGAAGCCGAGGAGGAACTCGACCTCGTCCGGCGGGCGCGCCCAGTTCTCGGTCGAGAACGCGTACACGGATAGGTAGCGGATCCCGGCCTCGAGCGCCCCCTCCACCACGTCGAAGAGCGCTCGTTCTCCGGCTTCATGCCCCTTAGTACGGGGCAGGTTCCGCTGCTGGGCCCAGCGGCCGTTCCCATCCATGATGATCGCGACATGAAGCGGCACCGCGCTCTCATCCGGCGTCATGCCGGAACGACGAAGCGCAGGCTCTTCAACGGCCGCTCGAGGTGGTACTCGGCATAGGCCTTGAAGGCGATCGTCACCTCGGCTGCGGCGCCCGGATCGCCGGGGTGGCCGAAGTCGGCATCGAGCAGCTCGCCCATCAGCGTGATGCGGTCGGGGGGCAGGCGTCGCGCCCCCGGATCGTGCGGGCCGCAGCCCTCGCAGACGACACCTCCGGAAGCGGGACTGAAGCCTGCCAGAGCGTCCGTGCGCCCACACGAGACACAGGCTCGAAGCTGTGGGTGATAACCGGAGATCGACAAGAGCTTCACGACGAACGCGGGGACGACGTTCTCGACGCGGCCGGCGGCAAGAGCTTCAAGGGCGGCGAGCAACAACGAGTACGTCGAGAACGAGCGCTCCCGCTCTTCCGTCACCTTCTCCACCAGCTCCGCAACGGCAGCGCCCGCGGTGAGACGGTCGTAGTCAGACCTGATCTCCTCGAAGGAGCTCAGGAGGTGAGCCTGGGTGATCGTGTCGAGTGCGCCCTTCCCGCGGTGCACCATCAGGTCGACGCGGCTGAACGGCTCGAGGCGCGCGCCGAAGCGGCTCTTGGTCTTTCGCACGCCCTTGGCGACCGCGCGGACCTTGCCGCCGCCACGCGTGAAGATCGTCACGATGCGATCGGACTCACCGAGCTTGATGGTCTTGAGGACGACGCCTTCGTCGCGATAGAGCCCCGGCATGCGCTCACCCTACGGCCGCAGCGCCGGGCGCGGCCGCATCTACGGCGTCAGACGATCCCGATCCGGAGGTTGCGCGGCCGCTGCTCGCCGTCCACCTCGACGAGGTCGTAGCTGACGCGCTGTCCTGGACGAAGGAAGCGGAACATAGAGCCATCCAGCGCGCCCTCGTCGATCGGCACCTCGGTCGTGCCGTCGTCCTTGAGGAGGACGCCGGTCTTCGTCATCGAGTCGTATAGCTTGACCGTCGCCTGCGGCACGTCTTCTCCTCAGTCGGACCTCGGCCACAACGGGCCCCTCACGGCCAGGAAGGATAACGCGCCGAACACCGCCAGCACGAAGAGGTCGAAGCCGATCGAACCCGCCGCGTCGCCGGAGAGGCCGGGCTTCAGCGCATCGACCGCGTAGGTCGATGGCAGGATCGCGCGGAGTGGGTCGACCCACGAGGGGGTCCTCTCGGGCGGCAGGATGCCGAGGAAGAGGACCGCCATCATCGCGAGGTTCGAATACATGCCGGCCAGCTGCTCGTCCGGCGCGCCGAAGCCGATGGCAACCCCCAGACCGGCGAGCGCGAACGAGCCGAACGCCCATACCGGCACCGCGGCCCAGAGCGCGGCGAGCGAGAGGTCGAACAGGGCGGCGCCCAGCAGCACCACGACGATCGTGCCGGGCAGGGAGAACATCGCGAACGAGACCAAGACCGCGCCGATGATCTGGGTTCGAGACACGGGCATGGTGGCGTAGTAGTCGAGTGCCCCGTTCTCCTTCAGCCATGCGACGCGCTGCGCCAGCATGACGACGGCGGTCATCGCGATCGCCAGCACGGCAGAGCCCGAGACGATCTGCACACCGAACTCGCGGACCTGGTCGGGCTCCATCACCGCCCGCAGCAGCACCGCGATGCCGAGCGGCATCAACGACGACACGATCAGGTAGGGGCGCCAAGATGTGCGAAGCCGCGCCATCTGCATCCATACGAGGACGGAGAATCGACTCAAGAGGTCTCCTCCTCGTCGAGCAGATGACCGCCCACCTCGAGGTACACGTCCTCCAGCGTCGGGGTTATCAACCTCACGTCTTCGAGCGCGCCCTGCGGCGCGCCGGACATGACCTTCTCGAGCGTTCTCAGCGCCAGCTCGGCCGGGACCCAGGCGCTGATGTGGCGGCCCCGCACGCGCGTCTCGGCCCCCATCTCGGCCGCGAGACGGCGCGCGTCGACCGGCGCCGCCTCGGCGAGGACGATCTCGAGCCTCGTCCTGTGCGCCAGGTCGGCCTTCAGCTCCGCCGGCGTCCCGCCCGCGACCACCCGTCCGCGGTCGAGGATCGCGACACGATCGAGGACGTGCTCGGCCTCGGCCACGTCATGCGTCACGAGCAGCACGGCCGCGCCTCCGCGGGCGCGCGCCTCGAGGAGCTGCCAGATCCGGCGACGGAGGCCGGGATCGATGTCCGCGGTGGGCTCATCCAGGATCAGCACCGGGAGCCGCGCCGCCAGCGTCATGCCCAGCTGCACCAGACGCCGCTGTCCACCCGACAGCTTCCGCAGCTGCCGGTCGACCAGGCCGCTCAGTTGAAGGACGTCGAGCAGCTCCTCGGTTTCGGATTCCGCCAGCGCCTTAGGCAGCCCGCGGAGCATGCCGGTCCAGCGGATCGCCTCGGCAACGCGCAGCTCGCCGAGCGCCAGCGCCGACTGCGGGAGGTACGCCACCGTCCGGCCGATGCGCCGGTCACCTCCGGGCACCACCGTTTCGCCGAAGAGACGGACCTCCCCGGAAGAAGGGACGAGCAACCCCACCAGCTGCTTGACGAGCGTCGACTTGCCCGCGCCGTTCGGGCCGAGCAAGCCGAACGCCTCCCCCGGCTCGACGGTGAAGTCGAGCCCGTCGTTCGCCACGACGTCGGGCTGCTTGGGGAGGCGGTAGACCTTCCGGAGGTTGCGAACCTCGTACGCAGGTGCGTTACGCATCTCCCAGTCCCAGCCGCTCCAGGGCGTATGCCCTCCGCTGCCAGTCCTTCTCGACCTTCACGCGGAGGTCGAGGTAGACGCGTCTGCCGAACAGAAGCTCGATCTCTTCGCGGCTCTCGATGCCGACCGCCTTCAGGGTCGAGCCACCTTTACCGATCACGATCCCTTTCTGTGAGTCGCGCTCGACGAACACTATGGCGGAAACGGTGAGGAGCCCGTCTTCCCTTTCCTCGAACTCCTCCGTCACGACCGCGATCGAATGCGGGACCTCGTCCTTCATCCTCGCGAGCAGCTTCTCGCGCACGAGCTCGGCAACGAAGCGCGGCGGAGGTTGATCGGTCCGCGTTCCGGGCGGGTAGTACGGGGGGCCGGGAGGCATGTACCCACCCATGACGTCGCGCAGCGTCGACACCCCGATGCCCTCCCGCGCCGAGACCGGGACGTATTCGGCGAAGTCGGCGAGCTCAGTGGCACGAACGAGCTGGGCCGCGACGTCGTCGCGACCCATACGATCGATCTTGTTCACGACCAGGATCACGCCGCATCCTGCGGCCGCGAGGTCTCGCGTCACCTTCTCGTCCCCGCGCCCGATGCCTGCGGAGCCGTCCACCACGAAGAGAGCAAGGTCGACGTCGGCCCACGCGGAGCGGACCACCTCGTTCAGCCGGCGGCCGAGCAACGTCCGCGGCTTGTGATAGCCGGGCGTGTCGATCAGAACCATCTGCATCTCCGGGAGGTCGACGATCCCGCGGATGGCGCTGCGCGTGGTCTGCGGTTTGTCGGAAGTGATCGCCACCTTCTGCCCGACCAGAGCGTTCACCAGCGTCGACTTGCCGACGTTCGGCCGCCCCACGACGGCGACGAAGCCCGAGCGGAACGGCGTGTCGCCGGCGCCGTTGGTCACCGCTCGGCCGGCTCGGAGGCGGGGAGCTTCCGGATCACTACCTTCTGGATGCGCCGGCCGGAGACACGCTCGGTACGGAACTCGAGGCCATCCAACCGCACCGTCTCTCCCGGTACCGGGACGCGACCTGTGAGCCCGAAGACCAGTCCGCCAACCGTGTCCCACTCCTCGTGCGGAAGCTCCACCTCGAGCAGCTCGTTCACCTCGTCGATCGGCATCTTGGCGTCGACGCGGATCGTCTCCTCGTCGACCGGCTCCACCAGCGGCTCCTCCTGGTCGTACTCGTCGACGATCTCGCCGACGATCTCCTCGATCAGGTCCTCGATCGTGACGAGGCCGGCGGTGCCGCCGTATTCGTCGACCACGATCGCCATGTGAACGTGCTCCTTCTGCATCTCCCGCAGGAGCTCCGCCACCTTCTTCTGCTCCGGAACGAAGAGGGGTGCGCGCCCGAGCGAGACAACGCGCGCGTCGTCCTTCTTCTCGTGAAGCCTCTTGAGCAGGTCCTTCGCGTAGAGAACCCCGATGATGTTGTCCGCATCGCCTTCGTAGATCGGGATACGCGAGTAACCCGCCTCGATGATCGTCTCGAGCGCGGCGGATAGTGCCGTGTCGGCGCGGACGGTGATCATGTCGGGGCGCGGCACCATCACTTCTCGAACAACCGTGTCGCCGAACTCGAAGATCGAGTGGATGAGCTCCCGCTCCTCCTCCTCTATCTCCTCTTCGTCCTCGGCGACGTCGACGAGCGAGCGCAATTCCTCCTCCGTGACGAAGGGGCCTTTCGGCATCGTCTCACCGGGCAGCGGGCTGGCCACGAGATTGCCGACCCATATGAAGACGCGTCCCACAGGACGTAGCAGCGAACCTAGGAGCGAAACCGGCCGCGCGACGAAGAGAGCGACTCCCTCGGCATGGGTGAGGACGAAAGTGCGCGGCGCGGCCTCCGCCAGGATGAAGAGGACGACCGTCATGACCGCTGCGGCGATCGCTTCGCCTCCCGCTCCGAATACCTCGATAGCGAGCCCGACGGCGATCGCGACGGCCACGACATGGGTCGCTACCGTCAACAGGCGGATGATGTTGAGGTACTCGGCGGGGTCCTGAACGATCCGCAACAGCTGCTCCGCGCCCTTCCGCTTCTGGTCGGCGAGGTGATGCGCCTTGACGCGGTTCAACCGGCTGAGGGACGCCTCTGCCAGCGAAAGGAACGCCGCACACAGCAAGAGGATCGCGATGGCGGCCAGTGGAAGGAGGTTCATGCTCCGATCCCGTCGAACGTCCGAAGGACTTCGGCGGCGCGCCCGTCCATACGAGCCTTGTCGTCGACCCCCTGGTGGTCGTAACCGAGAAGATGAAGCGTCCCGTGAACCACCAGCGCGTCCAACTCCTCGCCCAAGCCGTGACCGAGTCGCGACGCGTTCCGCCGCGCGACGTCGGGACACACAACGACGTCTCCCAACACCAGAACCCCATCGTCGTCGTCCATCATCGGGAACGCGAGAACGTCGGTCGCATAGTCGTTGCCGGCGAAGCGATGATTCAGTCGGCGCATGTGATCGGCTCCCACGAAGAGGACCGACAGCTCGCAGCCGTCGGCGATGTCTTCGGAACGCAACGTATGCCGCGCGAGAGCGGATACCCGCCGTTCGTCGACGGGCACGTCTTGTTCGTTCGCGACGAAAACGTCCACTAGCGGGTCGACGGGCGTTCGGTGTACAGCCGGTACGCCTCGACGATGTCCTGCACGATCTTGTGCCGGACCACGTCCCGCGCGTCGAGGTGACTGAACCCGATGCCCTTGATCCCCTCGAGGATCTCCTCCACAACGACGAGACCCGAGCGCGCGCCGGAAGGAAGATCGACCTGCGTCACGTCGCCTGTGACCACGGCGCGCGACCCGAAGCCGAGCCGGGTCAGGAACATCTTCATCTGTTCCGGCGTCGTGTTCTGCGCCTCGTCCAGGATGATGAATGCGTCGTTGAGCGTACGTCCGCGCATGAACGCGAGCGGCGCGATCTCGATCGTCCCCTGCTCGATGTACCTCGAGAAGGTGGTGGGCTCGAGCATCTCGTAGAGAGCGTCGTACAACGGCTTGAGGTACGGATCGATCTTGGCAGCGAGGTCGCCCGGCAGGAACCCCAGCCGCTCGCCCGCCTCGACCGCCGGTCGAGTCAGGACGATGCGCGAGACCTCGCGCTCGCGGAGCGCCCGGATCGCCATCGCCACGGCTAGATACGTCTTGCCGGAACCGGCGGGACCGATACCGAACACGAGCGTGTTCTCGCGCATCATGTCGACGTAACGCTTTTGTCCCGCGGTCTTGGGACGGATGGGCTTGCCCGAGTGCGTGACCACCACCGTGTCGGACAGGACCTGGGCGGGACGGGCATCTTCCTCCGTCTTCACCATCTCGATCGACCGCCCGACGGCATCGGTGGTGAGTGTCTGACCTCCCTCGAGCAAATCGATCAGCTCTTCGAAAAGGCGGGCCACCCGCTCCGTCTCGGCCGTCTCACCGGAGATGGAGATCTCGTTGCCGCGCAGCAGGATACTGACGGCGAACGCGGATTCGATGAGTTTCAGAAGCTCGTCGCGGGCTCCGACCAGGCGGACCATGTCGTGATGGCCGGGAACAAGGAGCTTCACCGTTGAGTGGGTCAGCATGCGATGGCTTGAGTTTACCGTGCGCGAGGTCTTGAACCGCCGTCAGCCCGGCGGCCAGGAGAGGCTCCGACCGCCGAGGACGTGCAGATGAAGGTGATGCACGCTCTGACCCGCACCCTCCCCCACGTTCGTCACCAGCCGCCAGCCCGCATCCAGTCCCTCGGCGCGGGCGACGCTCGCCGCCAGCGCGAACAGCTCCCCGAGGAGGTCACCGTCGTTCCGGCCGAGATCGGCGGCGGAAGCCACGTGACGCCGCGGGATCACCAAGACGTGCGTCGGCGCCGCCGGATTGATGTCCCTGAACGCCACGGCGTTCTCCGTCTCCTCTACGACCTCGGCGGGCAGCTCACCCGCGGCGATTCGACAGAAGAGACATCCCTCGTTCATACGGCCTCCTTCGTCTCCAGGAGGCGGGCGGCGATCCCGTCCGCCCTCACCCTTTCGCCTCTGACGCGGGCGAGCGAGCCCAGGAGGCCTTCTGCTTCGAACCAGACGCGCACGTAGTCGCTCGTCTGGCCGGACGCGACGGCTACCCCGTCCACGTATCGCTCGTCCTCGACGAGGACCTCGAGCGGAACATTCAGATGCGCGTTGAGGAAGCGCCCGCGGATCTCATTGCCGACATCGATCAACCGCTTCGATCGCCACCGCTTGACGTCGGGCGGGATCTCGCCGGCCATCGAAGCCGCAGGGGTGTCCGGGCGCGCCGAGTAACGGAAGACGTGAAGTTTCGAGAACCCGATCCTCTCCACCACTCGTACGGTTGCTTCGAACGCCTCGTCTGACTCTCCCGGGAATCCCACGATGATGTCTGTGGCCAGAGCGAGACCGGGTATGCGGCGCGCCGTCGCCTCCACCCGCTCGACGAACTCGTCCACCCGATACGGACGGTGCATCGCCTCGAGAACACCGTCGTCGCCTGACTGCAAGGGGACGTGCAGGTAACGACACACCCGCGGGTCTGAGGCGACGAAGTCGATCAGCTCTTCGGTCAGGTGATTGGACAGGATCGACGACAGACGCAGCCGCCACAATCCCTCTATCGAGAGCAACCTCTGGAGCAGATCGACGAGCCTGCGCTCGTCGCCGCCTTGGTCGTAGGCGTACTTGCCGAGGTGCACGCCGGTGAGCACGATCTCCCGCGCGCCCGACGCGATCCGCGCGCGTGCTTCCGCGACGAGCCCTTCTTCGTCGTAAGAGCGCAAGGGACCCCGGGTCGTCGGGATGATGCAGAACGTGCACCACTCGTCGCAGCCGGTCTGCACCTTGAGGTTGGCGCGGACCCGTGCCACGGGCGCCTCTCGCGCCGGCGCGAGTCTCCTCGTACCTATCTGCAGGAGCGGCCGCAACGCAGGAGCGGCATCGAGTGTCTCGAGGATGCGATCCTTCTCGTCGTTGCCCACGACGAGGTCGACGCCCTCGATGCCGGCGATCTCGTCCGGATTGCTGACGGCGTAGCAGCCGATCACCACGACCTTCGCTTCGGGATTGTTCTTGACGGCGCGCCGGATCGTCTGGCGCGACGCCTTCGTCGCCTCCTTCGTGACCGTGCACGTGTTGACGACGATGACGTCCGCCTCCGCATCGCTCGTCGCCACGCCTACGCCACGCGAGGCCAGCTGCTCGGCCATGGCATCGCTCTCCGCCTGGTTCAGACGGCAGCCGAGCGTGTGGAAGGTGGCCGAAGGCATCGGCCCAGCCTAACGGCGCGCCGTCACCCGATGAGCCCGTAATGGAACTGCAGCGCGGCCACCGCGGCAAAGGCGGCGTTCTCCGTTCGAAGGATGCGCGGGCCGAGAGAGACCAGACGGCCCCCCGCGTCCGCGAGGGCTTCCGCCTCACCCCGCGACAGACCGCCTTCGGGACCCACGATCAACGCGATCCTGCGGGCGGGAGGATCGAGCGCCGTCCGGAGCGGCAGCGTGGCGCGCTCCCACAAGACGATCGTCGACGTCTCGTTCGTCACGCGGTGGACGAGCGTCGTCCAGGAGATCGGGGGCCCGGTGGCCATGACGTACGGATTGCGCGACTGCTTGGCCGCGCCTCTCGCTATCGCCTCCCACCGCGCTGCGCGGCGCGATCGTTTGGCGTCGTCCCAGTTCACGACCGCTCGCTCGGAGGAGAAGATCCACGTTGCAGAGACGCCCAGCTCGGCCAGCCGCTCGACCACGTCGTCGCTCTTGCCTCCCTTGGGAGCGCCTTGATAGACGACGATCTCCGGAACCGGCCGCGGGCGCCGCTCGTGGTCGAGGATCGCGGCCAGGATCACGTCGTCCTCCACCCGTTCCACGGCACAGCGCGCGACGCGGCCGGCGCCGTCGGTCACGGTTATGAGGTCCGAGGCACTGACGCGTAGGGAGCGCCGCGCGTGGTGCGATTCGTCGCGAGGAAGGGAGACATGCGTCGCGGTCCAGCGGTCGGGCGGTGCCACGAACCACGCGGCGCCGTCTCGGCTCATGGCTAGCGGAACGCCTGCCGCAACCGCTCGAAGAAGTTGGGCGAACCGGCGTGCTCGCCGCGGATCTCGGCCAACCTACGAAGCAGCTCCGCCTGCTCCTCGTCGAGCTCGGTGGGCGTCTCGACCTTCAAGAGAACGACGAGGTCGCCGCGGCCCCCGCCGCCCACGCGCGGCATGCCCCGGTTCCTGAGGCGCATGACCTCGCCCGACTGTGTCCCCGGATCGATCTCGACCGTCTCACCGTCGCCGCCCAAGGTCGGGATCGTGATCTCACCGCCGAGGGCGGCCGTCGTCATCGGGACCTGCACCTCGCACCCGAGGTCCGCTCCGGCGCGCTGGAAGACGTCGTGAGGAGCGACGTGCACGGCGACGTACAGGTCGCCGGAGCGTCCGCCGCGAACGCCCGCTTGGCCGCGGCCCGTAACCCGAAGCTGCGCCCCGTCCTCGATGCCCGGCGGGATCGCGATCGTGAGGGTCTCGGCCACCTGGACCCGGCCCCTTCCCCGGCAGCCCGGACACGGGTTCAGGACCTCCTCACCTCTTCCCCCGCAGCGCGGGCAGGTCGAAGCAGTGACCATGTTCCCGAGCAAGGTTCTACGCACCGCGCGCACCTCGCCCGCTCCGCCACATTCGCGGCACGGAGTCGGTTGGGTGCCCGGCGCGGCGCCGGTGCCCGAGCAGTCGGGGCAAGCCTGCAGGGTCGCCACTTCGACGTCGCGCTCCACTCCGGTCGCCGCGTCCTCGAGCGAGATCTCCACCTGGGCGAGGACGTCGGCTCCGCGCGCGGGCCCGCTCCGTGACGATCCCCCGCCTCCGAAGAACGTAGCGAAGAGGTCGGAGATGCCGCCGAAGTCACCGAAGCCGGTGGCGGCGCGCTCGTCGCCGAAGGTGTCGTAACGACTACGCTTGACCGGGTCGGACAAGACCTCGTAGGCGCGGCCTATCTCCTTGAAACGTTCGGCCGCCTCGGGGTCGCCGGGGTTGGCGTCGGGGTGATACCGGCGCGCCAAGCGACGGTACGCCTTCTTGATCTCATCCTGCGTCGCGTCGCGGGAGACGCCGAGCGTGTCGTAGTGGTCGGCCATCGCTAAGAGGGTCTCGCCAGCATCCGACCGAGGCTGTCCGCCACCTCCCAAACAGCGGCCATCGTGCGCCGGTAGTCCATCCTCGTCGGGCCCACGATCCCGAGGGACCCGATGGGGCCGCCCTCGGCGCGGTAAGGAGCTGTGATGACCGAGCAGTGCTGCATCTCGTGAACGGGGATCTCGGAGCCGATGCGCACCTCGACCCGGTCGATCGAGATCGCGTCGGCGAGGAGCTCGAGCAGGACGCGCCGGTGCTCGAGTGCGCCGATCACGCCGCGGACCGTCTCGAGGTCGGCGAACTTCTCCTCGTCCACGATGTTGGAGGTGCCCTCGAGATACATGCGCTCGGACTCACGGTGCGCCAGTTGCTCCTCGAGCAGCCGCGCCGCCCGCTCGGCCGTCGGACGCAGCTCGAGGGGGAACCGCTCGACGTCGTCGAGGATCCGTTTCGCGGCGCTGTCGAGCGGCGTCCCCACCACGACCCGGTTCAACATCTCGGCGGTTCGCTCGAGCTGCACCGGATCGAGTGCGTCCGGCACGACCATGATGTGGTTCTCGACGCGTCCGGTGTCGGCCACCACGACGAGCATGACCCGGTCGCCACCGAGCGAAACGAGCTCGATATGTCTCACCACGCTGCGCTCGAGCGCCGGAGCGAACACGACGGCCGCGTGGTCGGTGAAGCGCGACAACAACGACGCCGTCTGCCTCAGCGCATCCTCGAGTTCCCAGCGCGGCTCGGTGAAGAAAGAGCGGATCCGCCTCGTCTCCGACGGCGGCAGCTTCGCGTCGGACGCGAACTCGTTGACGAAGAAGCGGTAGCCGGCATCGGTCGGGATGCGGCCGGCAGACGTATGCGGCTGGTAGATGTAACCGGCCTCCTCCAGGGCGGACATGTCGTTCCGCACGGTGGCCGACGACACCCCTAGGTCGTACTCGGCCGCGATCGTCTTCGATCCGACGGGCTCGCCCGAAGAGACGTAGTGCGAAACGATCGCCCGCAAGACGCGAGCCTTCCGCTCGTCGAGGGGCGCGGCGGGATATGCCATGGCGCCAATGCTACCCCTCGTTAGCACTCGTTATCCAGGAGTGCTAATCGCTCACGAGAGCGTGCCCGCGACCGCGACCTCGTGATCCCGCCCCCCGCACACGGGGCAGCAAGGCAGCCGGCCGGTGGCGACCTCGTCGCCACAGCCCGGGCAGCGGCCGCGATGCTCCGCAAGGGTCCCTCCGGGCCACGCCGTGCCGTCGACCGCGACCACGCGGCCGGAACCGCGCCGGACCAAGACGACGTGGTCGTTGGTGCAGCGGTATTCGTCGAGGCCGTCGAAGGACCCCCACCGCGCCGTGAAGGTGAGGCCGCAGTCGCGACAGGTCAGGTTGCCGAGGTAGGCCACCCGGCGACTATAGGACCGGCCGCCCTAGAGGTCCTCCGCCCAGGGACCCACCCCCGAGAACCTGTCCACGGCGACCCTCGTCACGTAACCCGGCGGCGGGTCCGGCATGGGAGGGAACCGGACATCGGGCCCGAGGTACGTATAGGCGAGGCGCTGGAGCAACTCGGGCGCTCCGCCTTCGACGAGACGGGCGCGGCCGCGTACCACCAGGTACTCCCTCAGACCCCAGCGATCCAGCTTGGTCCCCTCGAACGAGATCACCACCCGCGGATCGCGTCGGATGTTCCTCAACTTGAGCTGGTCGTTCAGCGTCGCCATGACCAACTCGTCTCCGTCCACGCCCACCCACGACATCGTCACGTGGGGAGACCCATCGCGGTTGAGAGTCACGAGGTGTCCGTATGCGCCCGCCGCTATGAACGCTCGGGCAGTCTCGGGAAGCAGCACTGCGCCCTCTCTTCCGGCCGCTTGCGGCCAATCATCCGCCCACCTGCATGAGAACCCACGCCACCGCGTCCGCGGGAGACTCGCACATCTCGACGCCGGTGAGATCCCACGTGCCGATCCCCGCGACCGGCACGCCCGTCTTCAGCGCGAAGGCAACCTCCGACAGGGTGCCGGCGCCACCGTCGATCGCGATGAGGGCGTCGGCCGCACGCACCACCAGCGGATTCCGCATCTCCCCCAGCCCCGTCGGGAGAGCGACGTCCACGAACCGGTTCGCGTCGGCGCGCCGGGTGCCTGGAAGGATCCCCACGGTCGTGCCGCCGGCGGCCTTGGCACCTCGGCATGCCGCCTCCATCACGCCACCGAGACCGCCGCAGACGACGACGGCGCCTCGGCCACCGAGCAGACGACCGACCTCCTCGGCCACAGCGGCGACCGCGTCCGTCGCGTCGCCCGCGCCGCACACCGCGACGTAGGAAGGTCCCGTCAATCTCAGGAGGTGGCGTAGCGGACGAACATGTCCGGCTCGGCGTCGCCGGTGCCGGTGCGATCGACCACATCGACGAGCACGGCCGAGACCTGTGGATCGAACTGCGTTCCGGCGCAGGCGAGGATCTCGTCGCACGCGTGCTCGACCGGAAGCGCGGGGCGGTAGACGCGATCGCTCGTCATGGCGTCGAACGCGTCGCAAGCGGACACGATCCGCGCCCCGAGCGGGATGGCATCCCCCTCGAGGCCCAATGGATAGCCGGCGCCGTCCCAACGCTCGTGATGGTGAAGCACGACCGGGAGAGCCGGCTCGAGGAACTCGATACCGTTCAACATCTCGTAGCCGATGCGCGGATGCTCGCGCATGACGCTCCACTCGCCTTCCGTGAGAGGACCCGGCTTACGAAGGATCGCATCGGCGATGCCGATCTTGCCGACGTCGTGCAGGATCGATCCGAGCTTGACGGCGCTGCGCACGTCCGAGGGCACCCGAAGAGCGTCGGCGACGACGACGGCGAGGT
>DATLFS010000044.1:0-4817 GCA_035540935.1 Actinomycetota bacterium
GAGGCCGACCGGATCGCCGGCCTCGGATGGGAGCCGGACCTCGATGACGGGATCATCCTGTGCGCGGCGCCGTTGGCGGACCTGTTCCCCGCGTGGCCGGACGCGGCGAAGGAACGCGAGAACCTGAGGGCCGGCAAGTACCCGTGGGCGTCGGTGGCCGCCTTCGCGGACAAGCTATGACCGACCGGCTCCGCGACCACCTGCGCGATGCGCTGCAGCGCAAAGTGGACGCGCACGGCGTCGTCGTCTGGGACGACCCGGCCCAGGAGTACGACGTTTCAGTCGCGCAGGCCGTCGCCCCATCCGGCGCGACGTTCGTCGGCTACGACGGGAGTTGGTACGAGGTGCGCCGCGCCATCGAGTCCGCCTTGGCTGCACCCCAGCCGCCTTCGCTTGTCGTATACGCGTCTGCGTCAGCTCTGGTCAGCGACCCGCTGGCTGAAGCCCGCGACGCAGGGACGTCCTGGACGATCCGTCTGGCAACGCTTGTCCGGCAGGCGCTCGCAGGCCAGCTCACCGAGACCCGCTGCCAGGAGATCGGCCGGGAGGCTCGGACCATTCACGAGGCCGAGGCCGCCGCGTCCGGCTCCCAGGGGGCCGACGTCCGCCTCGTGGCCCAGCTCGGCACGTCCGACTCGGTGCAGATGGCGCTTCGGGTCCTCATCGGCTCCCACGACGAGGCGCTGACGGATGCGTGGCCCGACGTCGCGGCGTTCGCCGAGCGATCGTTCGGCTGCACCTGCGACGGCGCCGGCGATGAACTCCGCGCGGCGCTCGCCAGGCATCTGCTCCTCACCGAGCTCTCGAATGCGCTGGGGTCGCCGCCGGAGGGCGTGGCCCCTGGGTGGACATCCCCCAGCACGTCGCAGACCCGCGCCTGCCTCGATCTCCTGGCCTCGTGGCGTCGCGATCGCGACGCCGTCCACCGTTACGCCGCGCTGCTCTCAGCAGCCGACCGCGACCTCGGTCTACCCGACGCGCTCGGCGCGCATCCTGCGCTGGCCGATCTCCAGACGTCCCCGTCGGTCGAGGCCGCCGTCCTAGCTGAAGCGCTTGCGCTCCTCGACGCGAATGAATGCGACGCGGCCGCGGATCTCGCGGTCAGGCGACTCGATGACAGCATCTGGACCCGCGTCCCCTTCGAGCCGCCGCTGGAAGGAGCTGAGACATGGGGGCCGCGGTGGCGTGCCGTGCGCGGCGTCGCTGGTGTCCGGTCGGCTGTAGCCCGCCTCCAACCACCGCCGGGAGGTGTAGCGATGCTGCTCGACTGGTATGCGAGCGACGGGTACGCGGCCGACAACGAGCACCGACGGCTCGAGCTCGCAGCTGCGGAACTGCTCGCCGAGGGCCGGCTGGAGGAACCGATCTCGGTGGCGCGAGGCGCCTACGAAGACTGGCTGGACGTACTCCTGCAGCGCTTCACGGCCGAGGCGAAGCGCGGCTTCGACATCGGGAATATGACCCAGCAGGGTTCCATCGGTGGCGATGTCGTCAGCGACCGCGGTGCCCCAGTGGCGTACGTGGTAGTCGATGCGCTCCGCTACGAGCTGGGATGCGACCTTGCCGCACGACTGCGCCGGACTTGCGACGATCTCTCGATCCGACCTGCCGTCGCTGCGTGCCCTACCATCACGCCCGTCGGCATGGCCAACCTCTGCCCCGGCGCGGACGCATCGCTCGCGATTGAGCTCGACGCGCGAAGCAAGCTGCGCGTGCAGGTCGGCGACGTGCGAGTCGATGGTGTGCCGGAGCGCGTCGATCTGCTCCGCGCCGCCCACGGCACCCTCGCGAACTTGACGCTGTCCCATGTGTGCGAGCGCGGCGAGCGTCAGCTCGCCAAGGACATCGAAGGCGCCAAGCTCGTCCTCGTCCGCTCTCAGGAGATCGACGCCGCAGGCGAATCAGGGATGCTCGCCGTCGGCTGGGACGCGTTCGAGAACACGCTCCAGCAGATCGAGCGAGCCGTCGTCAGGCTTTCCCACGCCGGCGTCCGGAGCTTCGTCATCTCCGCCGACCACGGCTTCCTCGTCCTCAGTCGGGGCCTGCGGCCCGACCGTGTCGTGGCCTCGCCGTCCGGCGGCAAGGGCGAGGGCCACAGGCGAGCCTGGGTGGGCCGCGGGGGCGTCGACGCCGACGGTACCGTCCGGGTGCCGCTCGCGGGAACAGGGGTCCGCACCGACCTCGACCTGGTCGTCCCGACGAACCTCGCGGTCTTCGGAACGCGCGGAGGGACCCGCCAGTTCTTCCACGGCGGGCTGTCCCCGCAGGAGCTCATCGTGCCGCTGGTCTTGGCCGACGCCCGGGCCCCATCTGGTCCCTCCAAGGCGAAGGTCCGCGCAGAGGTCGCCGGCGGCCGGCTCACCACCGGCGTCTTCTCGTGTTCGTTGACGCTGGAACCTGACTTGTTCACCTCGGAGCTGGAGGTGCGCACCATCGTAACCCGCGGTTCGGACGACGGATCGGCAGCACTACCGATCTCCGGGGACGGCTACGATCCGCAGACCAACACCATCCTCATCACCTGCGACCGCGCCAGCGTCATCACCTTCCGACTCACCGCCAACCTCGCCCGGGATGAGAAGGTGTCCTTGACGGTGCTGGACGCCTCCTCCGACCGGCTCCTCGCCCGGACGGAGGCGACCGCCCAGCGCGCGCTCACCGTGGAGGACGAACTTGATTGAGCAGATGGACAGCCTCGATCGCCTCGCCAACGACACCTTCCCGGGCCGCGTCGTTCGCAAGGACCTCGTCCGTCAGATCAAGGTCGGCGCCAACGTGCCCGTGTACGTCCTGGAGTTCCTGCTCGGCAAGTACTGCGCTTCCGACGACCCCTCCGCCATCGAGACCGGCCTCGAGGTCGTCCGTCAGACGCTCACGGAGAACTTCATACGCCCCGACGAGTCGGAGGTCGCCAAGGCCGCGCTGAAACGCAAAGGCCAGCATCGGCTCATCGACAAGGTCGACGTGCGCCTGCTCGCCAGCGAGGACAAGTTCTGGGCGCACCTCACGAACTTCGGCGACAAGTTCGTCCACATCCCAGAGGACTACGTCGACCGCTACCAGCGGCTTCTGCAGGGCGGCGTCTGGTGTCAGATCGACCTCGTCTACAACGCCTCCGATGACGAGGTGCAGAAGCGGCCCTTCTACATCAAGGCGCTCAAGCCCATCCAGGTGGCCGCGTTCTCGATGGATGAATGGATCGAGGGGCGTCGCAGCTACTCCCGCGATGGCTGGCTCGACCTGCTCATGCGATCTATCGGCCTCGAGCCGGCCGAGTACGACACGCGTGGAAAGCTCCATTCGATGGTTCGGCTCATCCCGATGGTCGAGCGGAATTACAACCTCATCGAGCTCGGGCCCTGGGGGACAGGGAAGTCCTACGTCTACCGCGAGGCGTCGCCGAACTCGATCCTCATCTCTGGGGGCAAGGTCACCGTCCCCCAGCTGTTCGTCCACATGGGCACCGGACGCGTGGGGCTGGTCGGCATGTGGGACGTCGTCGCCTTCGACGAGGTCGCGGCGCTGGAGATCTCCGACTCCACGGTCGTCCAGATCCTGAAGGACTACATGGAGTCCGGTTCGTTCGCCCGCGGGAAGGACGAGATCCCGGCTGAAGCGTCGACGGTCTTCATCGGCAACACGTCCAAGCCGCCTCAGGACTTGGTCCGCGAAGGACACCTGTTCTCCGACCTTCCGAAGGCGATGGTGGATCCGGCCTTCCTCGACCGGCTGCACTTCTACCTGCCGGGATGGGAGTCGCCGAAGCTTGAGCACCGCTACTTCACTGGGCACTACGGGTTCGTGTCCGATTACCTCTCCGAAGCCCTCCGCCAGCTTCGGAAGCAGAGCCTGACCCGCGCGATCGACGCGGACTTCGCGCTCGGACCGCATCTCGCCGCCCGCGACGAACGGGCCGTCCGCAAGACCGTATCGGGACTGCTGAAGATCCTGCACCCCCACGACGAATGGAGCCGCGCGGAGCTGCGTGAGTACCTCGAGATCGCGCTCGAAGGTCGGCGGCGGGTCAAGGAGCAGCTCAAGAAGCTCGCGTCACACGACTACGCAAAGACCTCGTTCTCCTACGTCGAACGCGACACCGGCCGCGAGTACTGGGTCGAGGTCCCCGAGCAGCCGGAGGAGATCGACCAGGAACTCAATGCAGAGGAAGCCATGCACGAGCCTCCGCCCGAACCGACAACAAAGACGCCGACCGAGCAACTGATCAAGGCCGGCGAGAGTTCGACAGTCGAGTTCAAGTCCACGGCGCGCTGGAACGTCCACACGCATCAACGTGACTCCGCGATCGAGCTCGCCGTCGTCAAGAGCGTTGCCGGCTTCATGAACGCTCACGGTGGAACGCTGTTGATCGGCGTGGACGACCACGGCACGCCGCTGGGCCTGGCCGAGGACTACTCCACGGTGAACAAGGGCCGCGACGGCTACGAGAACTGGCTGACAACCCTACTGGAGAATGCGATCGGCAAGCCGGCGACGGCCAACGCGACGATCAGGTTCGACCAGATCGACGGCAAGGACGTGTGCCGCATCGACGTCGAACCGGGCAAGGGCCCCACGTTCGTGCGGGGCGGGAAGTCGGACGCAGACCTGTACGTCCGGCTGAATAACTCGACGCGCCTGCTCAACACCTCCGAAGCACTCGAGTACGTCCGGGCTCACTGGGAATCGTAGCGGATCGTCCGGCCGACTGGCCCCTTGTGGTTCACGGTGACCCAACCAAGAGCGGAGTAGCCCCCGAGGCCGGCAGGAGAATCTGGATGGACCGCCGGGATCTCGTCATCGCCACATAGAGGAGCTGT
>DATLFS010000045.1:0-34338 GCA_035540935.1 Actinomycetota bacterium
CTGCGCGAATAGCTGGACCGACGCGTCGAGACGCTCAGGAGATACATCGGGACCAGCTGTTCGGTGTCTCCGAGGCCGTTGAGGGCCTCTTTTAGGGGTGGGCGGTACTGGGATCGAACCAGTGACCTCTTCGGTGTGAACGAAGCGCTCTCCCGCTGAGCTAACCGCCCCGAGACCGGCACATGATACCGGGGCGGGAAGCCGCTCCCGGGGGCGGGCGCTCAGTTCTGCTCGTCCAGGGGCGTCTCTATGATCCCGGGCCGCGGGTCGTAGCCGCCTTCCCCCTCGCCCTCGTTGTCGCCCTGCCCGCGGCATCCCACCAGAGCCATCAGCAACACCATGCCAACGGCGGTCGCGCGCTTGCGCATCAGAGGTCTTCCTCCTTCCGAGTCCACGTCTCCGGGTGCATTCCCATCCCGTCGCCGAGCAACCCACCCCTCCAGAGTGCATGCGGCCGTCGGCGGGTAGGGCATCCGGGTACGGCCGCAACCGAGAGGAGAGTCATGGCACGCTGTGACATGTGTGGGAACGACTACGACAAGGCGTTTCAGATCACCACGAGTGGCGGTGAGACGAAGACGTTCGACAGCTTCGAATGTGCGATCCACGCGGTTGCACCGACGTGCTCTCACTGCGGATGCAAGGTGATCGGGCATGGGATCGAGTCGAACGGATCGATCTACTGCTGCGCCCACTGTGCGCAGCACAGCGGCGTCGAAGGGGCGCGCGACCGCGTCTGAACGGCCTACGCGCTCCGGCAGCGCTCGAGAGCCTCCGCGCCGAAGCACGCCCAGACGCACGACCACTCGTCGCCGTCGATCTCGACGACCGACGTTCCCCACGAGCGGGACAGCGCGTCGACGAGGAAGAGGCCGCGACCTCCTTCGTCAAAGAGCGTGGGGACGCGTCTGGGGGAGCGTATGCCCGGGCCCCGGTCGCACACCTTGATCAGTAAGGAGGGAGGCCCGACGCGGACGAAAACCACGACGCGCCCGTCTTTCCCGCGGGTGCCGGAGTGTCGCACCGCGTTCGTCACCAGTTCGGTAGCGGCGAGCTTGAGCGTGTCGGTCAGCTCTTCGTCGAACTCGTATTCGAGGTCGTCCAGAGCCGCCCGCAGGCGCGACGAAGCGAGATCGTCGGCGCGGAGGTCGATGCGGTGCATCGTTTCGGAAAGTCTGTGGACGGTCGTCAATGTGTCCCTCGTCCCCACGGCGGCATCACCGGGATCCTACCGCTCGAGTACCGCGGAACGGCTGATCTTGCGCCCCCCAGAAGCGTCATACAGCCGACACCCGCCGATGGTCCTCGATGATTAGCTGGCCGGCATGACGATCGTCGAACCAGGCTACGGCTTCCGAGCCGCGACGGCCGCCGATCTACCCGCGGCGGCGCGGATGATCCGCGATTACGACGTGGAGATCGGCGGGCACGCCGAGGTGAACGAGGAAGACCTGTACAGCTTCGTGAGAAACCCGCGCGTCGATTTCGCACGCGACTCCTGGCTGGCGGAGCAGGACGGAACCCCGGTCGTCTTCGGCCTCGTGTGGCCGAACGACGAACGCACGATCTACGGATTCGGCGTGGTCCACCCGAGGCACGCAGGCCGCGGTCTCGGCACGCGCTGGCTCGATTTCGCGGAGAGGCGCGCCCACGAGATGCTGCCGCCCGGAGGTGCCTACCGTTCCTATGTCCTCCGGGGCGACGATGCCGCGCGCGAGCTTCACGAGCGCCGCGGCTACCGGCTGGTGCGGCTCCAGTACACGATGCACCGCGACCTTCCGGCGACAGACGTCGTCGGGACGTCGCCGGTGTCGATCCGGAACGCGCGCGAGGATGAGGGGGCGCTTCTACACGCACTCGTGGAGGACACGTTCTCCGAGCACTGGGCGCATTCCGCCCGATCGTTCGCCGAGTTCTCTGCCGATCTGCTCGAGCGCGGCGATACCGATCCGGGGCTCTGGTTCGTGGCGGAGGAGAACGGCGAGCCGGTCGGCGTCCTCATCGGGACCTTCGACGACGACGGCGGTTATGTCGTCGATCTCGGCGTGAAGAAACGCGCGCGCGGGCGGGGCATCGGGCGAGCTCTCCTCGCGCGGTCATTCGCCGAGTTCACGCGGCGAGGTGCCGCCGAGGTGACCCTCGACGTCGATGCGGCGAACGAGACCGGCGCCGTGCGGCTGTATGAGTCGGTCGGGATGAAGCCCCGGAACGTCTACGAGATCTACGAGCTCGAGATCGGTCCTGCGGAGGCTACGTAGACTGCGGTCGTGACCCAGCAAGGCGAGCGCCCGGACCTGGACGACATCGCCCGCGGAAGCGGAGACCCGGTGGCGAGGGTCGAGCTCTATCACTACGCCGCTCCGCTTCCGGCGACGTTCCACCCCGCCTGGATCCCGGGGTTCCCGCAGACGGAGAACCGGGCCACGCTGGTGCGGGTCATCACCCGCGACGGGGTCGAGGGTTGGTCCGCCGGCCCGGCCCTCTCGCGCGAGAGGCGAGGTCTCGGCGATCTGCTCGGGCCTTACCTCGTCGGGGAGGACGCCACCGACATCCATCTGGTTCAGCAGCGGCTGCGGGAGATGGGTTATCTCGGCTGGCGCAACTGGTGGCTGGAGCCTGCCTTCTGGGACATCAAGGCGAAGAAGGCGGGCGTGCCGTTGTGGCGGCTGCTCGGAGGCTCCCCGCAGAGGGTCGGGCTCTACGCCTCGTCGGGCGAGGTTCGAACCGCGGAGGAACGCGCCGAGGAAGCCGCGACGCGCTTCGCCGAAGGGTTCCGCATCCTGAAGATCCGCGTCCATGAGGACGAAGAGGCCGACATCCGTCAGGTCGAGGGCACCGCGGCGCGACTGCCGGACGGCATGCGGATCGCGGTGGATGCGAACCAAGCATGGCGCGTGACCGCCATCGGCGACGCTCCGCTGTGGGACCTCCCGCGGGCGCGCCGTTTCGCCGATAGATGCGCGGCCGCCGGCGTGGTCTGGCTCGAGGAGCCGCTTCCGATGGACGCGTACGACGACCTGGCGGCGCTGACCGAATATTCGAAGATCCCGATGGCCGGCGGCGAGCTGCATACCTCGGCGCTCGCCGAGCTGAGCATGATGCTCGATCGGCGCTGCTACGACATCTTGCAGCCGGATGCCATGTTCACCGGCGGCGTCCTCCAGACTTTGCGTCTGGCGCGGCTGTGCCGGGAGCGCGGCCGCGCGTATACGCCGCACACGTGGACCAACGGGATCGGCTTTGCCGTGAACCTGCACGTCTTCCTTGCGTCGGGTTTCGCGGCGGAGCGGGCGCTCGAGTACCCGCTGGACCCGCCGGGCTGGGTGCCGGAAGCGCGCGATGCGATGCTGACGGTGCCGTTCCTGCACGACCACGGCGAGCTGGATCCTCCGGAGCGACCGGGGCTCGGCATCGAGATCGACCGGCGCGCCCTACGGCGTCACGGGAAACGGTTCTTCGCGATGGACCGCAAGCGTCTCGTGTGGTTCGCCCTCCGGGACCGCGGCGTCAAGGCGTCGCGCGAGATCGATCGTGTCAAGCGGGAGCGCTCCTCGGAACAAAAGTGACGTCCGTCAGCGGCGGGCGCGCATGCGTTCGACCAGTTCCTCCAAGCGGGGGGACAGCCGGACCGGGTACGGCGCGCCGGACCTGAGCGCGCGCAGCTCGTCCGGTAGCGCATCGAGGTTGCGCCGGCAGAAAGCGCGCGTCTCCTCGAGGGGCGGGGCCTCGCGGATCCGGCGTCCGTTCCGCACGATGGGCTCTAAGAGAGGGCGCCCTTCCTGCTCCTCGTCCTCGAGGGCGATGACGTCCTCCTCCATCGCTCCGCGCCGGTAGACCTGCTTCCGGCCGGGAAGCGTGACCTTGCCGGTCGAGAGCTTCATCTTCGGCCCCGCCTCGTCCTCCACCAGCTTGTAGGCCCCGCCGAGCGCGGGAGCGTCACCACTCGTCCCGAGCTGCGTGCCTACGCCGAAGGCGTCGATCGGCGCCTCCGCGGCGAGCAGCCGTTCGATCTCGTATTCGTCCAGGTCCCCAGAGGCGAAGATCTGCAGCTCGGGCAGCCCGGCTTCGTCGAGGATCGTCCGCACGACCTTGGCGCACTCGACGAGGTCGCCCGAATCGATGCGGACTCCGCGGATCGACATGCCCGTCTCCTTCGCCTCCCGCGCGACGGTGGCGGCGTTTCGGGCTCCCTCGGCGATGTCGAACGTGTCCACGAGGAGGATCGTGTCGTTGCCGAAGTGAGAGGCGTAGGTGCGGAACGCTTCCAACTCGCTCGGGAACGCGAGCACGTAAGAGTGCGCCATCGTCCCGGAGAGCGGGATGCCGTAGAAGCGCCCGGCCAGGACGTTCGAAGTGGCCGCGGCACCGCCGACGAACGCGGCTCGAGCCGCTTTGAGGCCTGCGTCGGCGCCGTGGTCGCGCCGGAGCGAGAAATCGACGAAGCGGCGGTCGCCGCAGGCGATCGCGACCCTTGCCGCTTTCGACGCCACCATCGTCTGGAACGTGATCGCGTTGAGTAGGAACGTCTCCACGAACTGGGCCTCGATCAACGGGGCGGTCACGCGAACGATCGGCTCGCCGCCGAAAGCGATCTCGCCCTCGCGCATGGCGACGACGTCACCGCTGAAGCTGAAGCGCGAGAGGTAGTCGAGGAAGTCGTCGTCGAATATGCCGAGGGATCTGAGATAGGCGAGCGCGCCGTCGTCGAAGGAGAGCGATTCCAGGTAAGAGACCGCGTCCTCCACGCCGCACACGACGAGGAAGCTGCGTTGCGGAGGGAGCGAGCGGATGAACAGGTCGAATGTCGCCGTTCCGTTCAGGTCGTGGCGGTGGTAGCTCGCGGCCATCGTGAGCTCGTAGAGATCCGTCAGCAGCGCGACGTTGTCGTCGCCGACCCACGTCCCGGCGCGCCGCTTCTCCATGCCTCTACGCTACCGAAGGCGAGGGTTGCGCCCTCAGCGCTGCGAGCGCGCCGCCGACGTCAGGATGTCGAGCCCCTCGTCGAGGTCGTCGTCCGAGATGATGAGGGGCACGAGGTGACGGATGACGTTGCCGTCGATGCCGGCGGAGAGCGCCACCAACCCGCGCCGCCCGGCCTCGTCGAGGATCCGGCGGACGAGCTCCCGGTTGGGTGTCTTCGACTCACGATCGGTGACGAACTCCACCGCCATCATGGCGCCGATGCCCCGGACCTCTCCGATCTCTGCCACCTCGCCGCCGGCCTCTTCCCATGCGGATCCGATGCGCTTCTCGATCTCGAGAGCACGCTCCATCAGCCCCTCGTCCTCGAGCACCCCCAGGACCGCGTTCGCGGCCGCGCACGCGACGGGGTTGCCCACGTAGGTCCCGCCGATGCGGCCGGAGCCGACGTCCATCAGCTCGGGCCTGGCGACGACGGCCGAGAGCGGATACCCAGACGCGAGCGCCTTCGCCAGGATGACCATGTCGGCTTCGACCCCGAAGTGCTCGGAGGCGAGGAACCTGCCGGTCCGGCCGCACCCCGACTGCACCTCGTCGGCGATGAGCACGATCCCGTGCCGCTCGCAGATCGAACGAAGCCCCGGGAGGAAGTCGCGGGGTGGGACGACGAACCCACCCTCGCCCTGGATCGGCTCGACGATCACGGCCGCGACCTGCGATGGGTCGACGTGCGTGACGAATGCGCTCTCGAGCGCGGCCAGCGCTTCCGCCCCGGCGCGGTGCGGGTCTTCGCTCCGGTACGGATACGGGAACGGGACGCGGTACACCTCGGGTGCGAACGGACCGAAGCCGCTCTTGTACGGCTTCTGCTTGCTGGTGAGCGTGAGCGCCATGAGCGTCCGGCCGTGGAAGGCGCGCTCGAACGTGATGATCCCCGTCCGCCCGGTCGCGGCCCGCGCCAGCTTGACGGCGTTCTCGACGGCCTCCGCGCCGGAGTTGAAGAGAGCGACCTTGTCGCCGGTGCGCCCCGTCATCCGTACGAGCCGCTCGCCCAACTCGACGAAGCTCTCGTAGGGGACGACGGCGTAGTCGGTGTGCGAGAAGCGGCGCGCCTGATCGAGGACCGCCTCGACGACCCGCGGATGAGAGTGCCCCAGGAGGTTCGGGCCCACACCCGTGGCGAAATCGAGGAAGACGTTTCCGTCCACGTCGGTGAAGGACGCTCCGTGCCCTTCGGCTATGACGACGGGAAGGTTGAGGTCGTAGGCGTCGGAGACCACCTTCTTGTGACGCTCGACGATCTCGGTCGAGCGGGGGCCGGGCACGGCCGTGACGAGCTTGATGGTTCCCACGCGACTCCCTATGCCGGGCGGAGCGCCGTTGCTCCGCGATGACAGTCGTAACACGCGCGTCTCGTCCCGCCGCGGCGCGCCGCGGTCACGCCGAGGACTCCTCACCCCAAAGCCGGACGAGATGGACGATCGTCGCGACGGCGTCGGCCATGTCCTGCACGCAGACCCACTCCCGGGTGCTGTGGATCTCGTGCATGCCGGCGAAGAGGTTGGGCGTCGGCAGGCCTCGCTCCGTGAGCCGCGCCCCGTCGGTCCCTCCTCTGATCGCCCCACGGCGCGGCTCGAGGCCGGCGGCACGGATCGCCCGCTCCGCGATCTGGACGGGCCGTCCGTCGCCCTCGAGGTAGCTCCTCATGTTGCGGTACTGCTCGACCACCTCGACGTCGACGCGGCCGCCGGAGACGGTTGCCGCCGCATCTTCCGCGGCGCGCCGGATCAGCTGGACGTGTCCCTCGAGCACGTCGTCGTCGAAGTCACGCGCGAGAACCTTCACGACGGTCTTGTCGCATCCGCCGGCGATCGACCATGGGTGGACGAAGCCGTCTCTCCCGGCCGTCGTCTCCGGCGCGAGATCGCGCGGAAGACGTTCGACGAACGCCGCCGCCATGCGGATCGAGTTGAGGAGCTTGTCCTTCGCGTATCCGGGGTGCGTGTTGTTGCCGATGAACGAGACGACTGCTTGGCGGGCGGAGAACGTCTCGTCCTCGATCGAGCCGCGGTCGGCGCCGTCGATCGTGTAGGCGATGTCCGCCCCGAAGCCCTGGATGTCGAAGAGGTCGACGCCTCTCCCGACCTCCTCGTCCACGGTGAAGGCGATGCGGACGCGGCCGTGGGGGACCTCCGGGTGCTCGAGGAGGTATCGCGCCGCGGCCATGATCGCGGCGACGCCGGCCTTGTCGTCGGCGCCCAACAGCGTCGTGCCGTCGGACGTGACGATGTCCTTGCCGACGCATTCCCGCAGTGCCGGGCTGTCCTCGGGGGTCAGCACGAGGGACGGGTCGGCGGGATACCGGATCGCGCCTCCGTCGTAGCCGCGCAGGACCCGCGGCTCGACCCCCGCGCCCGCGGCCTCGGGGCTCGTGTCGACGTGGGCGAGCAGGCCGACGGTCGGCGCGCCGTCCCCGTCCGTCGCCTTCAGCGTTGCCGTGACGTAGCCGTGTTCGTCCAGCGCCGCCTCTGCCGCGCCCATCTCTTCGAGCTCTCGGAGCAGCAGGCGGCTCAGGTCGAGCTGCTTCTGCGTGCTCGGGAAGGCCGCGACGCCCTCCTCCGCCTGCGTGTCGATGCGGACGTAGCGGAGGAAACGGTCGAGCACGTCGGGCCCGACCTCGGCGGCGAGCGGAGATGTATAGGGCGAGGACATGGGCGCCAGGATAGGGGAGCGTCCCGGCGCGCCGAACGTCAGCGCCGGAGGATCGTGAGTCGGCCGGTGGCGCCGTCGGTCGTGTAGAGGAGGCGTCCGTACACCTCTGCGTCGAGCGCGTACGGCGCGCCGGGGACCCCCGCGTTCTCGTTCTTCCCGCCGCTCGCCTGGTGGCGGGTGACGACGCGCCCGCGACGACGGTCGAAAACGACCACGCCCTCGCTCGAGTGCGCGACGTACAGGAGCTTGCCGGCGGCGTCGATGCCCTGAACGCGCGTCTCCGGCGCCGCCGGACGCCCCAGGCTCAACGTCCCGACGCGCCTGATGTCACCCACGTCGGTCGCGTCGAGCACGACGACCTCCGGCGGCACGTTGTTCGAGGTCCGGTCGAACCAGTACTCCGTCGCCGCGTACACGAGCCGCCGCTTCCCTTCCCGCACCACCTCGATGTCGGCGAGGCCGATCTGGGGCCACGAGCCGATCTCTTCCGGCATGAGTGGGTTCGTGAAGTCGAACACCTGGAGGCCCGTCCGCCCGGTCGTGACGTACATCAACGTCCGGTCCTCGTCCTCCTCGATAGCTATGCCGGCCGAGGCCGGACCTCCGACCTTCAGAGCCGGAAGCGCGTCCACGTGGACGGGGACGGTGGCTCCGGTCGTCCGCTCGAAGCGGCTGACGACCAGGCCGGCTATCGCGTCCAGCGTGACGACCCACTCGGCATCGCCGTCGTCGTGGTAGGCGAGCCGCAGCATCCCGCCCTGCGGCTGGTAGAAGACCTCCCGCGGCGCCGCGGGATCGGACACGTCGAGAACGTGCAACCCCTCCTCGGAATAGTCGCTCGTCTGGCGCGCGTAGAAGAGGAAGTTCCCGTCGGATGAGAAGGCGAGGTCGCCGTCGTAAGGGGTCCCGCCCGTGCCCGCATGACCGCCTTCCTCCGCGGCGTCGAAGCGGGCGAGGACCTTCGGGCGCGCCGGGTTCTGCACGTCGACGAGGGCGACCACACCGTCGTCCCGCTGGTTGACGGCAGCGACGCGGTTCCGCACCTCGACCTGGCCCACGCCGCCGGTCTGCGACAGCGTGATGCTGCCGACGGCACGAAGGGGCCGCGCCGCGGCGGCCGGCGCGAGCGAGATCGAGAGCGCGAGGGCGGCGGCGCCCGACCGGAGAGGTCTCATCGGAGAGAGGTTCGCCCCCGGGGCGGCCGGTCCTCCGCTAGCGGCGGCGCGGGCGGGCCAGGACGCCGCCCTGCGCGCCGCGCCTCGTCGTGTAGACGATCGACGGCGGCTGCACCTTGATGCCGGACGCCTCCAGCTCCTTCTCGAGCTTGAGGCGGGCTGCCATGCGAGAGACGTCGAACTCCTCCGTCGGCATTATCAGGGTGATGCTCGTGCCGCTGCGGCCGGCGCGGGCGGTGCGGCCGACGCGATGGACGTACGCCTTGTCGTCCTCGGGGGGATCGAAGTTCACGACGTGGGTGATGTCGTCGAGGTCGAGACCGCGCGCCGCGACGTCCGTCGCGACGAGAACGTCGACCTTGCCCGACTCGAACTGCGCAAGAGCCTTCGCTCGAGCCGACTGCGGGAGATCGCCGTGGAGCGCGATGGCCGTGATCCCGCGGTTGGCGAGCCGCGTCACGAGCCGGTCGGCGCCGCGCTTCGTCCGGACGAAGACGAGAGCGAGGCCGTCGCCTTTCTCCTCGAGCGCTTCCGCGAGCTTCGCTACCTTGTTGGAGGCGTTGACCGGGATGAATCGGTGGTGGATGCGCTCGGCGGTCTGCTTGAGCTCTTCGATCTCGTGCCGGACGGCGTCGCGGGTGTAGGCCGCGGCCAGCCGGCCTACGTCGCCGTCGAGCGTCGCCGAGAAGAACATCGTTTGCCGGTCGCGGGGGAGGCGCCGCACGATCGCATTCACCTGTGGCTGAAAGCCCATGTCGAGCATGCGGTCGGCTTCGTCGAGGACGAGGATGCGGACCGCGTCGAGCCGCACCATGTCGCGCCGCGCCAGGTCTTCGATGCGCCCCGGCGTCGCGATCAGCACGTCCGCCCGCTCGATGCGGCGCGCCTGCGCGGGGATCGGAACACCGCCGTAGGCCGGGGCGACGCGGAGGTCGCGAGCGGCGGCGATCGTGTGGAACTCCTCGGTCACCTGCACGCACAGCTCCCGCGTAGGGACGAGGACGAGAGCGCTGGGTTTAGGCAGGCCCTTCTCGAGACGCTCGAGGATCGGGACGGCGAACGCCAAGGTCTTGCCCGAGCCGGTCTTGGACTTCGCGAGCACATCGCGGCCGGCAAGGGCGTCCTCCATGACCATCGTCTGGATGGGGAACGCGAGGTGGATATCGCGGCGCGCCAGCGCCTGGACGATCGGCTCGGATACGCCGATGTCGCGGAAACTAACCAACGACAAGTGGATCACTCCTTCTGCCGCGATCGATGTGCGTCGCGGATCTGTCGCCTCTTTGAGAGGCGGCTCTAACGGGGAGGAATCGCCTATCCCCGGAGCCTCAGGAATGTGGAGCGAAACCTCACGGACGGCGGCACCGTCCTCGAGGAGAGAGTCTAGCAGAGGTTCGCGAAGAATCGTGCGCGCGACCCGCGTCAGAATGACGAGATGCAGATCGTCGACCGGCTCCCGGGTCCCGCGCGCGCGGTCGTGCGGCGCGCACGGGAAGACGACATCTTGCTCTTCGCCTCATCGCTGGCGTTCTACGCCGTCGTATCGCTGATACCGCTCGTGATCGTGGTGCTCTGGATCGTCGGACTCTTCGTTGGAGACGAAGAGGTGAAGCGTCTGGCGGCGACGGTGAGGGATGTTGCTCCGGAGAAGCTCGGCGTGGATCGGGCGCTCGTGCGCGTGGCGCGTCTCGGGACGGGGATCGGCCTGCCGGCCGTTGCCGCGGCGCTGTGGCCGGCAACGGCTTACGGCGCCGGGCTGAAGCGCGCCTTCGAGAGCTTGTCGTCGCGCGGCAGGAAGGAGATGCGCGGGCTCCGCGGTCGGGGTCTAGCCATCCTCGTCCTGCTCCCGCTCTTCGTCCTCGGCGGCCTGCTCGGCGCGTACGGGGCGGCCGCGCTCACGGGCGATACGGGCGTCGCACGGGTCCTCGGCTGGGCTCTCGCGCTGCCCGGCGCGTTCATATTCGTGGTGCTGGTGGTGGGGCTCATCTATCGAGTCTTCGCCCCGGAGGCGTTCGGCGCGCCGGCGCTGTGGCGAGGCGCGGCGGCCTGCGCCCTCGGGGTGGCCATCCTGTCGGTCTTCTTCACGATCTACCTCGGAACCGCCGCGAACTTCCAGGAGCGGTATGCGACGAGTGGACTCGCCGCGCTGGTGCTCCTCGCGCTGTGGCTGTTCCTCGCGAACGTCTTGCTCCTCGTGGGATACAAGGTCGCCCTCGAGTCCGGTTGACGCTGCTTGCTCCGGTGTCCGGGCGCGGCGAGTTGGGTACGACTGGAGGACGTCCGTATCCGCCGAGAAAGGAGCGCTCATGAGCACGATCGAGCAGAGCATCGAGGTCGAGGTCCCTCTGAGCACCGCGTACAACCAGTGGACGCAGTTCGAGGAGTTCCCGCAGTTCATGGAGGGTGTCGAGCGGGTGCAGCAGATCGACGACACGCATCTCCACTGGGTGGCCGAGATCGCGGGGCAGTCCCGTGAGTGGGACGCCACGATCACCGAGCAGAAGCCCGACGAGCGCGTCGCGTGGGCGGCATCGGGCGAGGTGGGGCACGGAGGCGCCGTGACCTTCCACCGCATCGACGACCAGCGCACCAAGGTCATGGTGCAGCTCGACTGGAAGCCGACGTCGTTCGCCGAGAAGGCCGGCGACATGCTCGGCATCGTCGACAGCCGCTTGAAGGGTGACCTGAAGCGCTTCAAGGACTTCATCGAGACGCGTGGCCGCGAGACCGGCGCGTGGCGCGGTGAGGTCGACCGCCCGTAACGAGATCTCCGCGTCAGAACAAGAAGGGGGCCGGGAGACCGGCCCCCTTTCGCGCGGCAGTACGCTTCCGCGATGGTCGATCGTCTGAGACCGAAGCCGCGCGGCGACACGACGGGGAGCGGCGCGCCGCCGGGGCGCGGACCGGATGACGACCGGCAGCGCAACATCACGATCGCCTGGATCCTCGGCGGGCTGCTCCTGTTCTCGCTGCTGCAGGGGACGTTCCTCGGTGGGCGTGAAGAGATTTCCTTCTCGCGCTTCCTGGAGATGGTCGAGGAAGGCCGCGTGTCCGAGGCGACCGTGAGCGAGACGATGGTCACCGGCGTCTTCACCGAAGGCGGCGGCGACGAGGAGGCCGAACGCCGCTTCACCGCTACGCTCCCACCGGGCTACGACACCTTCAAGCTCGGTCGCGTCCTCGACGAGGCCGGCGTGGAGTGGAGCGGGTCGCAACCGAGCGTGCTGCAGAACCTCCTCTTCGCGTGGATCCTGCCCTTCGCTCTCATCGGGCTGCTCTACTACTTCTTCATCTACCGGCGGATCCGTAACCAGCTCGGCGGGCCGGGCGGACCGCTGTCGCTCGGAAAGAACAAGGCGAAGCTCTACGACCGCACCGACATGAAGACGACGTTCGAGGACGTCGCCGGGGTGGACGAGGTCGAGGCAGAGCTGCAGGAGCTGGTCGACTACCTCAAGCGTCCGGAGAAGTACCGTCGCGTCGGCGCGCGGATCCCCAAAGGCGTTCTCCTCGTGGGACCGCCCGGGACGGGCAAGACGCTCCTGGCGCGCGCCGTTGCCGGCGAGGCGGGTGTGCCCTTCTTCTATATCGCAGCGAGCGAGTTCATCGAATTGTTCGTCGGCCTCGGCGCCGCCCGCGTCCGCGATCTCTTCCAGCAGGCGAGGCAGAAGGCCCCGGCGATCATCTTCATCGACGAGATCGACTCGATCGGTCAGAAGCGTTCGGGCGTGCAGGCCGGCGGCGCGGCGTCGCACCAGGAGCAAGAGCAGACGCTCCAACAGCTCCTGACCGAGATGGACGGCTTCGAAGCGAACTCCGGCGTCATCATCATGGCCGCGTCGAACCGCCCCGAGGTCCTCGACCAAGCGCTGCTCCGACCGGGCCGCTTCGATCGGCAGATCGTCGTGAACCTTCCCGACATCCGCGGCCGCAAAGAGATCTTGGGGATCCACGCCCGCGACGTGAAGCTGGCGGGTGGCATCGACCTCGACGTGCTGGCTCGTCGGACGCCGGGCTTCTCCGGTGCGCAGCTGGCGAACGTCATCAACGAAGGCGCTCTCCTCGCGGCGCGCCGCGGCAAGGACGTGGTCGACATGTACGACCTGGAGGAGGCGATCGATCGTGTGGTCGCCGGTCTCGAACGGCGCTCCCAGGTGCTAACCGACCACGAGCGCCGGTTGGTCGCGTATCACGAGTTGGGGCACGCGCTCGTGGCGCGCTTCGTCGAACACTCCGACCCGGTGCATCGCGTGTCGATCATCCCGAGGGGGATCGGCGCGCTCGGCTACACGCAGCAGCTGCCGGAGGAGGAGCGGTACCTCATGAGCGAGCCCGAGCTGCGCGACCGGATCGCCGTGTTGCTCGGAGGTCGCTCGGCGGAGGAGATCGTGTTCGGGTTCGCGACCACGGGGGCGCAAGACGACCTCAAGCGGGCGACCGACATCGCACGCCGGATGGTGACCGAGTTCGGCATGAGCGAGAAGGTCGGCCCGATCAACATCACGATCGAGAACACCCGCTTCCTCACCCCCGCGTTCCGCGCCGGCGAGCAGGTGTCGGACGAGACGGAGGTGGCGATCGACCGCGAGGTGAAGGCGATCCTCCTCGAGGCGCGCGAGGTGGCGCGGCGGATCATCGCGGAGAGGCGGGACGACATGGACCGGCTGGCCGAGCTCCTGCTCGAGAAGGAGTCGCTCGACCGCCGCGATCTCGACGACCACTTCGGGGCGAGAGTGCCGGCCCCGGAGCGAGATCGGGCGACGGTGGAGGTCGCGCCGCCGCGGCCGGGGGAGGCGGGCGATGCCGACATGACGGTGGAATAGCCCCGGGAGCCTGAGGTTGATAGTATCGGACTCAAGTCTCATACTGTCGTAGCACTCAGGACGGTGCCGCATGGACATCAATTCGCTCACGGTCAAGTCGCAGGAGGCGCTGGCGGACGCGGGCAGCCGAGCCCGGGAGCGCAGCCACCAGCAGATCGAACCCGTCCACCTGCTCGAGGCCCTGCTGGGGCAGGCCGACGGCGTCGTGCTCCCACTCCTCGGGAAGATGGGGGTCGCCCCGGCGGCGCTCCGTTCGCCGCTCGAGGCCGCCCTGGATCGCCTGCCGCGGGTCTACGGCGATGTCGAGGTGTATCCCTCGTCCGCGTTGACGCGGCTGCTGCAGGCGGCTGCCGCCGAGGCGGAGGCGCTCGGAGACCGCTACATCTCGACGGAGCACCTCGTGCTTGCCCTCCTGGAAGAGGGCGGTCCCGCGGGCGACGTTCTCCGCGGCGCCGGCGTCACCCGGGAGCGGTTGCTCGACGCGCTGCGCGCGGTGCGTGGCTCGCAGACGGTCACCGACCAGACGCCTGAGGACAAGTACCAGGCGCTCGAGCGCTTCGGCCGCGACCTCACCGACGCGGCCCGCCGCGGCAAGCTCGACCCGGTGATCGGCCGCGACGACGAGATCCGCCGGGTGATCCAGGTCCTCTCGCGGCGCACCAAGAACAACCCGGTGCTGATCGGCGAGCCCGGAGTCGGCAAGACGGCGATCGTCGAGGGCCTCGCCAACCGGATCGTGGCCGGCGACGTGCCCGAGGGCCTCAAGAACAAGCGGCTGGTTTCGCTCGACATCGGCTCGATGGTCGCGGGCTCGAAGTACCGCGGTGAGTTCGAGGAGCGTCTGAAGGCGGTGCTGAAGGAGATCGCCGACTCCGAGGGCGAGATCATCACATTCGTCGACGAGCTTCACACCGTCGTCGGGGCGGGGGCCGCCGAGGGGGCCGTCGACGCCGGCAACATGATCAAGCCCATGCTCGCGCGCGGCGAGCTGCGGATGGTCGGCGCCACCACGCTCGACGAGTACCGCAAGCACGTGGAGAAGGACCCCGCGCTCGAGCGGCGCTTCCAGCCTGTGCTCGTAGGCGAGCCGAGCGTGTCCGACACGATCGGCATCCTCCGCGGCCTGAAGGAGAGGTACGAGGTCCACCACGGCGTGCGCATCCAAGACGCGGCGCTCGTGGGCGCCGCGGTGCTTTCCGACCGCTACGTGACGGGCCGGTTCCTGCCCGACAAGGCGATCGACCTGGTGGACGAGGCCGCGAGCCGGTTGCGCATCGAGATCGACTCGATGCCCACCGAGATCGACGTGCTGGACCGGCGCGCCAAGCAACTGGAGATCGAGAAAGCGGCGCTCGCCAAGGAGACCGACGATGCGTCCCGCGCCAGGCTCGAGCAGATCGAGTCCGAGCTCGCGTCGCTCCACGAGGACATGGACGCGATGAAGGCGCACTGGCAGCAGGAGAAAGAGGTGATCGACCGCCTGCGCTCGCTCAAGGCCGAGATCGAGGAGGTGCGGGGCGAGGCCGAGCGCGCCGAGCGCGACGGCGATCTGGGACGGGCCGCCGAGTTGCGCTATGGGCGTCTCGTCGAGCTCGATCGCGAGATGGCGACGGCCAACGACCGCCTGGCCGAGCTGCAGCGAGAGCAGAGGTTCCTGAAGGAGGAGGTCGACGAGGAGGACGTCGCCGAAGTGGTGGCGCGCTGGACCGGCATCCCCGTCTCGAAGCTCATGGAGGGCGAGGTCGAGAAGCTGGTCCGGATGGAGGAGGGCCTTCACCGGCGCGTCATCGGGCAGGACGAGGCGGTGGCGGCGGTGTCGAACGCGATACGGCGCGCCCGCTCCGGACTGGGGGATCCCAACCGCCCGATCGGGTCGTTCATCTTCCTCGGCCCCACGGGTGTCGGCAAAACCGAGCTGGCGCGGGCGCTCGCGGAGTTCCTCTTCGACGATGAGCGCGCGGTGATCCGCATCGACATGAGCGAGTACATGGAGAAGCACACCGTCAGCCGCCTGGTCGGCGCCCCCCCGGGCTACGTCGGCTACGACGAGGGCGGCCAGCTCACGGAGGCGGTGCGGCGCCGGCCTTACTCGGTCGTGCTGCTCGACGAGATCGAGAAGGCACACCCGGACGTGTTCAACGTGCTGCTGCAGATCCTCGACGACGGTCGCCTCACCGACGGGCAGGGCCGCACGGTCGACTTCAAGAACACGGTCGTGATCATGACGTCGAACCTCGGCAGCCACTGGATCCTGAACGTGGACGAGTCCGAGGAGGCGATGACCGAGAAGGTCATGGCGACGGTGCGCGATCACTTCAAGCCGGAGTTCCTGAATCGGGTCGACGAGATCATCGTCTTCCACCGGCTCGCGCTCGATCACCTGGCCGAGATCGTCGATCTCCAGCTCGACCGGCTCGTGGCGCGCCTCGCGGAGAGGTCGATAACCCTCGAGGTCAGCGATGCTGCCCGCCGCTACCTCGCGGAGAAGGGCTACGACCCCGCCTACGGGGCCCGGCCGCTGAAGCGGTTGATCCAGCGCGAGATCGAGAACCCCCTGGCGCTCAAGCTGCTCGACGGCACCTTCACCGCCGACGACATCGTGGAGGTCGACCGCACCGCAGACTCCCTCTCTTTGCGGTCGCGGCGTTAGGTTGAGACACATGTCCGACGACGCACGCGGCGACGACGTCCTCGTCGTCCTCCGCTGTTCCGACTGCGGCGACACGTTCGCAGCGACGGAGGGCACCTCGGCATGCCGGTCGTGCGGCGGACGGCGGGTCGACCCGGCCGCCGAGCCGCTCCTTTGACCACGCCCCGTATCGCGGTCACACCCCAGGGCGGCGAGGTGATGACGCAAGCCGTCGAACGCGGCGGCGGCAGCGTGGCCGATCCGGAAAACGCAGACGCGATCGTGTGGACGGACCCGGCGCGCCCCGAGACGCTGGGGGAGGTGCTGCGGGGTTCCCCCGCGCGCTGGGTGCAGCTGCCCTTCGCCGGGATCGAGAGGTTCGTGGCCGCCGGAGTGGTCGACCGGCAGCACACGTGGACGTGCGCCAAGGGGATCTATGGGCACGCGACCGCCGAACACGCGCTGACGCTGACGCTCGTCGCGGCGCGCCGTATCCACCGCCACGTTCGCAGCGGCACTTGGTTGGGCGACCGTGGGCTGCAGGCGCCGGAGCGCCGCCTCAAGACCTCCACCGTCATGATCGTCGGAACCGGCGGGATCGGAGCCGCACTGCGCGACATGCTCCTGCCGATCGGAGCGCGCGTGCTCGCCGTCAATCGCTCCGGACGTCCGCTCGACGGCGCGGTGCGCACGGTTCCGATCGGGGACGTGCACGACCTCCTCGGTGAGGCCGACTTCGTCGTCCTCGCAGCTCCGGCCACGGATGCCACGGCTCGCATGGTGGATCGGGAGTGGCTGGAGGCGATGAAGGACGACGCGTGGCTGGTGAACGTCGCCCGCGGGTCCCTCGTCGATACCGCGGCACTCGTCGCCGCCCTGCGGGACGGTGTCGTCGGCGGCGCTGCGCTCGACGTGACCGACCCCGAGCCGCTGCCCGACGACCATCCGCTGTGGACGCTCGACGACGTCATCATCACCGGCCATACCGCGAACACCTGGCGCATGGCCGTGCCCGAGCTGGCGCGACTGGTCGAGGAGAACGTGCGCCGCTTCGCCGCCGGTGAGTCGCTGCTGGGCGTGGTCGATCCCGACCTGCAGTACTGACCGGCGGGGGAGAATCGGCCCGTGCGCCGCGCCGGTCTCTCCCTAGTGTTGTGCGTGTTCCTCGCCTGCGACGGAGCGCGGGAGCCTCCCGGAGCGGCGGGCGGCTCCACGTCGCCCAGGCCGACGGCGACGCAGGTGCAGCAGCGGTCGGCGGAGCGGCCGCGCCCCAAGCTGCAGAACGAAGCGCTGGGGCCCAGCCGGCGGCGCGTGCGGCGCGCCGTGCGCGATCTGAAGAAGGTGCGGGTCTGGCACCGCCTGACGCGCGGCCTGTACATCGTGCAGCTGCAGACGGACCCGGGCGCCGGGGGTGTTCCCGAGGACGGCCATCTCGCCGATGCCCGCCGGGACGCGGTGATCGACGAGGAGGGGAGCGGCAGCCTCTGCTCGGTCCGGATCTACCCCGGCGCGATAAAGCGGGAGCTGGAGACGCTGCGGCAGGGATACGACCGGGGCGTGTTCGGCCCGCCTCCGTCGCTGCGGGTGCTGTGGGCGACGGTCCTGGCCCACGAGCTCGCGCACTGCCGCCGGTGGAACGCCGGTGAACCGTACGCGGCCAAGTGGGAGGAACGCGTGCGCCGCCGGCTCGAGCGTCTCAGGGTTGAGTGAGATACACGCAGGTTTCCTGTTGACAAAGGCATCCACATGCGCGCATAATCGCAGCCGGAGGAGCCGCCGGAGGGCGGCGCGAGCAGGAAGGCCGAGCAGGCCAGGCAAGAGGAGGTGTAGCGGCATGCGTCTGGGCACGTTCACGAACGGAGCCAGCGAGTTCGACGAGCTCGTGCGGCGGGTGTTCGGTGACGCCCCCAGCCCGATGTGGCGTGGGTCCGGCGCCTACGAGGTCCCGACCGACGTCTTCCACAGCGACAACGAGCTGGTGATCAGGATGGACCTCCCCGACGTCCGCGCCGAGGACGTCGAGGTGACCGTGCAGGAGAACGTCCTTCTGATCAACGGGACCCGCAGCTTCCCGCACGACCTCGAGAAGGTCCGTTGGGTCCGGCGGGGTTGCTTCTACGGCGACTTCACGCAGCGGGTCTCCCTCGGCAAGGGGCTCGACACGGAGAACATCCGGGCTCGCTACGAGAACGGGGTCCTCGAGCTGCGTATCCCCTACGCACCCGAGGTACAGCCGAGGAAGATCGAGATCCAGGTCGGCGACGAGCAGAGGGCGCTCAACTAGGACGCGCCACGACCTATCCGGAGGCCGGCTCGAAAGGGCCGGCCTCATCGCGTCCCAGGTCGGGCGTCCACGCCGCGACGGCCTCGAGCCCGCCCAGGCCCCCGGGGTCGGTGAGCGCGGCGAGGGCGCCGCGGCGCGAGAGCGCCCGAACCGCGGCGCGCCCCTCGCCCGACGCGGACGCGGCGCGCCCGGCCTCGGCGATCGAGGCGCGCAGTCGGTCTATGCCGAATCGCTGCAGGAGGTCGTGCTGCCGGACGCGCGCGCCTACGTACAGGCCGGCGGCGCGCGCCGCCGCGGATACGACCGACCAGTTGGCGTGAGCGGTGATGTCCTTCTCACCCGGCTGCGCGAGGTAGGCGTCGTCGACGCCCGAGGCCGAATAGCAGACGAGCGTGCCGGCCGGTCGTTCCAGGAGCCCGGACCAGTCGTGCCCGTAGTCGACGAACACGGCCGCGCCCGAACGCGGCGCGGTCGCGCAACGTGTGACGAAACCTTCCGCCGCGACCGGGACCTCGACGCGGGTCCCAGTCGGCACCTCCACGCCATGCTTCCGCAGGAGGTCCGCAACCATGGACGAGTAGGGGCCGGTCGTCTCGACCAGCCGGTCGCCCTCGGCCCCGACCAGGAGCTCGCGGCTCCCTTCGACCAGGTGCACGGGGAGGTTGTCGAGCACCTCGTTCACGAAGACGACCCCGGCGTCGAACGGCTCCGGTTCGTCCGCCCATGAGACCTGCGGGTCGCCGGCGAGGCGCTCCTCCTGCCGGCGCCGAAGGGCGGGGATCCGCTCGATCAGGCGGATCTGCAACGCCTCGGCGAAACGGCCGGAGACGTGACCGGCCACCGCGGCGGCGAAGCCCCCTTCGCCGGGGCCGACCTCGGCCACCGTGAACCGCGGCGGCCGCCCCATGCGGGTCCAGAGCCTCTCGAAGGCGTCCGCCCACAGAGCGCCGAAGGCCGGGTCGAGCTCGGGCGACGTGAGGTAGTCGCCGCGCCGGCCCGTCCTCGTCTGCCCGGAGGCGTAGTAACCGTGCTCCGGGTGGTAGAGCGCGAGCTCCATGTAGCGCGCGACGGGCATGGGTCCGCGGCTTTCGATCTCGTCGAGGATGAGGTCGAGGAGCGCGCTCAATCGCGGCGTCTCTTGGGAGCCGCCGGCGGGACGTCGGCGGCGGCCCTCTTCGCCTCGGCGCGCATCGTCTCGTACCAGGCGAGCTTGTCGGCGTAGGTGTGCACGTGCGCGATAGCCGCCTCGGCCACGCGCACGACATCGGCGTGGCGGGCGCGCTCGGCGTAGAGCGCGATCAGACGGTCGTACGGACCGGTGGAGTCGAAAGCGGCCTCCACCGCCGCCTCGTAGAGAGAGATCGCGCCGTCGACGTCGCCGATCTGCTCGAGGTTCTGCGCCCGCAGGTAGCCGCGCACGATCTCGACGTTGTCCTTCACGCGACAATCGAATCACACATGGGTGCCCCCGCCGCCGGGGACCGGATTGGATACGCTCGGAGCAGACCGCCCGCAGACGCTGCGCACCCACAACGAGGAGGTTGTGTCCATGGCGCTCGGTTTCGAAGGGAACCTCTACATCCTGGCGTTCGACCATCGAGGGTCGTTCCAGAAGAAGATGTTCGGCATCGGTGGTGCGCCGACCGCGGAGCAGACCGAGACGATCTCGGACGCCAAGAGGCTGATCTGGGAGGGGTTCCTGGTCGCCCTCGAGGGCGGCGCGCCCCGCGATGCGGCCGGCATCCTCGTGGATGAGCAGTTCGGCGGCGACATCGCGCGGGAGGCCGCGAAGGAGGGTCTCCTGTTCGCCATGCCGGTCGAGAAGAGCGGCCAGAATGAGTTCGACTTCGAGTACGGCGACGACTTCGGCAAGCACATCGAGGAGTTCGACCCGACGTTCTCGAAAGTCCTCGTTCGCTACAACCCCGAGGACGAGGACGGCGAGATGAACCGCCGGCAGGTAGAGCGCCTGACGCGGCTCGGTCGATGGCTGCACGACAACGACCGGAAGTTCCTCTTCGAGTTGCTCGTCCCCGCCACAGACGCCCAGCTCGAGCGCGTCGGCGGCGACTCGGACCGCTTCGACAAGGAGCTGCGGCCGGACCTGATGATCCGCGCGATCCGCGAGCTGCAGGAGGGTGGGGTCGACCCGGACATCTGGAAGATCGAAGGGATCGACAAGCGCGAGGACTGCGAACGCATCTCGGAGGCCACCCGTGCGGGCGGCCGCGAAGGTGTGGTGTGTGTCGTGCTCGGGCGCGGCGCCAACGATGCCGCGGTGGAGCACTGGCTGAAGCAGGGGAGCGGCGTGCCCGGCTACGTGGGGTTCGCGATCGGCCGCACCATCTGGTGGGACGCGCTCAAGGGGTTCCTGAACGGCGACCTGGAGCGCCGCGCCGCCGCCGAGCAGATCGCGACGAACTACCGCGGCTTCATCGACGTCTACAACTCGTAAACGATGCTGCGCCGGAGCGTCGCGGCGCTGCTCTCGGCCGCGGCCGCTCTCACCGGCGCTCCCCTCGCGTCCTCCGCGCCCGCGCGCGAGGAGGCGATCGCGCGGCTGCTCGAACGGCGCGCCGCCGCCGTGCGAGAGGGCGACCGGGACGCGTTCCTGGCGACGATCTCGGCGGTCGCATCCGACGCCTTCGTCGCGCGCCAGGAGACCTTCTTCGACCGTCTGACCGCCCTGCCCGTGGGGCGCTACCGCCTGACGGCGCGGTGGGACCTCCTCGGCGATCTAGCACGCGAGCGGGACCGCCGCCGATATACGCGCGCGACGGATGTGGCGATCCCGCTCACGCAGGAGCGGATGACGTTCGAGGGCTTCGACGCTTCGCCCGCGGTGGAGGACCTCTATCTCACCTTCGTCCTCCACGACGGCCGCTGGGGCGTCGCGAGCGACACCGACCTCGAGGACATCGGCTTCCTCTCGGCGCGCCGGATCTGGGAGTTCGGCCCGGTCGAGGCGGGGGGAGACGAGCGCTTCCTGCTGTTGCACCATCCCGGCGCGCCGCCGCGTCCCGAAGTCCTGGACCTCGCGCACCAGGGCCTCGCCCGCGTCGCCGCCCACTGGGGCGGTGGGTGGTCGCGGAGGGTCCCGGTCGTCGTGCCGGCGAGCGCGGACGAGCTGCGGCGGATGCTCCAGATAACCGTCGACCCGTCCGACTTCGTCGCCTTCGCCTACTCGAATATCGACGACCGAGATCACGGCTTCACCGGCACGAGGATCCTGCTGAATCGCGACGCGGTGGCGAGCCGGTCGTCCGCGAGCGCGGCCGGGGTGATCGCCCACGAGCTCGCGCACGCGGCGACGCGCTCCCGGTCGGGCCCGCTCGTCCCCCTGTGGGTTGAGGAGGGGATGGCGGAGGAGGTGCGGCACGGTGGGTCGCGCGCCGCGCTGGCGTTCCTCGCGGCGCGTCGGGCGACCTTCGATCGGAAGCTCCCGCTCGACGTCGAGTTCCAGGTAGGTGAGACCGACGACCTGCTGCTCGCGTACCAGGAGGCGTACTCCGCGGTGCGCTTCTTCATAGAGCGCTACGGGCTCGAGAGGTTCCGTCGCTTCTACGCACGCCTCGGCGGCAAGCGTCTGGTCTTCGGGACCCAGCGCTACCACGTCGACCGCGCGCTGCGCGCGACCACGGGGACGTCTCTATCGGCTTTCGAGCGCGACTGGGCGGGTAGCATCGACGCCTTATGAGGAAGGTCGTAGCGGACGGAGCGGGTGACGGATTCGCGCTGGCGAAGGCGAATGAGATCCCAGGTCCGCTGGCGCTGGTCGTCGAGGGCCGGCAGCGTGATCTCGCGTACGTGCCGCCCTCGGGCGCCGAGGTGACGGTCGTACAGCAGACGGACGAGCTCGGGCGCGAGGTGATGCGTCACTCGTGCGCGCACGTCCTCGCGCAGGCCGTCGTTCGCCTCTATCCCGGCGCCAAGTATTCGATCGGGCCGCCGATCGAGGACGGCTTCTACTACGACTTCGATGTGGAGCGTCCGTTCACACCCGACGACCTCGAGGCTATCGAGGCGGAGATGAAGAAGATCGTCCGCGAGAACCAACGCTTCGAGCGCGCGGAGGTAGACGCGGACGAGGCGCTCGAGCTGTTCGCCGAGCAGCCCTACAAGCTCGAGATCATCCGCGGTGTCGCCGAGGGCGCAGAGGCGCTCGATCAGCAGGGCGTCGGTGAGGTGATCTCGCTCTACCGCAACACGACCCCGTCGGGCGAGGTCGCATTCGTGGATCTCTGCCGCGGACCGCACGTGCCCGGCACCGGGAGGATCAAGGCCTTCAAGCTGTTGCGGACCGCGGGGGCCTACTGGCGCGGCGACGAGTCCAAGCCGATGCTGCAGCGGATCTACGGAACCGCGTGGGAGTCGAAGGACGCTCTCGCCGAGTACCTCCACCGTCTCGAGGAGGCGGAGCGACGCGATCACCGGCGACTCGGGAGGGAGCTCGAGCTCTTCTCCTGGCCCGACGAGGTCGGGAGTGGGATCGCGATCTGGCACCCGAAGGGAGGGGTCCTGCGCAAGACGCTGGAGGACCTCTCCCGCGAGGTCCATCTCGAGCGCGGCTACGAACCCGTGTACACGCCGCACATCGGCAAGCAGACGCTCTGGGAGACCTCGGGCCACCTCGGCTACTACCGCGAGTCGATGTTCCCGGCGATGGAGCTGGACAACGCGACCTACTTCGCGAAGCCCATGAACTGCCCCTTCCACGTGCTGATCTATCGCTCGAAGACGCGTTCCTACCGCGAGCTGCCACTGCGCCTGAGCGAGCTCGGAACCGTGTACCGGTACGAGCGCTCCGGGGTCGTGCACGGTTTGATGCGCGCCCGCGGCTTCACGCAGGACGACGCGCACATCTTCTGCCGGCCGGATCAGCTGGTCGACGAGCTGGTAGGCGCGATCGACTTCTTCCGCGCGCTCTATACGACGGTCGGGATGGGACCCGACCGGGTGCGCTTCTCGACCAAACCGGAGAAGGCGATCGGGACCGACGACCAGTGGAGGCATGCGGAGGGCGCGATACCCGCCGCGCTCGAGCGGGCGGGTCTCGAGTTCCAGGTCGACGAGGGGGACGGCGCGTTCTATGGGCCGAAGATCGACATCGACGTGCGCGACGCGATCGGCCGCTACTGGCAGATGGCGACGATCCAGGTCGACTTCCAGCTACCCGATCGGTTCGATCTCGAGTTCATCGACGCCAACGGCGACCGCGTTCGACCCGTCATGGTCCACCGCGCGCTGTACGGATCTGTAGAGCGCTTCATCGGGGTCCTCATCGAGCACTTCGCCGGTGCCTTCCCCACCTGGCTCGCGCCGGTCCAGACGGTCGTGCTGCCGATCGCAGACCGGCACGTCGACTACGGGCGTGAGGTGAACGCTCGGCTGCGTGAGGGTGGCGTGCGCAGCGAGGTCGACGATTCCGACAACACGATCGGGGCCAAGATCCGCAATCATCAGCTGCAGAAGGTTCCGTACATGCTCGTGATCGGCGACGACGAGGTCGAGTCGGGGAGCGTCTCCGTCCGGAGACGCAGCGGCGAGGAGACGAGGGGCGTCCCCGTCGGCGATTTCGTGACGAAGCTTGCTGCAGAGATCGCGGCGCGCCGGGTCGAGCTGTCGGTGTGACGTGGACCGGCTGTGGAGCCCGTGGCGCATGCAGTACGTGACCTCGTCGGACGACGGCGAAGGCTGCATCTTCTGCGACCATCTCGCCTCCGGCGACGACGAGAAGGCGCACATCCTGCACCGGTCGGAGCACACGTTCGTGCTGTTGAACGCATTCCCGTACAACACGGGCCACGTGATGGTTGCGCCGTTGCGGCACGTCCGTGATCTGGCGGACCTGACCCCAGAGGAGCGCGCCGATCTGATGGAGGTGACGGCGCGCACCGTCGAGATCCTGGAAGAGGAGATGGGTGCCCACGGCTTCAACGTCGGGATGAACCTCGGACGCGTCGCCGGAGCGGGCATCCCGGGTCACTGCCACATGCACGTGGTGCCGCGGTGGGGTGGTGATACGAACTTCATGACGACGGTCGGAGAGACCAAGGTGCTGCCCGAACTGCTCGACGACACGGCGCGCCGGTTACGGCCGCATTTCGGTTCGTCATCGGCGGACGCAGATTAAAGCTCTCTCATTCGTCCCTCATGGTCGCTTCATAGCGTTTCGGCACCATCCTTCTCGACGGACAGGAAGCTAGAGAAGGAGGAGCGACATGGCACGGATCGGAAGGCCGTTGACGGCGATGCTGGCGGCGGCGCTGGCGCTGGGAAGCACCTCGGCCGTGGCGGCCGGGGCCGAGAGGACCGGGCGCGACCGCGACGACATCGCGGTGATGAAGCGGGACGACGAGCTCGACCAGATCGTATGGGTGGCGGACGACGACGGCGACGACACCGGGAACACCGGCAACACGGGCGCCGCCGGCACCGACAACACCGACAACGACACGGCGTCGACCGGTGAGAAGTCGGCCGAGTCGAACGACAACACGGGCAGCGGCTACAGCCGGGTCTCGAGGGACCGTGACCGCAGCCGTGGCGACCGGACCAAGGACCGCACCCGCGACGGCGGCGACCCGACCCGGGACCGCTCGCGGCACAAGACGAACGACAACTCCCGCAACGACACCCGCGGATAACCAAGGCGACCGGAGGGGCGGCCGTGAGGTCGCCCCTCCATCGCGCCGCAACGACGCAGAAAGGATCGACGATGGGACGTGACGCGGCATCGTGGAGGTTCAAGCAGGACGACGAGATCGTCCCCGGCAGGTACGCGAAGCGCTTGCTGGGCGGCGGCACCCGGTACGAGGCGTACCTCGCCTGGGACGACGAGCTGTACTCCCTCGTCGTGGCCAAGCTCCTGCGGCCGTCGCACGTAGACAAGGACTACGCGCGGGAGGGTCTGGCGGCGGAGGCCGAGATGCTGCAGCGTCTGTCGCATCCGAGCCTGCTTCGCTCCTTCGACGCGGTCGTCGACGGTGAGCGACCGCATCTCATCCTCGAGTTCCTCGAAGGCCCGCGCCTGTCCACCCTGCTGCGGAAGCACGGCCCACTTTCGATCGAGCAGCTCGTTCCGCTGGGCGTCCAGGTTTGCTCCGCGATCCACTACATGGCGCGCCGCGGCGTCGTCCACCTCGACGTGAAGCCGAAGAACATCATCATGGGCGCGCCGCCGCGACTCATCGACCTCAGCGTTGCCCGCGACGCCGCCGCGGCGGCCCGTCTGACGACGCAGATCGGGACGGACGCGTACATGGCGCCGGAGCAGTGCGAGCCGGAGCGCGGAGGGATAGGTCCGGCATCGGACGTCTGGGGGATAGGCGTCACCTTGTTCGAGGCGGCGTGCGGCTACAGACCCTTCCCCTCGCCTGAGGAGGACGGCGATCCTTATCCCCAACTGCGGTTCGAGCCGCTCCCGCTGCCCGACGGCCTTCCCCACCCGCTCGTCGAGGTGATCGAGGCGTGCCTCCAACCCGAACCCGCCGCCCGCCCGACCGCGGCCGAGGTCGCGCAGGGGCTGGAGCCCGTGCTCGCGGCCCTGCCGACGCGGCCGCGTCTCGGCCGGTTCAAGCCGCGCTGATCAATGTGCGGCGGCCTCGGCTTCTTTCCGCGCCGCGATGATCTTCTGGGCGAGGTCGCCGGGCACCTCCTGGTAGTGGGAGAAGCTCCACGAGAAGGCTCCCTTGCCTCCGGTCATCGAGCGCAGGTCGGTCGCGTAGTGAACGACCTCGGCGAAGGGGACCTTGGCCCGAACGATCTGGCGCCCCGGCCCTGCCGGTTCGATGCCTTCGGGGATGCCGCGCCGCTTCTGGAGGTCTCCCATGATGTCGCCGGTGAAGCCCTCCGGGATCATCACCTCGAGGTTCCAGATCGGCTCGAGGACGGAGACGCCCGCCTTCTCGACGGCGTCCTTGAGGGCGAGCTGACCGGCGATCTGGAAGGCCATGTCGGATGAGTCGACGGTGTGGTACTTGCCGTCGTAGAGCTCGACCTTGATGTCGATCATGGGATAGCCCGTCCCGCCGCCGCGCTCCATCGACGCACGGACTCCCTTCTCCACGCTCGGGATGAACTGGTTGGGAACGGCGCCGCCGAAGATCTTGTCGGCGAAGACGAACCCTGCGCCTCGGTCGAGGGGTTCCACCCTCACGTTGCAGATCCCGTACTGCCCGTGCCCGCCGGACTGCTTCACGTGCCGGCCGAGCGCCTCGACCTTCTTCTTGATCGTCGTGCGGTAGGGGACGATGAACGGGACCTCCTCGACCTCGACCGAGAACTTCTCCTTCAGCCGGTGGAGGACCACGTCCAAGTGCGCGTCGCCCATCCCCCACAGGATCGTCTGGTGGGTCTCGTCGTTGCGATCGAGCTTGAGCGCGGGGTCTTCTTCGATGAGCTTGTTCAAGCCGATCATCAGCTTGTCCTCGTCACCCTTCGTCTTCGGCTGGATCGCCTTCGGAAGGAGAGGCTCCGGCGGCTCGATCGGCGGGAGCACGATCGGATCGGATCGGTCCGCCAGTGTGTCGCCGGTGGTGGTGTGGGTGAGCTTCGCCACCGCACCGATGTCGCCGGCGACGATCTCGCTCATGGGCTCCTGCGTCTTCCCCCGCATCGTAAAGATGCCACCGATGCGCTCGTCGGTCCCCTTCGATGCGTTGTGGATGGTGCCGTCACCGCGCAGCGTCCCGGAGTAGACGCGGAAGAAGGACACGCGGCCGACGTAGGGGTCGCTCAGGGTCTTGAAGACGAGGGCGGACAAGGGGGCATCCGGCTTCGCCTCCCGGGTGCCACCGTTTACGCCCTCGACCGGCGGGCGTTCGAGAGGTGAGGGACCGGCCTTGACGATCACGTCCATGATGCGGTCGACGCCGATCAGCTTCGTCGCCGCAGCGCAGAGAACGGGGAAGATCTCCGCGTTGTCGACGCCCTCGTGGATGCCGGAGACGATCTCTTCGCGGCTGATCTCACCGCCCTCGAGATATCGCTCGAGCAGCTCGTCGTCCGTCTCCGCGACCGAGTCGAGCAGATCGGTGCGGACCTCGTCTACCCGCGCCTGTCGCTCCGAGGGGATCTCCTGCTGCGTCGGGTTGCCGCTCCCGTCGTAGGCGAACGCGGCCACGTCGATGACGGAGATGACGCCGTGGAAGTCGTGCTCGCGACCGAGCGGAAGGTTGAGCGGAGCGCACCCCTTGCCGAATGTCTCGCGCAGGGAGTCGAGCGTCGTGCGGAACGACGAGTTCTCGCGGTCGAGCTTGTTGACGACGATCATGCGGGGGAGGGTCAGTTCGTCGGCGATCCGCCATGCCTCCTGGGTCTGGACCTCGATGCCCTCGATGCCGGACACGACGAACACGGCGAGGTCGGCGACGCGCATCGCGGCCCGCATCTCCCCGACGAAGTCGGCGTAACCGGGAGCATCGAGGACGTTGATCTTGCAGCCGTCCCACTCCACCGGCGCCAGCGCCGTCGAGACCGAGATCTGGCGCCGATGCTCCTCTTCGTCGAAGTCCGTGACGGTGTTGCCCTCGGTAACCTTGCCCATCCGGGTGGTGGCCCCCGAGCGATGGAGCATCGCCTCGGCCAGCGACGTCTTCCCGGCCCCTCCGTGACCGACCAGGACGATGTTGCGGATGTTCTCGGTCGGATACGTCTTCACGAAGATCCTCCCCCTGTCCCGAGCAGCGAGGCGGTCATCGTAGCGTCCGGCGACGAGAGACCGTTTGCGAGAACATGAGGTCGTGCTCAACGCGAAGATCCGCCGGCAGTGGGACCGGCTCATGCGCCCGATCGGGGGCGGGCTGTCGCGGATGGGAGTGGCGCCCGACGCCGTGACCGCGTTCGGCGTCGTCCTTCAGGTCGTCGCGGCGGCGTGGATCGTGGAAGGCCGCCTCGTCGCCGCCGGGCTGATCTCCGCGGCCGCGGCTCTGATGGACGTGCTGGACGGCGCAGTGGCCCGGGCGAAGGGCGTGGTCACGAAGTTCGGCGCGCTCCTCGATTCGACGACCGACCGGCTCGCCGACGCTCTCGTCTTCATCCCGATCGCATGGTTGTACGGCGTGAGTCCGGACATCCCCGAACACGACCGGCCGTGGGTGGCCGCGGTCGCTCTCGTGGCGATGGTGGCTTCGTTCCTGGTGTCGTACGTGAAGGCGCGCGCGGAGGGCCTCGGCTTCGAGTGCAACGTCGGTTTCGCCGAGCGCGCCGAAAGGATGATCTTGATGATCCTCGCTTTCCTCTTCGACGTGGTCCCGATCGCGGTCGTCCTGGTCGCCGCCGCGTCGGCGATCACGTTCGTGCAGAGGATCGTGCACGTGCGGAAGCAGGCGGTGCATGCCGCGTAGGCGCCCGGCCGGCGAGAGCCGCCGGCTGCAGCTCGTGTACTACGGCTACGTCGCCGGGTCCGCGGTCGCGCGCGCCGTTCCCGAGCGTGTGGCGTACGCCCTCGCCGAGGTCCTCGGCCGGACGAGTGCCCGCCTGTCGAAGAAGCGGCACCAGGTCCGGAAGAACCTCGCACGGATCACCGGCGAAGACGTCGCCTCCCCCGCGCTCGACCGGCTCGTCGTCGAGGCCTATGCCTCTTACGCGCGTTACTGGCTCGAAACGTTCCGTCTCGTAAGGGAGGGCCGTCACTTCTTCCTCGATCGCTTCCGGTGTCTAGGTGAGAAGCGCCTCGACGAGGTCGCGGCGCGCGGAAAAGGTGTCGTGGTCGCCGTGGGCCACCTGGGCAACTGGGATGCCGGGGGCGCGTGGGTGGGCGCGCGCGGGATGCGGGTGGTGACGGTCGTCGAGGTGCTGAAGCCGCGGCGGATGTTCGACTTCTTCGCGCGGCATCGTCGCAAGCTCGGCATCGAGATCCATCCGGCCCAGCCCGGGGCGATCGAGCACCTTCGTCGGGCGGTGGAGGAAGGAGCGGTCGTCGCGATCCTCGCCGATCGCGATCTGAAAGGCCGCGGTCCCGAAGTGGAGTTCTTCGGCGAGCGGACGACCTTCCCGGCGGGGCCCGCCTCCGTCGCGCTCCGGACGGGTGTTCCCGTCCTGGTCGCGGGCATCGCTTCGACGGTGTTCGATGACGGCAGACGCGGATGGATCGCCGAGATCAGCGATCCGATCGAGCTGCCGGCGGAGGACGGCCCCGGTGCCGTTCAGCAGCTGACGCAAGAGATCGCGCGTGAGCTGGAGAAGTTCATCGCGCGGTACCCGCAGGAATGGCATGTCTTCCAGCCCGTCTGGCTGGCCGACCGCGGGACACAGCGTTGAGGATCGCGCTCGTCTGCCCCTATGCCTGGGATCGGGTGGGGGGCGTGCAGTCGCACATCCGGTCGCTGGCTGTGGTCCTTCGGAGCCGCGGGCACGACGTGATCGTGATCGCTCCACGCAGCAGTCGCGAGCCGCTCGACGACGACGGCGTCGTCACCGCGGGGCGAGCCGTCGGAGTTCCCGCGAACGGTTCGATCGCGCCCGTCGCCTTCGGTCCGAAGGCCGCGGCGGGCGTGGAGCGGGCGCTGCGAGACTTCGATCCCGAGGTCGTCCATCTCCACGAGCCGCTCGTTCCGTCTCTGTCTCTGCTCGCGTTGAGTCGAACGGACGCGCCGACCGTCGGTACGTTCCACGCGGCGGCCGACGGCTCGCTCGGGTACCGGGCGGGAAGACCTGTGTTGCAGAGGGCCGTAGAGCGGCTCGCGGTCCGCACGGTCGTCTCCGATGCCGCGCGAGCACTGGTCCAGGCGTACTTCCCGGGCGAGTACGTGTTGACCCCGAACGGGGTCGACTGCGATCGCTTCGCGCGTGCGGAGGCCGAGCCCGACGTTCGGCGTGTGCTGTTCCTGTCGCGCATCGAGCGGCGTAAGGGTCTGGAGGTCCTGATCCGTGCGTGCGCGCTGATCGACGAGCCGCGGCCGCAGCTCGTCGTGGCGGGGACGGGGCCGGAGGAGGACGCCTGCAGGAACCTGGCGGCGGCGCTGCGGGTGGACGCACGCTTCATCGGGAGGGTGCCGGAGGACCGGCTGTCCTCGGTGTATGCGAGCGCAGGCGTCTACTGCGCGCCGGCGCTCGGGGGCGAGTCATTCGGCATCGTCTTGCTCGAGGCTATGGCCGCCGGTTGCGCCGTCGTCTGCTCTGACCTGCCCGGGTTCCGCGCCGTGGCGGGGAGCGCCGCGCGCCTCGTCCCACCCGGCGATGCCGCGGCGCTGGCAAGGACCCTGACGGACGTCATGACCACTCCCGCTCTGCGGGCGGAGATGCGACGAGACAGCCGCGCCGCGGCGCGGTCGTACGACTGGAGGCGACTGGTGGGCCGGATCGAGGATCTCTACGAGATGGCGGCCGCCGGCAGCCATCGCGCCGGCCGCGGGGGAGCGCGATGAAGCGCGCTCTGGTCGCTTGCCTCATCGCCGCCGCCGCATGCGGGGGTGACCTCGACCTCGGAGACCGCCGGGACCCGGTCGTCCTGACCGCCGAGATCGACGTTCGGCGGCTCGACGTGCCGCCGCTCCCGGACTCTTTCTCCGGCACCTGGCGCCTGACCTTGGAGGGCGATCGCTACCTTCTCCACCAGGAGGGTTTCGGCACGATCAGCGAATCGATGTCGGCCGAAGGCGAGGAGCTGACCATCTCGGCGATGCCGGCGCCGGCCGGCGCCTTCAACTGCTACGGCGCGGAGGGGCGCATCCTCGACCGCGTCGAGGCGCGTTACGAGATCGAGGCGACCGACGACGGAGTGTCGTTCCGGCCGGTGGAGGAGCCGTGTCCCCTCCGCCGCGAGCTTCTCGGCCGCTCGTGGCGGCGGAACGCATGAGCGGCCGGCAAGTCCGATCGCTCGTCGAGGCGGCCGCCGCGTGGAGCCTGCCGGCGGGCGCGGACCGAACGCCCGTCCTCGTCGTCGCCATGGGCGCGACCGCGCTGCTCGGCGCGACGGCCGCGGCGCTGCTGCTCGGGCCGCTCCCAACCACGCTCCTCCTGGCGCTCGCGGCCCTCGGGGTTGGGTTCCTTTACGGCACCCAGAGGACGAGGCTGCTGCATCGTCTTGGAGCTGTGCGCGCGGCCGACGCGCGCCTTCTCAATCTGGTGGAGGGGGTCGCCGGAGCGGTCGGCCGCCGCCCGCCTGACACTTACGTCGCGCCGGAGGTCGCGAACGCGTGGGCGCTGCGGGGGGGCGATGGAGGGACCGTCGTCGTCGGCGAGGCGTTGCTCGAGCGGCTGGGGCGCACCGAACTCGAAGGCCTTCTGGCCTTGTGCATCGCACGCCTGGAGCACCCGGCCGCGCGCGCGGCGCGCCTCGGTGCCCTCGCTCCGCTGACGGCGCGTGCCGCGGCGCCTCTCGTCGGCCCCGAGGTAGACGCGGCGGCCGCGGCCGTCACCCGCTACCCGCCCGCGGTCGAAGCCGCGCTCGCGGCGACGGCGCCGCCACCCCGCGGGACGGCTGCGTTCGCCGTCGCCGGCGGCGCGCCGTGGGACGCCCCGCTGGACGAGAGAAGGGCTCTGCTGACGGATCTCTGAGGTTTTTTCGCGCTCCGCTCCATTGCCGTTGGCGCGGCGCGGCTGCGTGATAACGTCCCGCACGGCAAGCGGCCGTGCGACTCGACCGGTCATTTGCCCGCCCGGAGAGAGGGCTCCTCCGGGGCCGCGGAGGCTTGCGCCGCCGCCGGCAATCACTCAACGTCGCGTAGGAGGGTGTCGCCGCGTGTCGAGAGGCGCCAAGGTCGGGATCGCCGGAGGTCTCTTCCTCCTGGTCGCAGTGGGGGCGTTCTTCTTCCTGCGGGACAAGAAGCTCCCCGTCGTCGACCGGCTGCTGCCGGAGGCGGCGGTCTGTCCTCTGACGGGGGAGGAGCCGCGGCGCGAATCGCTCGTGGAGCGGCCCGCGGTGGGGGTGAAGATCGAGAACGCGGCGGCCGCCCGGCCGCTGTCGGGGCTCGAGGACGCCGACCTCGTGTACGAGGAGCTGGTCGAGGGCGGCGAGACGAGGTTCCTCGCCATCTTCCACTGCGGCGACGCGCCGAAGGCGGGGCCGATCCGGAGCGCGCGCATCGTCGACCCATCGCTGCTCAAGCCGCTTACGCAGATCCTGGGGTACTCGGGCGCCAACGACATCGTCATCGCGGCCCTCGAAGCGGCCGACATCGTCGGGATCCACGAGGACAACGCAGGCGAGGCGATGGAGCGGGTGCCGCGCGCGGGCGTGTCTTTCGAGCACACCCTCTACGCCGACACCGCCCAGTTGCGGCGCACCGGCAGACGCGACTACTCAGAGCCTCCCCCCGAAGATGTGTTCGCCTTCGGCGACCTGCCGGACGGCACGCGCGGCCGCCGCGCACGCACGATCACGCTCAACTTCGGCGGCGCGAGCACCATCACCTATACGTGGACCGACGGCCGCTGGGCCCGTGCGCAGGACGGCGCGCCCTTCATGGCGGAATCGGGCGAGCAGATCGGCCCGACGAACGTCCTGGTCGAGGAGCATGTGGTCAACCTGTCTCGCGAGATCGTCGATTCGGCCGGAAACCCGTCGATCGAGATCGCGGACGAGACGGGGTCGGGGCGCGCCGTGCTGTTCCGCGACGGACGCGCCATCACCGGGAGGTGGGTCCGGGAATCGGTGGATGCCGCGGTGAGGTTCGAAACCAGGTCGGGCGACGAGATGGTGTTCGCGCCCGGTTCGATCTGGATCGAGCTGGTGCCGGGCGAAGAGGGCGAAGTGAAAGGATCTTTCAGCTATGAGAGGTAGGCGGGCCGGCGCCGTCGCGGGCGCTCTCGTTGCCGTTCTGACACTCGCAGCCTGCAACGGAACCGACACGCCGCCGCAGGCGCTCGCGGGCGAGCCCGAGCCGAAGGCGACGCCCGATCCGGTATGTCCACTCACGGGGCTTCCCCCGGCCAAGGGCGTGAAGCTTTCCCGGCCGGCGGTGGCCGTGAAGATCGAGAACGATCCTGCGGCGCGTCCGCAAGCGGGGCTGGAGTACGCCGACATCGTCTTCGAGGAGCGGGTCGAGGGCGGCATCACGCGCTTCATGGCGATCTACCACTGCGGCGACTCCAAGCTCGCGGGTCCGGTCCGCTCCGGTCGGTTCGACGACCCCAAGCTCTCGCTGCCTTTCACGCGCCTCATCGCGGCGTCGGGAGCCAACGAGATAGTCAAGGCCGAGATGCGCAAGCGCGGCATCCTCTTCCTCGAGGAGAACCAGACGAAGGGTCTCTTCCGCAACCCGGCCGGATCCACCAGCGTGCACTCACTCTTCGCCGACACCTCACTCCTCCGAAAGGTGGCCGCGCGGGAGGGCTTCGACCCTCCGGCGGCACCTTTCACCTTCGGCGAGCCCCAGAACAAGGGGAAGAAGGCGCGCTCGGTCGCGATGAACTTCGTCGCGACCAACACGATCGAGTACCGGTGGGACGGCGAGGGATGGGCCCGCTACGAGGCGGGCGCGCCGTTCATGTCGGCGGAGGGGCGCCAGATCACCGTCCCCAACCTCGTGATCCAGGAGGTGCGGGTCGACAACTCCGCGACGATCGTGGACGTCGCCGGCAACCCCTCGCCCGACATCACCCTTACCGGCACCGGAAGGGCTTGGCTCTTCCGCGACGGCCGCGTCGTGAAGGGCTCGTGGTCGATCGAGGAGGAAGGCGGCACCCCCGTCTTCACCGACAAGAAGGGGAGCCCGTTCGTCTTCGAGCCGGGCGCCGTCTGGATAGAGCTCGTCCCGTCTCAGGAGGGTGGCGTCACCGGCGGGGTCAGCATCTCGAAGAAGTAGAATCCGAAGCTCGACCACCCGCCGGGACGGCGAACCGCGCCGTGCC
>DATLFS010000046.1:0-5184 GCA_035540935.1 Actinomycetota bacterium
CCTCGGGCCTCGGCGCACTAATGGGTGGCGTCCGGCGCCTGCGTGAAGCGGGGGGAGATCTCGCCGTCGCCTGCACGAGGGAGCAGCACCTCAAGCTGTTCGCGATCACGGGTTTCGGCGAAGGCGTCTCCATCGCCCCCACGGTCGAAGAGGCGGCCGCGGGATTCCGCTCCTAGCGGTCCTTCTCTCTCGCTCCGTCCCGCTCGTCGAGGTCGTCATCGCGGGCCCGAGCCCGCTTGATCGTCGCGACCAGCAGCATCACCAGGACGGCCACCATCGCCGACGTCACCGACACCAGCACCAGCTGCGCCGACGTCATGCGACACTCCTCGCTCGTGGTCCGTGGGGCTTCGTCACCGCCCCAGTATCGCCTGTGGCCGCCGGCAGAAAGGGATAGGTGGAAGACGCCCTGCGCTCCGTGGCGCTCCCGCTGGTTCGCTTCGCCGCGTTCGGGGCGAACGCTCTTCTGTTCGGGCTGCTGCCCGTGCTCCTCCTCGTGGTGCGACCGGGTCTCGCCGGACTCGGAACGCGGCCGCCCGGTGGACGCCGCCGCCTGGCGGCGCGCCTCGAGGGCTTCGTGCAAGCGGCTCTCTGGGGCTCCGCGGCCGCGACGGTCCTCGCCCTGACCCTGCAGGCCGTCCTCGTCAGCCAGTTCGCGTCCGACGGTGATCTCTCGCAGGAGTCTCTGCTGTCGGTCTTCGAGACCAGCTTCGGCCAGTGGTACGGGCTGCGCCTGCCTCTCCTCCTCGGCCTGGCGGTTCTGCTCTCGGGCAGGGTGCGATCCGCGTCGCTCGCCGGCGCCGGCGATGGACGCCGGGGACCGGGCGCCGGTTGGTGGGCGGCCTGGGGCGGGCTCGGGGTCCTCTTGCTCGCCACGTCCTCGTTCTCGGGACACGCCGCCGTGGCGAATCCGAGGCTCCTTTCGCTAGTGAACGACGTCGTCCACCTGGTGGCCGGCGCCACCTGGTTCGCCGGGATCGTCGTGCTCAGCGTCGCGCTGCCCGAGGTGTGGCGCGCGGGTTCCCCCGAGGACCGGCTCGACGTCATGCGCGCCACGATCGTTCGTTTCTCGAACCTCGCGCTGGTCTCGATCGGTGTCGTCCTCGTGACCGGCGTGGTGAACTCGTTCCTCCACATCGGCGCGCCGGACGATCTGATCGCGACCTCGTACGGGAGAGCGCTTGGTGCCAAGCTGGTTCTGTTCGCGCTCATCCTCGTGCTCGGCGCCGTGAACCACCTCGTGGTGCGGCGCCGTCTGGAGCGGGGTCCGGCCGACGGGCGGGACGCGCCGCGGATCTTCCGCCGCACGATCGCCGCCGAGCTGGTGGTCGCGCTGGCGATCATGGCGGTCACCGGGTTGTTGACGGGCCTCGCCCGGACCCGAGAGGACTCGCCGCCGCCGCCGCCGGACGACGCGGTTACGAGCGGGCCGCCGAGAACCTGAGGACGAACCCTCCCAGGGCGCCGAGGAAGCCGGCCGCGGTCAGGGCGACGAGGACGGCGGCACCGTCCGGGGCGGGAAGGCCGGGGGGAGCGGCGACGATGTCGCGGTCAGTCTCTTCTCCGCCGCGGGACCCGTGGTCGCCGTGACGCCCCTCGCGATGCTCGTGCTTCCCGCCGTGCCCCTTCTTGCCTCCGTGTCCCCGCTTCCGGTCGTGGTCGCCGCGAGGGTGGCCGCCGCCTGCGGCGTGCCCGGAGCCGCTCGTATGACCCGACGGGCCGTGCTGCGACGAACCGCTCCCGTGGCCGTCGCCGTGGCCATTCCCGTCTCCGTCTCCGCCGAAGTGATCGCCGTGGCCGCCCGGGCCGCCGTCGCCGCCGCAAGAGGGCCCGGAGTGCACGGTGTAGGAGAACGAGCCCTCGGTCGTGCCCGTGAGCCCGGCCAGACCGACCGCCTCGTAGGAGACTTTGTGGACCCCCGCCCGCTTCTTGGCGATCCCGATCCGCATCTCGTTCAGGGAGATGCGAAGGGCGCGGGAGTCGATGCGGTTGCCGCAGGCGTCCCTGACCTCGAGGGTGGAAGAGCCGTCGAGGGGTTCCGAGAAGCGGACGACGACCTCTTCCGGCGACTCGTGGAGAGTCGCCCCGTCGGCGGGCTCGGACGACACGTACTCGGGGGCGACACGGCGCGCCGCGGCTGCCGGGGCGGCGACGACCGCGACGGCCAGCAGCAGCGCGAACAGCAGGCGTGAGTAGCGCATCTTCTCCTCATGGCCCTTCCCGGCGCGGGTCGGACCTGCTTTGCTCTGGGTTCGACTCCCCCACCGCGCCTCCTGTTCCCGGCGGGCACCCAGGCCGATGACTAGTCATTTCTGACTAGGTGACGTAGCCCGCAAAGGGTCCGTCTGGGCTATCGGTTTTCCCACTCTGCCTCCGTACTGTGGCTGCAGAACAGGTGCAGTGGACTCGGGGGTCGGAGGATCATGGGATCGGCAGCCAAAGAGCTTCTCTTGGATCAGAACTGGCGGGCGCTCGGCTCGTGCGCGACGACGGACGCGAATCTGTGGTTCGCGGTCGGTGCCCGGGAGCACAAAGAGGCGAAGAAGATCTGCCGGTCGTGCCCGGTTCGGACGGAATGTCTCTCCTACGCCATGGACGCCCCGGTCGACCACGGCGTCTGGGGCGGGTTCACCGAACGAGAGCGACGGCGCTTCCGGCGCCAGGCGGGCGACGCCGGTTGGCGGGCCCACCTCGACATCGCCTCCTAGAACTCACGTTCGGAGCGTCAGCTCCAGGATCTCGCACCGGTCCCGCCAGCGGCGCGCCGTGTCCTCCGGTAGGCCGGGGATGTTGAGTCTCTTCTCCGCGATCCTCTCTGCGAGGTCATCCCATTCGGCCCCTCGAGGGACGACTCGCACGTGGGCGGGAACCTCTCCGACCTGCACGTTCTTCCCCTTCTGCCGGAAGATGACGTCGGCCTCGCGCAACCTCTCGGCGTTCGGGATCGTCTGCTGGCGTTCGCCCGACAGGACGTAGATCTTTCCGACCTTCTGGTCGTAGAGGTACCAGACCGGCAGCGTTCGCTCGAGTCCGTCGGCGTCATGCCACCGGAGCCACACGATCGTCGACTTCTTGAGCGACTCCTGCAGGACGGGGTCCTGTGACGTCTGCGCGACCGTCTCTCGCGCGCCCTCCCACGACAGCTCCGGCGCGACCACGTAACGGACGTCCTCCCAGGTGGTGTCCGTCGGCGTGAGCGTGTACCAGCCGGCGATCCCGAAGAAAGCCTCGATCGCCTCCTCGGGCGTCTCCTTGTCGGCGTAGTGGGCGAGCTGCACCTCGCCGTCGTCCCGCTCGAAGAACGAGAGGACCCAGTTCCGCTCCCCCGGCGAGATGTAGCACTCCGTCCAGTGCGGCTTCGGCCCCGGGACCTCGAGGAAGAGAGCGATGCACTCGCCCGAGATCTCTACCTGGAACGGGGTCCAGTAGAAGCGCACGACCCGCTTGACGCCGTCCATGCGGATGATGCGGAGGGTCGCCTTCGTGGAGCCGGGGTCGCCCTCCGCGAGGTTGTAACGGCCGACCGTGCGGGCGACCGAGCGAAGGATCGGCTCGAGCCGATCGGTGCGGGCGTTCTCTGCGAGCGCCATCAGGCGAACGGGCTCGTTTCGTAGGCGGACTTCAGCATGATGTACGCGGCCGGCGTGAAGCCGATCGTGAAGAGGACGAACTCGGCGATCGCGAACTGCTTCTGCTTCAGGGCGAGGCGCGGCCAGAAGTCGAACAGGATGATGCGGAGGCCGTTCAGCGCGTGGAAGAGAACGGCGGCGATGAGGCCGAGCTCGAACGGCTTGAACCACCACTGCTGGTAGAGGCTGATCGTCTCGTCGTAGAGCTCGGGACCGAAGCCGACCCCGAAGGTGTCGACGATGTGGCCGGCGAGGAAGGCGATGATCGCCACGCCCGTGATGCGGTGCGCCGCCCACGACCATTGCCCTATGCCTCCCTTGTACGCCGGTCCCTTCTGCGCCCTCTTCAGGCGCAGTAGGTCGATCAGGAGGTAGAGGGCGAAGATGCCGGTCCCGATCGTCAGGACGGCGACGAAGCCTTCGATGAGCTTGGCGGCCAGCATGTCGCAGCGAGTCTAACCGTCGTCGCCGCGGCTAGGCCGCGGGACCGAAGAGACGCTCGCCGATCGCGCGGAGCCCGGCCGCGTCGACGGCTTCGATCTCCAGGTACGGGACCCGGATCCACCGGTGCCGGGGGACGCGCCGGGCTAGGTCGTCGAGGTTCCTCTCCTCCAACTCGACCACTTTCCGGAACTCCTCCTCGTTCTCGAGCAGCCGGGCCAGGAGCCGCGCGCGCTCACCACCCTCCGCGAGACGATGGAGCTGGCGAGGCTTCGGGTCGATCGGGTCCTCGCCGAAGCGCGGGTGCACGCGATTCACCACGAGCGCGCCGAAGGGAAGACCCGATTCGTTGAGTCGCGTCGCGAAGAAGGTCGCTTCCTCGACCGAGTCCGCCGCCGGCGAGGTGACGATGACGAACGAGGTGACGTCGCTCTTCAGGAGGCGGGCGACCTCCCCCGCCCTCTCCTTGAACCCGTCGTACATCCCTTCGAGGTTGGCGAAGAACTCGGCGGTGTCGTCGAGGACGTCGGCGCCGACGATCCGCTTCACGATCCGGAGGAAGGTGGTCGCGGCAACGTTCGCCATACGCATTAGCCCTCCGCCCGCCTTCATGTAAGGGAAGAGGAACCATCTCAGGACGCGGCTCTCGAAGAAGTCGGTGAGCCGTCGCGGCGCGTCGAGGAAGTCGAGCGCGTTTCGGGTGGGCGGCGTGTCGATGACGATGACGTCGAACTGCCCGTCCGCGTGGAGCTCGTAGAGCTTCTCCATCGCCATGTACTCCTGCGTTCCCGAGAGCGTCGAGGAGATGTTGCGGTAGAAGCGATTGGCGATGATGCGCTCGGCCTGGTCACGGCTGGGGGCGTAGCGCATGACCACTTCGTCGAACGTGGTTTTCGTGTCCAGCATCAAGGCCCAGAGCTCCCCTTCGACCTCCAGGCCCGCGGCCGTGAACTTCCGGGGGGAGACCTTCGTCGGGTCGTTCGTCAGCTCCTTCAGTCCGAGCGCGGAGGCGAGGCGGCGCGCCGGGTCGATGGTCAAGACGGCCGCACGTTTACCGCGGCGCGCCGCCTCGAGCGCGATCGCGGCCGCGGTGGTCGTCTTCCCCACACCACCC
>DATLFS010000047.1:0-9761 GCA_035540935.1 Actinomycetota bacterium
CCGCCGGCGAGAACGTCATCGGCTTCGGCGCCGGCGAGCCCGACTTCCCGACGCCCGACCACATCGTCGCGGCGGCGGCCGAGGCGGTGCGGCACGAGCCCTACCACCACTACACGCCGGGCCCGGGCCTGCCCGAGCTGCGCGCGGCGATCGCGCGGAAGACGCAGCGAGACTCCGGCTTGGAGGTGGCTCCCGAGCAGGTGATCGTGTCGAACGGCGGGAAGCACGCCCTCTTCAACACCTTCCTGACGATCGTCGACGAAGGCGACGAGGTCCTGCTTCCGGCGCCGTACTGGGTGTCGTACCCGGAGATGATCGCCCTCGCGGGCGGCCGGGTCATCCCGCTCGAGACGACCGAGGAGACCGGCTTCCGGGTCACCGTCGACCGGCTCGAGGCGGCGGTGACGGACCGGACGAAGGTGCTCGTGTTCGTCTCGCCCTCGAACCCGACCGGAGCGGTCTACCCCCCCGAGGAGGTCGAAGCGATCGGGAGATGGGCCGCCGAACGAGGCCTCTGGGTGGTGACTGACGAGATCTACGAGCACCTCGTCTACGGCGACGCCCGCTTCTCCTCGATGCCTGCAGCCGTCCCCGAGATCCGCGATCGCTGCATCGTCGTCAACGGCGTGGCCAAGACCTACGCGATGACCGGCTGGCGAGTCGGATGGATGATCGGGCCCAGCGACGTCGTGAAGGCCGCGGTGTCGCTTCAGAGCCATGCGACCTCGAATGTCTCGAACGTCGCGCAGGCGGCCGCGCTCGCCGCGGTATCGGGCGACCTGAGCGCGGTCGAGTCGATGCGGGAGGCGTTCGACCGCCGCCGCCGCACGATGACCAAGATGCTCAACGAGATCGACGGCCTCCACTGCTACGAGCCGGAGGGCGCCTTCTACTGCTTCCCGAATGTGGAGGGGCTGTACGGCCGCGAGATCGCCGGCACGACGATCGAGAGCGACGCCGACTTCGCCGCCGCCGTGCTGGACGGCGCGAAGGTGGCCGTGGTGCCGGGCGAGGGCTTCGGCGCGCCGGGATACGTCCGGCTGTCCTACGCGCTCTCGGACGAGGACCTGGTCGAGGGCATCGACCGCATGGCGCGCCTCCTCAGATCCTGAGGTCGCGCCGCTCGAACAGGGTCGCGCCGACGTAGACGGCCGCACCGATCGCCGCGGCCAGCACCAGGAAGTCGAGCACCGGCAACTCCCCGCGCAAAGGACCGTTCGCATCCGCGTACGCGAACGGGGACAGGAAGCGGACCCGCTCGGCGACGTTCCATAGCTCGGCCAGAGAGTCGACGATGTAGCCACCGACGGCCACGACCGCGGCCGTCGCGATCGCGGCGCCGCGCCTCCCCACACCGGCGCCGACCGCGAGCGCGACCGTGCCGTGGAGGAACGCGAGCAGATAAGCGAGACCCATCGCGACCGCGAGGTTGCCGAGGGGGACGTCCATCTGTGCGAGGTGCGACATGACGCCGAGCGCGACCAGCGTCACGCAGGTCACGACCGCGAGGCCCGCCGCGAGTGCGCCGAGCTTCGCGAGGAAGAAACGAAAGCGCGAGATCGGCGTCGCGAGTACCAGCTCCAGCGTTCCCCTCCCCTCCTCGCCCGCGACCCCGTCGGCACCGCGGCCGATAGCGAAGGTGGCGAACAGCAACGGCAGCATGAGCGCGAACAAGCGACCGTTCAGCCATCCCTCGGGCGACAGGAAGTCGGTCTCCCCACCGGTCAGGGCGCGAACGAAGTCGGGAAGCCGCTTCGTGAGCTCCTCGAGCGCAGGGTCGTTACGGAAGGACGCATACGGCGCGACCGTGATGAGGACGACGAAGACGAGGCCGGCGGACCACCCGATCAGCGACCGGCGCCGCTCCCACAACGTCTTGAAGAACACGCCCCGACCGATCACGAGCGCGATCCCGCGTAGTAGGCGAGGAAGATCTCTTCCAGGTCGGCGGCGTGGCTGACGAGGTTCTCCACCTCGTGCGCCGCCAGGAACTTCACGACCGGGTCGACGCTCCCCTCGACCACCAGCGTGGCGACGTTGGCCGCGGTCCTCACGTCGCGGACGCCGGGGACGGTGGCGAGGCCGCCCGGCACCGCCCGACCGGCGAAGTGCACCTCGAGGCGCCTCGGAGCGCGCGCCTTCAGCGCGTCGACCGCCTCGAAGGCGACGAGGTGACCGCCGCGCACGATCGCCACCCGATCGGCGACGCGCTCCACCTCCGTCAGTACGTGCGACGACAGGAACACGGCGGCGCCGCCGGCAGCGGCCTCGCGCACGAGCGCGTGGAACTCCTGCTGGATCAGCGGGTCCAGGCCGCCCGTGGGCTCGTCGAGCACGAGCACCTCGGGACGATGCAAGAGGGCGGTGACGATACCGACCTTCTGCTTGTTGCCTTTCGACAGCTCTCCCGCCGGCCGCGTCAGGTCGAGATCGAGCCGCTCTGCCACGCGGCGCGCCGTCGAGAGGTCGCGCACGCCCCGCAGCGCGCCGAGGTAACGACAATGCTCCTCGCCCGTCATCCGGTCGTAGAGCGCGAGCTCCCCCGGCAGGTACCCGACGCGCCGGCGGATCGGGAGGCTGTGCTCCCTCACGTCCATGCCGAGGACCTCCGCCCGGCCCGCGGTGGGGCGGATGAAGTCGAGCAAGAGACGGATCGTCGTCGTCTTCCCCGCGCCGTTCGGGCCGAGATAGCCGACGATCTCGCCCGGATGCACCTCGAGGTGCAGGTCCTCGAGCGCGCGCACCCGGCCGTAGTGCTTCGTGAGGCCGGCGGCCCGGATCGAAGCCGCGCTCACCTCGCGGCGGACCGCACCGGACCCGTCATGGCCGAGACGTTACGACTTCTTCTTCGCCTCTTTCAGCCCCTTGACCTGAAGCATCTCGAAGCCGCGGGCCATGTCGTTGATCAGGACGTAGCCGTTGTACCAGTGGGCGGTCCACGCGACCGCGTCTTCCGGGTGGTAGTAGGCGATCTCCTCGGGAAGCGATGGGTTCGTCAGGTCGAGGACGCTCGACCCACCCGAGAACCACGAGATCACGAGGTTGCGCGTGCCGGGGACGAAGTTGAAGTGGTGCGAGGTGCACCAAGAGTCTGCCCATCCGTTCACCGGGCCTACGTCGCCGTAGACACCCACAGGCTGGCTGCCGCGCTTGGGCGCGAACCTGCCGACGGGGACGGGGAGGGTCGGGTTCGAGATGTCGTAGAAGAAAGCGGCGCCGGTCGGGCTCTGGCCGCTGACGCACTCGTGACCCGCGAACGCCTCGTCGTCGATCACGAGCAGGTCACCGTCGGGGCTCGCCAGCGCGTAGTGCGGGAACTCGACCAATGGGTTGACGATCACCGAGATCCGGGACGGGGCCAGCGGGTCGGAGACGTCCCAGATCGAGACCTGGCCGCCGCCCGCGCAGAAACCGAGCTTCTCGTCCTTCGTGATGTGGAAGGACCAGTCGTGACAGCCGAGCGGCGGCGCGTTGAAGGTCGCCGCCAGCACCGGCTTCTTCGGGTTCGACACGTCGATGATCGACTCGGCCTGGCTGCCGAGGCCTCCCGGCGACGAGTAGATCAGTGGCTTGCCCGGGTACGGCGTGATCGTGTGCGCGCCGCCGGCGGCCTGGATCCCGCCCAGCTGCTTCGGACGCCGCGGGTTGGAGGTGTCGAAGAGGACGATGTTCGACGTAGGGTCGCACAGCGGCGGCTGGTTGTATGAGATCGCCAGCAAACGGCGGCCGGCGGTGGCGACATCGGCGTCGTCACCAGGGCACGGCGCGTAGCCGACGGCCTTCGGCTTCTTTTTGCCAATGTCGATGATGAAGGCGCCGCCCTGCTCGCGGATTTCGCCGCGGTTGAACTTGCCGTTGAACTGCCCCGCGTAGACGAGGTTGCCGTCGAAGGCGAGCTCGCTCCCGCCCTCGTACGGGATGTGCGCCACGGCCTTCACGTTGTCCGACTTGTCGACCGCGACTTCGGGCGCAGCCCCTGCGGGAAGAACCACGACGATCAGCAGCGCCACGACCAGCCCAAAGACTCTCGCCTTCACCTGGACCTCCTTCGTTTAGCTTTGGCGACGACGTGGCGCCCTGCTCACGCCGGCATGTGTGCCCGTCGGGGCGATCAGCCCTTCGGCGGCGTGAACTTGAACACATCCAGTCCGCGCGCCCCGAAGTCCCCCACGTACACGACTCCCTTGTGCCACTCCGCGCCCCACGAGTTCATCCCCGGCTCGATGTAGTAGCCGGCTTTGGTCGGCTCCGCCGGATCGCTGAGGTCGATCACCTGAAGACCGGCGTTGTAGGAACCCATGTACATGTAGTTCCCCTTCGTGCTGAAGACATGGGCCGAACAAACGGGCGCAGGAGTCCCCACTCCGATGAACCATTCCGACAGCTTCGTCGCCGTCGTGAGGTCGGGTGACACTCTCACGAGTGCGACACCCCCGGCATTGCAGCCGTTGTGAAGATCCTCATCCGTCACGATCATCACACTGTTGTCTCCGTCGAGGAACTGAGCCTCGTGGTAGTAGCGAATGGCGTGCCCCTCGTCGTTGGTCCACCGGTTTAGAACGACCGGCCGCCTCGGATCCGTGATGTCCACGATGAGGATGCTCCCAGTGTTCCCATTGCCGAGATAGCTTCCTCCCTCTGCGAGCAGAGCGATATCGCGCTTCTTCGTCTTTCCATTGATCCGCACCTTGTGATCTGTGTAGACCGTGATGTCGTGGGTGTGCGTATAAGGGTTCCCTACGGGCCGCCCCTTGCGGTAGGGAGACGCCTCCCACATCAGGACGGGATCGGCCGCAAACAGGAGCTTCGGCGCGCTCGGCTCCTTCTTGAGAAGCGGACGCAGGTCGAAGATGCGCAGGCCCAAGTCGAGGTCACCGCCCGACGGCATCCACAGCTTGCGCTCGTCCACGATGTCACCGTTGTGCGCTTCTCCCTCCTGGTCCCCCACCAGCTCGGCAAGAAGCTCCGGGTTCGCAGGATCAGTAACGTCGAGAAACTCAGTGCGCGTGGTGGACGAATGGCGGCTGGTTCCCGCGAGGGTCGCGATATGACGCTTACCGAAAACGGCGGCGTCTGGAACCGCATCCGCCCGAAGACCGAGGTCGGACGTGCTTTCGAAACCGGGCATGTATTCCCCGACGACGGCGGGCGCCGTGGGATCAGAGATGTCAAAGATTCGCATTCCGAAGCCGTAGGCGCCGACATACATCCGCTTTCCCTCGATGGCGACATGTCCGCCGGTGGCACCGGGAACGTTCGTAACGTGCTCCACGTTCTCGGAGAGGGGTGGCGCTTTCTCATCGCTTGCTGCGGGGCCGGTGCCCATAGCCATGACGGCGAGCACCGCCATACCCGCGACCGGCCGAGTCAGCCTGGCCGAGCCGTCGCTGTTCGTGCGGCGCCTTCCGCGCGCCCATACCTTCAGAGTCATTTTGGGTTCCTCTCCCTGAGTCCCTCGACCTCGAGCACGTCCAGGCCCCGATTACCGTCGTTTGCGTAGATGAATCCGTCATAGAAGTAGGACGACCACGTGTTGGCGTCGTCCGGCATAAAGTGCGCGACTTCGGTGATGAGTGTTGGATCACTCAGGTCGAGAACGCTGGTCCCACCGGTGTACCAAGACACCACCAGGTTCATCGTCCCGGGCACGAACTGGAAGTTGTGCGCCGTGCACCAGGCGGTCGCACCCACAGGAGATGCGCCGCGACGAGGACCCCATTGCCCCACCAGCAACGGTAGCTCCGGAACCGAGATGTCGTATACGAACAGCGAGCCCGTCGGCCCTCCGGCGGCACACTCGTGGGCGACGAAGGCTTCATCGCCCACAACCAGATACCGGCCGTCCGGCGACGGGATCGCCGAATGCGGAAAGAACATCGCCGGGTTCACGATCCGTCCGATCGTCTCCGGAGCCAGAGGATCGGTTACGTCCCAGATTTGGATCTCGGTGAGACCCGCGCAGAAGGCCAACGGCCGTTCCTTTCCCATGTGAAACCAGACGTCGTGACAGCCGGCCGCATTCGGACGATAGGTCGCTGCGACCACGGGTTTCTTCGGATTGGACACGTCCAGAATCTGCTCAACTCCGCCACCATTCGCCAGACCTCCGGGAGATGCATAGACGATGGGTTTGCCGGGGTAGACGGTTAGCGTGTGCGTCCCGCCGGGGAGGTTGTCCACCGCACCGAGAATTCGTGGCCGGCGGGGATTCTTCACGTCGATGAGCCGGACTCCGGCTCCCGGTACGGGCCCGCACGAGCCCGAGTGGTAGCCGAGAGCGAGCACTCCCTTTTCCACGACGGCCACGTCGTTCTGAGATCCGGGGCACGGGATGAACGACACTTTCTTCGGCGTCCTCCCGCGCGTGTCGATCACGTGGACGCCTCCCTCCTGCCCCTGCTGTCCCGCGAAGACGTAGCGTCCGTCGAAGTCGAGGTCGGTGCCGCCGGTGTAGGAAAAGCTCTTCACGAGCCGGACGTTCTCACTCTGGTCGATAGCCGGTGCAGCCGCGGCCGGCACGACACCAACCAGCAGTGACAGCGCGGCCGTAGCCGCGCCGAGGGCGAATCTCACTTGACTTCCTTCAGTCCCGACACACGGAAGATGTCGAGGGCGCCGCGCTCGCGGTCGTTGGCGTAGACGAGGCCGTCGTACCAGTACGCCGACCAGTAGTTCACCTCTTCGCTCTGGTAATGCGCGACCTCAGACGGCGTCGCCGGGTTCGTCCAGTCGATGACGTTCATACCGGCCGCGTACCAAGAAGCCACCATGAGGCGGGTCCCTGGGATGAAGTTGAAGAGGTGGGCGGTGCACCACTGGCCGCGGTCGATGTCGGGCGACGAGATCGGGCTCTCTCCGCGGTTGATGCCGAAGTATCCCTGGGGCACCGGAACGGCGGGATTGGAGATGTCGTACGCCCACATCGCGCCGGTCGGCCCCCCGCGGCACTCGTTGGCGCCGAAGTTCTCGTCGCCGAGCACGAGCAGGTCGCCGTCGGGCGATATGGCCGCGGAGTGGTGGAAGAAGATGAGCGGGTTGTGGATCCGGCCGATCGTCTGCGGCGCGAGCGGGTCGGAGACATCCCAGATCTGCGTCTCGCCCAGCCCGGCGCACACCGCCAGCTTCCGGTCCTTGCGGATGTCGAAGATCAGGTCGTGGCACCCGGTTGGATTGGGGGTGAACGTCGCCGCGACTTTCGGGTTCCGCGGGTCGGACACGTCGAGGATCTGCTCTACGCCGCCGCCGTTGGCGAGGCCGCCGGGGGACGCGTAGATGATCGGCTTGCCCGGGTAGACCGTGAGCGTGTGAGTGCCTCCGGGAAGGTCGTTGACCGCACCCAGGTACTTCGGCCGCTTCGGGTTCTTGACGTCGATGAGCCGTACGCCGCCACCGGGCGCGCCGGCACACGTCGACGAGTGATAGCCGATCGCGATGAGGCCCGGCTTCACGACGGCGACGTCGTTCTGCCCACCGGGACAAGCGATGAAGGCGACCTTCTTGGGGACCTTCTTGGAGGCGTCGATCACGTGGACGCCGCCGCTGTTCCCCTGCTGCATCGCGTAGACCCACTTGCCCTGGAAATCGATGTCCGTTCCCGCGGAGAAGAAGTCCTCGACGCCGGTGTACTTGTAGGTCTTGACCAGACGGACGTTGTCGCTCTTGTCGACGGCGCGCCGGTCGTCCGCGGCGGCCGCCGGAGCCGCGAGCAGCGCGGCCACAAGCGCGGTGCCCAGCGCGATGCGCATGGATCTCACTCGGTCGTCCCCTCCGTAGCGGTAGGTCGGATATCGGGTCCCGTCGGACGTTTCTCCGCCCCACCGCGCTTTCCTGCGGCCCTGGCCAGCCCCTCCAGCACGCGGAGGTCGCGGCGGAAGACCCTCGCCATCACCGGCTTGAGCAGCGTCATGCCCGCCGCGCCGAGGACGCCGAGCGGCGGATGCAGCGTCTCGCGCCAGTACACGTACGTACGGCCCGCGCCCAGCCGTGTGAGCTTGATCTCCCCCTCTCCGGTCACCCAGCCGAGGTGCGCGATCCGGAGGCGGTCGGGCGGATCCCAGGCGGTGACCTGCACGCGATCGCGGGTCTTGATGCCGCCGATCGCGATCGTGGCCTCCGCTACGACCCCGACACCCTCCCTCTGCTCTCCCACCACCTCGAAGTCCCGCGCCTCGAGCATCCAGTCGTCCTGATGCTCCCAGTCGGTGATCAGCGACCACACGACCTCCGGCGGCGCCGGCACGATCCTCCCCATCTCGACGACGATCCGGCGCACCATGACCGGATCGTCCCACGCGGGTAGGTAGGCGCCATGAGCAGAGCCATCGAGCTCGGACGCGCCCTCTGGCGCGACGCGCGGCAGGATCGCGTCAACGGCCTCGCGGCGGAGGTCGCGTTTTTCGCCGTTCTGAGCGTCTTCCCGGCGCTTCTCGTGCTCGCCGACGCGCTCGGATCGCTCGAGGCCCTGGTCGGCGGCGAGTTCGCTCGCGACGCGCAGCAGGTGGTGCTGGACTTTCTGCGCGGCATCCTCACCGAACGGGCAGGCGCCACCGTCGACGCCGTAGAGGATCTCTTCGCCCGCGAGTCGGCCGGCGTCGCGACACTGGCGACCTTGGTTGCCGTCGTCTCCTTGTCACGCGCCTTCGCCGCCGTCATCCGCGCCCTCGACCTCGCTTACGACGTCGACGAGCGGCGCTCCTGGCTGCACCTCAGGCTGCTCGCGGTGGGCGCTTCCGTGGCGACGGTGATCCTCTCCGCGGTCACGCTCGCCGCCATCGTTCTCGGGCCGCTGCTCGGTGAAGGGGGGAAGCTGGCGGAAGCCGTGGGTCTCGGGGAGGTCTGGACCCTTTTCTGGTCGTGGTTCAGGTGGCCGGTCGCGCTGATCCTCATGGTCGCGTGGGCGACGACCCTCTACCGGATCGTGCCGGCCCAGAACCGCCGCTGGCGGGACGGGCTGCCCGGGGCCGCCTTCGCGGCCGGAGGATGGATCCTCGCCTCGTTGGGGTTGCGCGCCTATCTCGCCCTCGCGTCCGGCTCCAACCCCGTCTTCGGAGTCCTCGGCGGTGGCTTGATCCTCCTCCTGTGGCTGTACCTCTTGTCGCTGGCGCTCCTGCTCGGCGCCGAGCTGAACGGCGTGCTCGCACGCGGCGGCCGCGGCCGCGACCGTGAGGAGCCCGCGGTCTAAGGAGCGAGTTTCTCGCGCAGCAGCCGGTTGACGATCTGGGGGTTCGCGTTGCCGCGCGACTTCTTCATCACCTGCCCCACGAGGAAACCGATCGTCCCCTGGTTCCCCGCCCGCACCTTCTCCGCCGCATCGGCGTTCTCCGCGATCACCTCGTCGACCAAAGCCTCGATCGCGCCCTCGTCGCTCACTTGCTCGAGGCCGCGCTCGCCGACGACCTCGCGGGCGTCGCGGCCGGTGTCGAACATGTCCTGAAGCACCGACTTCGCCTGCTTGCCCGAGATCGTGCCGGCGTCGACCAGCTCGACGAGGCCGCCGAGCTGCCGCGGAGCGATCTTCGCCTCGTGCAGCTCGATGCCGCGCTCGTTCAACAGCCCGTAGAGGTCGGCGATGATCCAGTTCGCCACCTTCTTCGCGTCACCGCCGTAGGCCGCCGCCGCCTCTTCGAACCACGCCGCGACGCGGCTCGTGGCCGTCAGCACCTCGACGTCCTTCGGCGTGAGGCCGTACTCCCGCGCGAACCTTTCCCGGCGCGCCGCGGGGGTCTCCGGGAGCGACCGTTCGATCTCCGCGACCCACTCCG
>DATLFS010000048.1:0-12484 GCA_035540935.1 Actinomycetota bacterium
AGACGCCGACGCCGCTCGCCTTGACGACGACATCGCTTCCGGCCGCGCGGTCGACGACCTCCCGGACGTCCCGCTCCTCTTCCGCCCCATAGACCACTACCTTCGCCCACTCCGGATCCGGGATATCGCGGTGCTTCTGGCGGTCGAACGCATCGGGTTCGTAGAACGTCACGTCGTGTCCGCGCTCCGCAAGGGCACGCACGATGCCGCGGTAGTAGGTGCACGCCCCGTTCCAGTAGGCCGAGACAAGGCTCGAACCGAACATCGCGATCTTCACGACAGCTCCTCGTAGACGGTCAGCAGCTCGTCGACACGATGAGCGCAGGTGTGGCGCTCGAGGATCGTTTCCCTGCCGTGCTCGGCGAGGCTCCGCGCCAGGTCGTCGTCGTTGACGAGCTCCTTCATGAGCGAAGTCATCTCTTCAGTGTCCTTCGCGACGAGGAAGTCGTCGCCCGGGCGGAACAGCCCTTCGGCGTCCTCCCACGGCGCGCACAGGAGCGGGATCCCGCACGCCAGTGCCTCGAACACCCTGATCGTCGGGATGCCGGGGAGCTTACGGACGTAGGGCCGACGGGGGACGTGGACGGTGAAGCGATGCCGCGCGAACGCCTGCGGGACGCGGTGGTTCGGCAGCCAACCTCGGTACTCCAACCCCGCGCGCTCCACGCGCTTCCGCGCCTTCCTCGGATACCGCACCCCGTAGATCGCCCCCCGAAGATCGAGCACGTCCGCCGGGCGAAACAGGAAGTCCTCGAGCTCCTGCGCACGCTCGTCGTCGCCCCAGTTCCCGATCCACACGACCTCCCGCTCGCGGTCGAGCTCCGGACGGGGGCCGAATACGCGGGTGTCCGCAGCTTCGTGCCAGGTCCACGCGCGCTGCGTCCAGCCGCGCTGGAGATAGATGTCGCGGATGACGGCGCCGAACGCGAGGACGCCGTCGTACTCGGACAGATCGAGGCGTTCCATATCCTCCGGCGCCGTCGCCGCCCGATGGTGCGTGTCGTGGAAAAGCAGGCGGAAGCCGGCCGAACGGCGTGCGACGCCGGCGCGATGGATCAGCTCGGGGTCGTTCCACTCGTGGACGAGGACGAGGTCGGCGCCGTCGAGGACGGCGTGCAGGTCGATCGTCTTCGAGTCGTATGCACGGCTCTCGAGCGTCGGGAAGGCGCGCCGGAAGTCGGTGAGAGCCGCAAGACCGCGCTCGCGGAGCAACAGATTGCGGCTCCAGGAATCCGCCGGCTCGAAGACCTCCACCTCGTGACCGCGATCCATGAGCTCCGCAACGACCCCGCGCAGGAAATGCGCGTTCCCATGATTCCAATCGGAGACCAGCGAATGGGTGAAGTAGACGAGTTTCACGAAGCGGTCTCCGCCGGACGAGCGCGAGCAGCCGAGAGCTCACGGTACAAACGGATGTAGGCGCGGGACATGCGTTCGCGCGAGAACCACTCGGCGCGCCGTCGAGCGGCATCCGCCATCCGCACGCGCAGGGGCTCATCTTCGGTCAGCCGGTTCAACATCTCCGCCAACGCATCCTCGTCATCGGGTGCGACGTAGGCCGCGGCGTCTCCCCACACCTCGCGCATGCTCGCGATATCTCCTAGTACGAGGGCGCACCCGTGACGGGCGGCCTCGAGAGCGGCGAGCCCGAACGGCTCATAGCGAGCCGGAGCACAGAAGATCGCGGCACGGGCGAACAACTCATGAAGCTGCGGCCGACCCAATCTGCCGACACCGCGCATCCTTCCGTCGCCGACCTCTCCTCCCGCGGCGACGATTGGCCAAGCCAAGCGCGGCGCCGCCCGCTCGAGCAAGGCGATGTTCTTCGCCGGATCCCACAGACGCCCGGCGGCTGCGATCAGCGGCTCTTTCGGGCGGCGCGGCGGGTCGAGCCGCAGCCCGTTAGGGACCACCCGCCAGCGGGTATCCGCCGCGTAGATCGACCGCATCTGCTCTAGCAGCGCCTGCGTCGGCGTCACCACGACGTCGGCCGCAGCGAGCCCTGCTTCGACCCTTCTCCGGTACGTCGCCCACTGCGCGGGGGCGTCGGTTCCGTGAACCGCTCTCCACCACGAGAGAACGCACGAATGGGCACCGAGGACGACGGGGACCTTCCACCCGCGCGCCGCGTGGGAGTAGGAGTTCACGTGCACGACGTCGGGTTCGACCTCGCCCGCGGCCGCGGCAAGTACCGCCCCGGCGCGCTCCACGTCGTCCCAAGGGGCTGTCATCCACTCGACCTTCCCTGGAGCGACCCACCACCCGTTCAAGGGCACGGAAGCAAGCTCTTCTAGCTGCGAGCGCTCGGGCTCGCCGCCCTCTAGGACCAGCACCACCTCGACGCCCTCGTCCGCGAGCCCCCGCGCTAATTCCAGCGAGTGCGTCCACACGCCGCCCAACACGTCGGCGGTCAGAAGCACCCTCACGGCTGCCTCCCGTAGATCGCGTCGATCGCTCGCGCGATCGCCACCTGATCCTCGACCCGGGGATCGAACCCCTCTCTCCTTCCGAGGGCCTCCGTCCACGCGCACACGGCTCTGCCCCCCCACGCGTCTGGTGGAGCGGCGAGTTCGGTGCTGCCGCCGCGGGTGTGGTGGTAGGCGGCGAAGTCGTAGAAAGACCCGCCGACATTCACCACCTCGACCGATTGATCCGGCGCGTAGGCGCGGCAGACGATACGCGCGTCGACGCCGATAGGAAGGAACCACGAGCATTCCACGCGCACGTGACAACCGCCCGCGTCGAGATCGACGATCGCCCGGTCTTCGGCGTCCTGGGAAGGCAGGTCGAGCCGGACCCCCCTTCGGTACAAACGAGCCGCGGAGACCGCCGCATCCTCGCCGGTGAACCAGCGGGCAACGTCGATCAGGTGCGTCCCCAGGTCGATCACGCAGCCACCTCCCGACAAACGCGGGTCGAGGAACCACGCCTTGTCCGGTCCGTAGGCGTTGTCGAACCGGAGCTCGATCGCGTAGAGCGAACCGCGCATCTGCTCGTGAACGACGGCCGCCGCGGCGCGAAACGCCTCGACGTACCGGTAGGACATGTCGACACCGAGAAGCAGGTTCTTGGCTCGCGCGGCCTCGACCACTGCTGCAGCTTCCGCGGCCGTTCGCGCCAGCGGCTTCTGACAGAACACCGCGACGCCGGACTCCAGCGCGGCCATGCACTGCTCCGCGTGGAGGGCGCTCGGGGTCGCGATGACGATCCCGTCGAGGTCCCGATCGAGAAGATCGTCGAGCGATCCGAAGATCTGCGTGCAACCGACGGCCCCCGCCGCCGCCTCCGCCGCCTCTAGATCAGGATCCGCCACACAGACGACCTCCGCGTCGCCGCTCCGCGCCACCGCCTCCATCCGGTTCCGCCCTATCCAGCCGACGCCGAGGAAGCCGAGCCGCGGTCTGGTCATCGTCGTCACGGCATGACCACCGCTTTGACGAATCCGGGCAAGCGCGACGTCGCGGCATCGAAGGCTCGGTCGATGTCGTCCAGCGGGAAACGGTGCGTGAAGAGAGGAAAGGGATCGAGCTCCTTCGCTTCCACGGCGGCCGCGGCCCGCCGCATCCCGTCGACGTAACGGCGAGGGTCACGCTCGTGTGCGTTGACGACGTCGAGGCCACGCCAGTTCCACAGTTGCATGTCGATGCTGCGACGCCCGTCCTGGTGATATCCGGCGATCACGAGGCGTCCTCGGACCCGGGTGATACGCCCCGCGAGATCGAGGGGCTCTTCGGCGCCGGTGCACTCGATCACGCGGTCGCAGATCTCACCGCGCGTCAGCCGCTCGATCTCCCCCACCGGGTCGGCGTCGACCGCGACACAATGCTCCGCCCCCATGCGCTCGGCGAGCTCGAGCGACTCCCTACGGCGCGCCACCGCGATCACAGATGCACCGGCTCCCGCGGCCAGTTGCACGAGGAGCGCGCCGAGAAAGCCGATGCCGACGACGGCTACCGTGTCTCCCGCAGCGATCCCCGAACGTTCGAAGATGTTCATCGCGCAGCCAAGGGCTTCACCCGGGAACGGACGATCGCCGACCACGGCGGGGATCGGAACGAGCGAGTCGGCACGCGCTACGTCGAGTTCGGCGTGAGACCGGAAGGCCAAACCGGCGACGCGGTCGCCCTCCGCGACCGACGCTACGCCGTCGCCCACCGCGACCACCGTCCCCCACGACTCATGCCCCGGCGCGCCGGGCGGGAACGGGTAGGTGAACCAGTCGCGGCCTTCGAACGCAGGCAGTTCGGAGCCGCAGATACCACAGCCTTCGACGCGCAGAAGGACCTCTCCCGCGCCGGGACGCGGCTCGTCGACGGATGTGAGTCGGAATGAGCGCGGCGCTTCGAGCAGCGCGGCCTTCATCGCTGCGGCAGAGAGGCCGCGGCGTTCTCTCTCAGCCAGCGATAGAGGCTTGCGAGCCCCTCCTCGACCCCAACCCGCGGCTTCCAGCCGAACGCGTCGCCGAAGGCGGAGGTGTCGGACACGTAGTACGGCTGGTCGGCGCGCCGCCAGTCGGAGAAGGACACCTCCGGGCGACGGCCATCAACCTCCTCGATCGCATCGAGCACCTCGAGGAGGCTGACCGCGTTCTCCGGCCCCCCGCCGATGTTGAACGCCTTGCCGTATGCGGCCGGGTCGGCGATCGCGACGGTCATGGCGTCTACGAGGTCGTCGACGTGGAGGACGTCACGAACCTGCTTTCCGTTGCCGTAGATGGTGATGACGGAATCGTCGAGCGCCTGGATCATGAAGTGAGCGACCCACCCCTGGTCTTCGGTGCCGAACTGGTGCGGCCCGTAGACACAGCTCATGCGGAAGACGATCGTTTCGAGGCCGAAGCTGTGCCCGTAGTCCAGGACGTACTGGTCGGCGGCGCCCTTGCTACAGCCGTACGGGCTGGCGAAGGCGAGGGGGCGCGACTCTGAGATGCCCCGCGACGCGATGTCCGGATCGACCGGCTCGTAGCGCAGGTGCCTCTCGGTGAGAGCGAGGTCCTCGAGCGCCCCGTAAACCTTGTTCGTTGAGGTGAACAGGAGCGGTGGCGGCGAAGGTAGACGCCGCATCTCCTCGAGGAGGTTCACCGTCCCCTGAAGGTTCACGCCGAGGTCGGTCTGCGGGTCGAGCAGGCTGGTCGTGACCGCCACCTGCGCGGCGAGGTGGAAGACGCGGTCGCACGAACTAAGCGCGCGCCGGATCGCGAACCGGTCGCGGATGTCACCGATCTCGGCGAAGACCAGATCGCCGTGCTTCTCCTTGAGCCATCGCAGGTTTCGCTCGACCCCCGGGCGCGAGAGATTGTCGAGCACGACCACAGGAGTTCCCTCGGAGCACAGCCGGTCGATCAGGTTCGTCCCGACGAATCCCGCTCCCCCCGTGACGAGCGTCGCCGGCCCGTCGGGCCGGTCCGATCCCGCGATGTGAGCGAACGCGCGTACGTCGTCGAACCCGCCCTCCGCCCATACTCGAGCGGGGAGCTTCGGGGAGCCGTCGATGCGGAACAGCCCGAAGTGATACGCCCGCTCGTCCGCGTGGAACCCGTCGAGCGTTTCGTACACCGGGTTGAGGTCCTCGGCGGAGTACCAGTAGACGCGGTCTGCCGGCGCCGCTGCGGCGTCGACCAGCTCGAGGAGCATCCGATACTCATCGTGGTTCCATGTCGAGAAACCGCACTCGGTGATCCACAACTCGGGTGAATGGCCGTTGGCGTCCGCAACCTCACGCACGCGCGCGATATGGCTGCTCCAACCCTCCCAAACGGCTTCCCACGTGCCGGGGAAGCCATGGACGCCGATCACGTCCATGTGGTGCATCGCGCCGCGCTGGTACATGAGATTGAGCCAATTGGGGTCGAACGGGCTCATGCCGCCGAGAACCGTCTTCACGCCATGCGAGTGCGCGCGCTCGGACGCGCTCGCGATCATCCGCGCGAAGATGTTCCACTCAGGGTCTACCGTCCAGTCCCATTCGATGTAGTTGTTTGGCTCGTTCCACAGCTCGACGTGCGAGAAGGCGCCCGGGTACTCGGTCAGGAGCAGGTCTACGAAACGCCCGTAATCCTCCGGGTCCTTCGGCGGCGATGACGTCTTCGGCATCAGCCCTTTCTCGGGAGGCGTGTAGAGCACGCAGGGAAGAACGTCGAACTGCTCGAGCAGCCGCGGGATCACCCATCCAAACCACTGCGGGCCGCCGTCCCGCTCCCAGTCCGCCCATGAGACGGCCGTTCGCAGATGCCGGATACCGAGCCGCGTCAATCCGTCCACGACGCGCTCCACCGAGTCGCGGTCGCCCATATGGAAGTAAGCGACGGCGCCGAGCACCGCGTCGCCCTGGTCCTGGCGCGCGTCGCGGCGCATCGTCGCGGCCTCGGAAGGGCGAGCCCGCGCGCCCGACCTGATCGTGTCGACGATGCGGCTCACAATGTGAGGCCCCTTCGCTCGAGCTCCTCGGTCGCAGCATCGACCCGGTCGGTGGAGACCTGGCCCTCCAACCAATGCGCCAGGTCGAGCATCCCCTTGTCGAGGTCGACCTCCGGCTCGTACCCCAGCACCTCGCGGGCGCGAGAGATGTCGGCGAAGCAGTGCCGGATGTCTCCCACCCGGTAGCGCCCCGTCACCTCGGGCTCTATGTCCTGCTTGCCCAGTACGTCCGCCAGACGAGCGGCGATCTCCCGCACGGTGTAGCCGGCGCCGCTCCCGAGGTTCACGACTCCCGTGGCAGCCCGTCTCTCCAGCGCGAGGCGACATCCCCGCGCGATGTCCTTCACCGAAACAAAGTCACGGCGTTGTTCTCCGTCTTCGAAGATCAACGGCGGCCGATCGTTCAGCAGGCGCGAGGCGAATATCGCGAGGACGCCCGTGTAGGGATTCGACAGCGCCTGGTGCGGCCCGTAGACATTGAAGAAGCGCAGAGCGATGGTCGGCACGTCGTAAGCGCCGCCGAACAGCAGGCACAGCCGCTCCTGGTTGTACTTGTTGAGGGCGTAGACCGAGCTCAAGGCCGGGGGCTTGGACTCCGGCGTCGGCACCGGCTCCAGCGCCTGGCCCGACGGCCCCCGCGGTTCCCACCGTCGGTTGAGGAGGTCGTCTTTCGTCCGCTCCGGCACCGCCACAGGCGCGCCGGAGTCGTCGCGGTAGAGACCTTCGCCGTAGACGCTCATCGACGACGCGACCACCAGCCGGCCGACCTCTCGCTCTAGGAGCGCCTCGAGGAGGACCGCGGTACCGAGGTCGTTGACGGACGTGTACTCGGCGATCTCATACATGCTTTGGCCGACACCCACGCGGGCCGCGAGGTGCACCACCGCCTCCACGCCCTCGAGCGCTCGGTCGACGGCGTCCCGGTCACGGCAGTCGCCGTGGACCAGCTCGACCTCCGGGTCGAGGTAGGAGGGTCGTCCGCCGCTTTCGTGCACCTGCGGGTTGAGATCGTCGAGCGCCCGGACCGTGTAGCCGTGGTCGAGCAGCTCGCGCGCCAGATGCGACCCGATGAACCCGGCGCCGCCGGTGATTAGAACGCGCTCGGGCAAGAAACCACCTCCGTTTGCGCCGCTCATTCGGTTGCGACGTGGCTCGACCCGCGGACCGCGGGCTTCCGCGGTCATTACCGCAGGTATAGCATCTAAACACCGCGAAGAACGTTGGAACCTTTTTCCACCGCGTCCCATGGAAGGGGAGGAGCGTCGTTGCCGCGTCCCATCGTGGTCTTCCTGACCACCGGAAGGTGCGGGACGCAGTGGCTGGCGCGGAACCTCGCCCGCGTGTACGCGGCCGAAGCCGTGGTCACGCACGAACCGCTCGGCCCCTACTACCGTCCGCGGGACCTTTTCCGTCGTGAGGCTCCGCCGCCGGTGGTCGTCGCCGACCATCTCGATCGGATCGGCGAAGTCGCCCAAGATCGGACCTACATCGAAACCGGCTGGCCGCTATTCGCCGCCATCCCCTCGTTCGCAACGCGCTTCAAGACGCTGAAGATCGTGCACCTCACGCGGCATCTCGTCCCGACGACGGTCTCGCACATGGTGCATCAGTGCTACTACGGCAGCCCGCGCGATGACGACTACACGCGCCTAGCCGCGCTCGACCCCTCGATCGAGACGGTCTTCCAGTGTGAGCCGGCAGAGGCGTGGGAGCGGCGTTCGCCGTTCGAGAAATGTCTCTTCTGGTGTACCGAGGTCCATCTCTACGCGCGGGAGTTGCAGGAGACGCGACCCGATCTGCCGATGCACCGCGTGCGCGCCGAGGACATCTTCGCCGGGAGCGAGCGCGCCCTTCGAGGTCTGACGGAGTTCCTCGAACTTCCCTACGACGAGACGCTCGCGCGGCGATCGGACCAGCGCGTGGATGAATGGCACCACCGCACCGATCTCGACTTCGATTGGCGGGACATCTTCAAGCACGACGCTTCGCTCGGCGTATGCGAAGAACTCGGCTACGACCTGGAGGAGATAGCGGACCGCGAGCTTGCCGGCCGTTACCGCCGCGCCTGATCAAGACCAGAGGATCGCTACGCCCGCGGTCACCAGCAGCCATCCCACGGCTCGCTTCACCCGCGCCGTCGCTCCGATGAGCCGCGCACGACTCGAGGTCGCGGTCACGAGCACCAGCCCTCCGGCCACGGCCACGGTGAAGGTCGCCATGACGACGCCTGCCGCCGCGGCATCCGCCGTGAGGATCGCCGACCCGGCCAGACCGACCAGGACTGGACCCACTCAGCCGAATCCCGCCGGAACGTAGGCGAAGCCGAGCAAGAGATGTCCCGCGGCCGGCGAGCGACGGCGCAAGACCGCCTGCCTCCGCAGCAGGGGGACGGCGATCCGGTCGGCGCGCCGGAAAGGCGAGGGAACGGCGCCCGCCTGCATCAAGCCCAGCACGACGCATGCGACGCCGGCGACAAACTGCAGTCCCCTAGTCGGCGTCAACGCGCCGGCGATCGCCGCGACCGGGATGCTCGCGACGAACCCGAAGACCGCCGCGCCGACGGCAACCCACCAGCCGCGAGCGTCTCGGGCGAGGACCCTGGCTAGGTGCGGGAAGGTGCACGGCGAGAGGACGGAAGCGGCCGCGGCCGCGGGCGCGAGACCGAGCAGGACCATCCACATGGAGTCGCCGGGCATGACGGGACGCTACTCAATCGCCCGCTGCGACGGGTGAGACAGGGGCATACTGGTCGGCATGAGAGCAGCAGCCACCGCCGGCGCCCTGGTCGTGCCGCTGGTGGCGGTTCCGGTCGCCGCTCCCGCGGATCCCGCCTGTGCGCAGGCCGAGGAGACGATGGAGGTCTCGGCCAGGGCCCGCCGCAAGGTCTACAGCGTCGGAGAGACGGCGGTGATCGACGTGAGCGTGACGGACCGGCTGACCGGGCGAGCGGAAGAGGACGTGGACGCGGGGGCGGTGATCCGCGGGAAGAAGAAGACGCCCCTGATGGCTTTCGGCGAGACGGACTCCGACGGCACCGCGGTCCTTCGCATCCCGCTGAAGCCCGACGAGGTCCGTCCGGGCTGGCAACGCGTCCAACTCTCCGCGTGGGATTCGATCCGGACACCGGTCCTATGCACGGCGCGCTCCGGCGGGCGCATCTACGAGAAGCTCTTCCGGGTCGCGCGCTAGTAGGACTTCGCCTGCCGCTCAGTCTCCGCGTTCAGCTCGCCCCCGACGAGCACCGCGATGCTGCTCAGGTAGAGCCACAGGACGAGCACGATGACACCCGCCAGGGGGCCGTAGGTCTTCCCGTAGTCGTTGAACGTGGAGATGTAGAGGCCGAAAAGGAGCGAGGCGCCGATCCATAAGAGCGCGCCGACCACTCCCCCCGTCGTAACCCAGCGCCAGGTGGGTGACTGGCGGTTCGGCCCCAGGTAGTAATAGAGGGAGAACAGCACGATCACCGCGGCGATCGTGAGCACCCAACCGAGGACGGTGAAGATCGTGCTCTCGCCGAACGTGAAGAAGGGGGACGGGACGCCGCCCAGCAGCAGGGTCGCGATCAGCAACACCAGCGCCACGCCTCGCTTGGCAAAGAACTTGCGATCCGTATCCACGTCGTAAGCCACGTTCAGCCCGGTCTGCAACGCCGCCATGCCGGAGGACCCCGACCAGATCGCGGCGGCGATACCTCCGATGGCCGCGGTGAGCGACGCGGCCTCGGACGGGTTCTCCGCTCGGGAGATGGCGCTGGTCAAGGCTCGTCCGGCCCCACCCGGCAGGCTAGTTCGGAGCGACTCGATGAGGCCTGAGGCATCGACGTTCACGAGACCCAGGATCCCGACGAGGGCGATCAGGGCCGGGAAGATCGCGAGGAACATGTAGTAGGCGATCGCCGCGCCGGCGAAGGCGATGCGATCCTCCTTTATCTCCAGGAGCGTCCGCTTGATCGTCTGTCTCCAGCCCGCGGAGCCGAGGTCGAGCGGCGAATCCGTCGTCTCCGGCGGCGTAACCGCAGATCCTCGCACCGGTTGGTCTGCCTCGGCGCGATCCGCATTGCCCGGCGCCTCCGGGCCGGCCGGGTGCGCTCCGCGACTTCGCCAGCGCTTCAAGACCAGCCCCGCCGCGATCAACCGGTAGATCGCACGCACGGGGTCTTCCAGATGAGCCTCCAGGTCATGGCGACGTTCTTCCCCTCCTGCGGCGGATCAGCACCTCTCGGAGGGACCCGGCAGGTGAGACGGGCCGCGGGGTGGGTACCGGAGCGAGGATGAACCCTCGAGGCACCCAATGAAATGGCGGCGCGGTCGAAGGCGCAGCTCCGATCTGATCGATCGCCGCGGCTACCGCGGGGGCGGGACGCGCATGAGCGGCATTCCCATGGCGGGGCTCGGCATCCCGGGGCTGCTACTCCTCGGGTTGATGCTGTTCCTTGGCGGGAACGTTTTTGACGAGGGTTCGGGAGGCGGTGGAGGGCTCGAGTCCGTACTCGAGGAGCTGTCTCCGCCACAAGCTGACCCGGGCGCGAACCCCATCCCCCCGGAGGCCGATCCCGACCGACAGCTCGTCGACTTCGTCGACTACGTCTTCAGCGACGTGCAGGACTTCTGGCAAGACACATTCGCCCAGTCACGGAAGCGCTACGGCCGCGCGGAGCTCGTGCTGTTCGAGGCGCGCACGCAGTCTGGCTGCGGCGGCGCAACCGAGCAGATCGGCCCGCATTATTGCCCGCGGGATGAGCGCGTCTATATCGACCTCGACTTCTTCCGCGACCTCCGCGACAGGTACGGCGCGCCGGGCGACTTCGCGCAGGCGTACGTGATCGCGCACGAGGTGGCGCACCACGTGCAGAACCTGTTGGGGTTGAACGACCGCGTGCAGCGAGCGGCACCGGACGAGAGGAACGAGATGTCGATCCGGCTCGAGCTACAAGCCGACTGCTTCGCCGGCGTCTGGGCGTTCACGGTCTTCGAGCGACAGCAGCTCGAGGAAGGCGATCTAGAAGAGGGGCTGGAGGCCGCGGCCGCCGTGGGCGACGACCGGCTGCAGAAGGAAGCGACGGGCAGCGTGAACCGCGAAACCTGGACGCACGGATCTTCAGCTCAGCGCGTTCGCTGGTTCCGGACCGGATTCGCCGACGGCGACCCGAACGCCTGCGACACGTTCAGCGCGCAGAACCTCTAAGAGGTCGCCGCGCTTTACATGTCCGGCAGCGCCTCCAAAGCGGAACCTGCGTACCGGTACGCCTCGAGGGCCGACTCCTTCTCCCCCTGCGAGAGCCTGTGATCGGCCAACGCCGCGTAAGTCCGCGCCAGCTCGATCGGCTCGTCCATCTGCTCATAGAGGTCGACGGCGACCAAAAAATTCTTTTCAGCTTCGCCTGGATCCAGGTGCGCCAGGCTCATCCCCAGCTCCCGATGGCCCCATGCGCGAAGACGCCCTTGCCCGTCTGGAGGCAACTTCCCAAGCGCACTCTCTAGCCGTTCGGCCGATCTCTCCAACTCCCCCACCAGGCGATCCAAACGCCCGAGCTCCAGTTCCGCGTTCATCCGCTGAACATCGTTCCCGGTTCCTTCGAGAAGATCGATCGCGCGGCTCAAGGACCGGCGCCCCTCGTCGTACTTCCCTCGCCTCACCTCGATGACGCCGCGGGCCAGGTTCACAACGCCTGACTCTTGCTGAAGATCGAGAGCATCGAACAACTGCTCGGCCTGGTGCAGCGACCGAGACGCGTCGTCGTAATGGCCTTCCGCCTGCTGTACCGAAGCGACGTTGATATGGGCGATAGCCAGTGCTTCGGGGTCATTGACCCGCGGCATCAGGCGCGTGCATTGCTCCGCGACTTCACCCGCCTGGCTTGTGAATCCGCCCGCTAGATAGGCAAGAACCATCGGAGACAGGACGCGCAGCCTGACGCTCGGCGACGCAAGGCCCCCACGTTCCAAAGAGTCGAGGTAGTGCTCTCCGACGAAGATCGCGTGGTGCTCCTCGCCCAGGATCTGCAAGGTCCGGATTTTCCCGGCCACCGAGCTCGCCGCGGCCACCGGAGATTCGTCGCTATAGAGCCT
>DATLFS010000049.1:0-15579 GCA_035540935.1 Actinomycetota bacterium
GACATCCAGAGGCCCTCTTTTGCTCCGCCGCTTCGGGAGAGGGCATCGGCGACCTGCTCGGGAGGCTCGACGACGAGCTCGCTCGGATGAAGGTGGAGGTCGAGGTCGAGATCCCGTTCGACCGGGGCGAGCTGGTTGCCCGGATCCACGACGAGGGCGACGTCCTGAAGGAGAGCTTCAGCGAGCGGGGAACCCATCTGGTGGCGCGGGTCCGGCGCAACATGGCCGCCGACCTCGGCCCGTTCGTCCGCCGCGGCGCCTGATCGAGTCGAAGAAGGATTCAATCCGGTGCGAACTCGCGCCGTTAGATGGTGGAGGAGTGCTTCGGGTGAAGGGGAGGGGCAGGTGAGACATCGCAGGTGGGCCGCGGCGGCGCTTGTGGCGCTGCTGGTCGCCGGCGCGGCTCCGCTCGCCGCGAGCCCTCGGGCGCGGACGATCCGCATCCCCCGCACGCTCGCCGCCGCCGTGGAGAACGCTCCCCGTGCCGTCTCCCTGCGGTTCCCCGCCACGCATGTCGTCTTCGAGTGGAGCGGCCCCCGCCGCAGCGCCCTCGACTACCGCACGATCGGCCCGGACGGCGTTCGTTCCGCGTGGACCGAGGCCGGGATCGACGACTTCGACGCGGAGACCCGGCGTCATGTAACCGGCGTGCTCGCGATCCGGCGCGCCGTAGGGCTCGAGTGGCGCAACACGGGTGGCCCGGTCGAGGACGTCCGCATCGACTACATGAACACCCTCGACGGTCCCGCGGTCGAGCGGCGCGTTCCGCTTACGGCTCGGGCGGGTGCGACTCCAGCGGTCGTCTCACGGGCGGAGTGGGGCGCGGATGAGTCGATCACGCGCAAGTCCGGCTCGTGCGCGCGGGAGTTCGCGCCGGTGCAGCAGTTGTTCGTTCACCACACCGCCGGCAGCAACTCGGCGACACAGGACTCGGCCGCAACGATGCGGGCGATCCTCCACTACCACGTGAAGACGAACGGCTGGTGCGACATCGGATACAACTTCGTGATCGGGCGCGACGGTCGCATCTACGAAGGCCGCTGGTCGCGAACGCACGCACCGGGTGAGACGCCCACCGGTGAAGACGACCTGGGTCGTGGCGTGGTGGGTGCACACGTCGCCGGCTACAACACCGGGAGCGTCGGCGTGTCCCTGATGGGCAACTTCGAGACACAGGCGTTGCCGGCGACGATGCGGAGCGCGCTAGTCGATTTCCTCGCCTGGAAGGCCGAGCGGCACGGCCTCGACCCCACCGGCAAACACACCTTCCGCAACGGCACCTCATCCCGCGAGCTCCACTACATCGCAGGTCACCGCGACGCCGGCTCCACCGCGTGTCCCGGCGCGTACGTCTACGCGGACCTTCCGAAGATCCGGCGCGACGTCAAGGCGCGCATGACTAACCGCACCTCGGTGACGATCTCGCTCCGCAGCGACAGATCCCGCATCGACTACGGCGGCAGCGTCACCCTCTCCGGCTTGCTGACGGACGCGAGCGGTCTGCCGCTGCCGGGGCGCGAACTCGCCGTCTACCGGCGCGGAGCGGACGCGTGGAAGGTGAAGAAGCGGCTCACTACGGGCGCCGACGGCTCCTTCTCGCTGACCGTCCGGCCGACCGCGGAGGTGAGTTACAGGGCAGACTTCGCCGGCGACGAGGCCTTGCGCCCCGGGAAGAGCGCCGTGCGGACGATCGCGGTTCGCCACGTCGTCGCGGCGTTCGTCGAGGGCGGCCGTAGCGGCGACGGCGCCTATACGCGGTTCCCGCCGGATACGACGTCCGTCGTTCTCTACGGATGGGGCCTGCCGAAGCACCAGGCCGAGATCAGGATCCGTCTGTTCCGCGTGTTCACCGACGGCACACAGCGCCGGGTCCGCATCGACGGCACACCCCTACTCTCGGGTGAGTGGCAGCTCGCCGTTCCGGTTCGAACACCGGGCCGATACAAGGCGGTCGCCCGGTTCAATGCAGACGACCGGCACCTGCTCGGGAAGAGCGACCCGGTTCGGTTCCGCGTGCGGAGAGGCTAGCCGGCTAGACCCGTCTGAAAACGGCGACCACCTTGCCCAGCACCTCCGTCCCGGGCGGCGCCTCGAACGGCTCGAGTCGTTCGTTCGCCGGTTCGAGCACGACGGCGCCACCGCGATGGCGGATGCGCTTCACGGTCGCCTCGGGCACGACATCGAACTCGCTGGGGATCAACGCCGCCACGATCTCGCCGGAATGGGCGGTGGGCTGCTGACGGACGATGACGTAGTCGCCGTCGTGGATCCCCGCGTCGATCATCGAGTCGCCCTGCACCTGCAGCATGAAGACGTTGCCGTCGCCCACGAAATCGGCCGGGAGCGGGTAGACGTCCTCGACGTTCTCCTCCGCGAGGATGGGCGCGCCGGCGGCGATCCTGCCGAGCAAAGGAACGGATCGGGCGCTCGCCCGCTCCCGCGGCAGGTCGGTGTCGCGGTCGTAGAGGAGCTCGATCGCCCGCGGCTTGCTCGGGTCGACCTTGAGGAAGCCCTTCCGCACCAGGGCCTGGATATGCGAGTGCGCGGTGGAGGAGGACTGCAGCCCAAGCGCCTCACAGATCTCGCGCACCGACGGCGGATAGCCCCGCCCGGCCACGGTATCGGCGATGAACTCCAGCGTCTGGCGCTGACGGTCCGTCAGACCCTCGACCATTTCGCTCCTCCTGTCCGCGGTGCGTCGCCCACGGGCGAACGCATGTTCGGGACAGGCTAGCGCTCCCGGCACGCGGAATCAAGAACACGCGTTCGATGGTCGTCGGGTGTTGCCCCCGAACGTCTGTTCGGCTACGATGGCGAACATACGTTCGATAGGTCGCCATCGCGATTCTTGTCGCAGGCGGTGGCTACGGTCGGGGCAGGCGTGGCGGCAGCTGAGGAGCGGGTGAAGGAGGCAAGGTGGCGCTCAGGATCGAGGATCTGGAGACGCGTGGCGCGACGGTCGTGGCGTTCCCCACGGGGCGGGTGAGGTCGCGGGTGAGATACGAGCGCATGATCGCCCGGCGCCGGCGCGCCGGCGCCGTCTCCCTCGCGCTCGCCGTCGGTCTCGCCGCGTTCCTCACGGGCGGCACCTCGGTGGCGAGCCGGGAGGGCGCTCCGAAGGCCATCGTCCTGCAGCCGGGAGACACGGTCTGGGGCGTGGCAGAGCGGTACGCGCCGCCGGGGATGGATCCCCGCGCCTACGTCGACCGAGTGCTCGAGCTGAATGGGCTGGAGGCGCCCCCGGCGGCAGGGCTCAGGCTGCGCCTCCCGTAGCCGCGCTCGCGCGGAGCAAGCGTTTTTCCTCTCTCGAAGGTTGACTCACACGGAACACAGGCGTAATTTCCTCGTTGTAATTCACACCACATCTTGTGGTCGTCGGTCCCGGAGACACCAGATGTCGTGGTCGTCGGGCAAGGAGCCTCCGGGAGGGGTGGGACAATAGGACGCATGAGGAGGGATCCGCGCGTGGCTGCTCCAGTCGGTGTCGATCAAGGTTCGGGGCTGCGCTTCCGCCGCTACTTCACCACCGAAGGCGTCCATCCCTACGACGAGATCGAGTGGGAGATCCGCGACGCGGTCATCCAGAACTTCCGGACCGGCGAGATCGCCTTCGAGCAGCGGGGCGTCGAGGTGCCGGCCTCGTGGAGCCAGAACGCCACCAACATCGCCGCGCAGAAGTACTTCCGCGGCTCGCCCGGGACGCCCGAACGTGAGCATTCGGTGCGGCAGATGATCGACCGTGTGGTGAACCGCTACCACGAGGAGGGCCTCGAGCGCGGCTACTTCGCCGACGAGGAAGAAGCAGCGATCTTCCGCGACGAGCTGACGCACCTGCTTGTGAACCAGAAGGCTGCCTTCAACTCTCCCGTCTGGTTCAACGTCGGGTGGCGGCCGAAGGGTGAGGAGCAGTGCTCCGCCTGCTTCATCCTCGCCGTCGACGACGAGATGGACTCGATCCTCAACTGGTACGCGGAGGAGGGCCGGATCTTCAAGCACGGCTCCGGCGCGGGGATCAACCTCTCGACGATCCGCTCCTCCAAAGAGCGGCTGCGCTCCGGCGGCACTGCCTCCGGGCCCGTCTCGTTCATGCGGGGCGCGGACGCCTCTGCCGGGACGATCAAGTCGGGTGGCGCCACGCGGCGCGCCGCGAAGATGGTGGTCCTCAACGTGAGCCACCCCGACATCCGTGACTTCATCTGGTGCAAGGCGCTCGAGGAGAACAAGGCGCGGGCGCTGCGGGACGCGGGGTTCGACATGGACCTCGACGGCCGCGACTCACACTCGATCCAGTACCAGAACGCCAACAACTCTGTCCGCGTCGACGACGGCTTCATGCGCGCCGTGGTCGAGGGTGACGATTACGAGCTGCGCGCCGTCACCAGCGGCGAGGCCCTCGAGCGCGTGAAGGCACGCGAGCTGATGCGCGAGATCGCCGAGGCGGCGTGGCAGTGCGCCGACCCGGGCATGCAGTACGACACGACGATCAACGACTGGCACACCTGCCCGAATTCGGCGCGGATCAACGCCAGCAACCCGTGCTCCGAGTACATGCACGTCGACAACAGCAGCTGCAACCTCGCGTCGCTCAACCTGCTGAAGTTCGTCGACGACGAGGGCAACTTCGACGTCGAGTCGTTCAAGCGGGCGGTCGAGGTCGTGTTCTTCGCCCAGGAGATCTCCGTCGGCTTTGCCTCGTACCCGACCGAGAAGATCGCGGAGAACTCGCACCGCTTCCGTCAGCTCGGTCAGGGCTATGCGAACCTGGGCGCCCTGCTCATGAGCCAGGGACTTCCCTACGACTCGGACGAGGGACGTGCTTGGGCCGGCGCGATCACCGCGCTCATGACCGGTCACTGCTACGCGACCAGCGCCCGGATCGCGGCCCGCATCGGTGCCTTCGATGCCTACCAGGAGAACGCCGAGCCCATGCTCCGGGTCATCGGCAAGCACCGGGCGGCGGCATACGACATCTCCGAGACCGATGCTCCGACGGCGCTGGTGAGCGCCGCCCGGGGTGCGTGGGACGAGGCGCTCGAGCTGGGGGAGACCCACGGCTACCGCAACGCGCAGGCCACGGTGCTCGCTCCCACCGGGACGATCGGTCTTCTGATGGACTGCGACACGACCGGGATCGAGCCCGACCTCGCCCTAAAGAAGACCAAGAAGCTCGTGGGCGGCGGGACGATGTCGATCGTCAACCAATCGGTCCCGCGCGCGCTGCGCAAGCTCGGATACACCGAGGACCAGGTCGCGGCGATCGTCGCTTACATCGACGAGCACTCGCACGTCGTCGGCGCGCCGCACCTGCGTGAGGAGCACCTGCCCGTGTTCGACACCGCGATGGGCGAGCGGTCGATCCACTACATGGGGCACATCAAGATGATGGCGGCGGCGCAGCCGTTCCTCTCCGGCGCCATCTCCAAGACGGTGAACCTGCCCGAACACGTGAGCGTCGAGGACGTCGAGCAGGTCTACATCGAGGGCTGGCGCCTTGGGCTCAAGGCGATCGCGATCTACCGCGACAACTGCAAGGCGGCGCAGCCGTTGTCGGTGACGAAGAAGAGCGACACGAAGGCCGACGCCCCGAAGGCCACCGACCTGCCCGAGCCCGTACGCCGGCGGCTCCCCAAGAAGCGCGTCTCCAAGACGATCAAGTTCAGGGTCGCCGACACCGAGGGCTACCTCACCGTCGGCGAGTTCCCCGACGGCTCGGTCGGCGAGATGTTCCTCAAGGTCGCGAAGCAGGGCTCGACCCTCGCCGGGATCATGGATGCGTTCGCCATCTCCATCTCGATGGGGCTGCAGTACGGCGTCCCGCTGTCGGCCTACGTGAAGCAGTTCGTGAACACCCGCTTCGAGCCCTCGGGCATGACCGACGACCCCGACTTCCGGATCGCCACCTCGATCCTCGACTACGTCTTCCGCGTCCTGGCGCTCGACTACCTGCCGCCGGACGAGAGGCAGGCGCTCGGCATCCGCTCCGCGGGGGAGCGTCAGGAGGAGATCGAGGCGAAGCTCGAGGGCGCTGCCGGCGACCACGGCAATGGGAACGGGACCGGCAACGGCAACGGCAACGGCGATTCGGCTCCGACCGGCGTCGTGGTCCTCGGGCCTGTGGTCGACGCCACCCATGGCTCCCGTCCCTTCTGCGGGACGTGCGGCGTGCAGATGCAGGCAGCCGGATCGTGCTTCGCCTGCCCCTCGTGCGGGTCGACCAGTGGGTGCTCGTAACCCCAGGCGCAGGCTGAAGACGTGCTCCGCGTGCGGGGCCGGGTTGACGCCCGGCCTCGCCGCGTGCCCTCTGTGCGGTGCCGAAGAGGCCGCCGCCGCGCAGCCCGAGGAGCCGGACGACTACCAGGCGAAGGTCCGCGCCCTGCGGGAGGAGCTGCAGCGCCTGAGACGCGACGGCGCCGCGTAGCCGCGACCCGTTCCGCCCCTTTTGTGCCGAACGTCACGTTCTGCGCGTAGCGCGCGACGTGGTTCGCCCTCCCGGATCGGTTCATCGTGATCCCAGCGGGCCCGGACGGAGGCCCTCGATTGGGGAGGCGGTCATGGAGAAGCAGCTCACGAAGGTCGTCACGGCGATCATGGTCCTTTCGGCCCTTCTCGCCGGCGGCAGCGCGACGGCGGCGCAGCGGACGGACGCAGGTCTCTGCCAGTACGTCCCGATCACGACGCCGGGCGTCTCGATCGTCGGCAAGCGTGTCCAGCAGGTAAGCGACGTCCAGGTCTGCATCGAAGCCGAGGCGAACGTTCAGGCGGGTCCGGCGATCAGGGAGCAGCCGTTCTGCGGGACTCCCTGCTTCACGATCGAGATGGACCGGGCCTCGGTCAGCGAGGACGCTCGCATCGAGATCACCTATGCGTTGGACGGCGAGGCGCAGACGCCGCTCCGGTTCCACCCCGAGGGGTTGGATGTGGCCGTATTCGACGGACGGATGTGCCTGGTCGGCGTCGGCACGCCCGACCCTTGCATCGACCGCATCACGCAGCCGACCGACGTCCGCGGTGAGAGCAGCATGCGGCGGGTGCGTCTCGGCTGGAGGGCTGCCCAAGACACGGGCGGCGCGCCGCTCACCGGCTACGAGGTCTTCCGCAGCACGACGGGCGAGGAAGGAACGTTCGAGTCGGTCGGCACCGTCGAGGAACCGATCTTCGTCGACCGGGGCCTCCGCCGCCGCACCGGCTACTGGTACTACGTCGTTGCGTTCGACGGCGACGGCAACCGCAGCCTCGCATCCGAGGTCACGGCGGTACGTACCCGCTGACGACATTTCCGGCCGCGGCCCATCCGAGAGGGTGGGCCGCGGCTGCGTCGCGTAGGCTTCTCCTATGGGCGGAGGGGACGTCGTCGGGGACGACCTCCTGGGGTCGCTGTCGGCGGACGAACGAAGGGATCTGCAAGAGCGGGCGCGTCGCCGCAGGTTCCGCCGCGGCGCGACGCTCTTCAGCGAAGGCGATTCGTCCGACCGTCTGGCTGTGATCGAGGAGGGGCGGGTCAAGATCTCCTACTTCACCGACGACGGTCGCGAGGTCGTCCTCGCGGTGCGAGGACCGGGGTCGCTCCTGGGGGAGCTCTCCGCCTTGGACGGTGAGCCGAGGTCGGCGAATGCGACGGCGCTCGAGTCCGTCGAGGTGTTGTCGCTCGCAGCGGACGATTTCCTCGCGTTCCTCGAGCGGCATCCGAGCGTCTCGATCCGCCTGTTGAAGACGCTGACGCGCAAGCTCCGGCAGGCCGACCGCCGGCGCGTGGAGTTCTCCGAGCACGACAGCGTCGGCCGCGTCGCCAAACGCCTGGTCGACCTGGTCGAAGAGTTCGGCGTCCCGCAGGATGAGGGGACCTTGATCGACGTTTCCCTCACCCAGGAAGAGCTCGCCGGCTGGACGGGATCGTCTCGGGAGGCGGTGAGCCGTGCGCTTCAGGCGTTCCGCAAGCGTGGCTGGATCGAGACGAAGCGTCGCGCTATCACCGTGTACGACGTCGACGCGCTCAGGCGTCGCGCCACGTAGGACCGTCCGACCCCGCGGGGTACTCGAGGAGCGGGACGGCGCCTCGTTGCCACGCCTCGAGGATCGGCTCCACGATCCGCCATGCCTCCTCGGCCTCGTCGGCGCGGATCGACAACGCAGGGTCGCAGCCCAGCACCTCGAGCAGCAGACGGCTGTAGGCGGGGAGCCCTTCGTCGTGGAGGTCGGCATCGAGCTCCGCGTGCTCGAGCTCGAAAGGATCGCCGGGACCGTTGATGTCGATCTCGATCACGAGCCGGTCGGGATCGAACTCGATATGCAGGACGTTCGCACGGCTCCCCGACGGCGCGAAGGCGAGATGTGGAACGGGGCGGAAGTGGATCGCGATCTCGGCATGGTCGCGCCCGAGCGCCTTCCCCGAGCGGAGTCGGAAGGGCGTGTCTGCCCACCTCCAGTTCGCCACCCGCAGCGTCACCTCAGCGAACGTCTCGGTCCCGCGCTCTGGATCGATGCCTTCATCGTCGACGTACGCCGGGATCGCGCGGCCCCGGCTCGAGCCGGCGGAGTATCTGGCGCGCACACTGGAGCGCGCAACCTCCTCCTCGGTCAGCGTCGGGACCGCGCGGAGGACGGCGACCTTGGCGTCGCGCAGGTCGCGCTCGTGGAGCGAAGCCGGTGGCTCCATGGCCACGAGGCAAAGGAGCTGCAGCAGATGGTTCTGGATCATGTCGCGCAGAGCGCCGGAGCGGTCGTAGTACGAGGCGCGGTCCTCGAGGCCGAGCGTTTCTTCCCAGATGATGTCGACCCGCTCTATGTGGCGCGCGTCCCAGACGGGTTCGAAGATGCGGTTCGCGAACCTAAGTCCGAGGATGTTCTGAACCATCTGCTTGTGGACGAAGTGGTCGATGCGGAACACCTGCTCTTCGCGGAAGTAGCTGTGCAGCAGACGGTTCAAGCGACGCGCCGAATTGAGGTCGGTCCCGAACGGTTTCTCGACCACGATCAGGCTGCCGGTTCCGAGGTTGCTCCCGCCGAGGACGTCGACGACGTCGGGGAGGAGGTGCGGGGGGAGCGCGAGGTAGACCACCACGTCGCCCGGGTCGTCCCCGAGCGCCGAAGCGACCTGATCGCGTGACGTCACGTCGGCCCGTGCATACGTCACTCGTTCGCATACACGGCGCGCCGCATCACTCGTCAGGTCCACCGGCATCTTGGTGCGGATGTGTTCGGTGAACCGGGCGTCGTCCCACGGCTGCCGGTCGACCGCCACGATGGCGAGGTCTCGCGGCAGGAGGTCTTCGGCCTCGAGCCGCGCCAGCGCGGGCATGAGATAGCGCGACGTCAGGTCGCCGGAGGCTCCGAAGATCGCGAGACGCGTCATCGGGTCGCGCGCCCTAGGTTGACGCCGGTGGAGATCAGCCCCACGTGGCTGAACGCCTGCGGGAAGTTGCCGAGGAAAGCCCCGCTCGAAGGATCCACCTCTTCGGAGAGCAGGCCCAACGGGTTCGTCCGGGCGCACAGGGAATCGAAGAGGTCGGAGGCCTCCTCGACGCGTCCCTGGTGGACGAGGTTGTCGGCCAGCCAGAAGCTGCACAGGAGGAACGCGCCTTCGTGGCCGTGGAGACCGTCCGGTGATTCGGCCGGGTCGTACCGGTAGAGGAGGCCTCCGCCGGCATCCAGCCGCGAGGCGATCGACCGTGCCGTCGCGACCATGCGCGGATGGCGCGCATCCAGGACGCGGCGCAGCGGCAACGCGAGGAGGCTGGCGTCGATGCCGCCGGGACCCAGGTGCTCGACCAAGCTCTGCTTCTCCTCGTCCCAGGCTTGTTCCAGGATCGCCTCCTGGATCTCCTTCGCCGTCTTCCGCCAGCGGTCCGCGTCGCCCGGATGACCCTGCATCTCGACCATGCGCGCGGCGCGATCGACCGCCACGTGGCACATCGCCGCGGAGTAGGTGAAGGGCCGCCCCGACGTGCGGACCTCCCAGATGCCGTGATCCGGCTCTCCCCACTTCAGCGCCGCGGCGTCGGCCAAGGCGGCCAACTCGTTCCACAGCTCGGGGTTGATCTCGCCGCCTGCATGCGCCCATTGATAGGCGCAGTCGAGGATCTCGCCGTACGCATCATGCTGCGTCTGGTGGCCCGCCGCGTTGCCCCACCGCACGGGGCTCGAACCGCGGTAACCCTCCAGTTCCTCGTCGTGCCGTTCGGGTGGAGAGGGGGCGCCGTCGAGCGTGTAGAGAACGTGCGGCGCTGCCTCCTCGATCACGTCGAGGATCCACGCGACGAACCCGTGGCCCTCGTAGTGGCAACCGATGCGGCTGAGGGCGTAGACGGTGAAGGCCGCGTCCCGTACCCACGCGTAGCGGTAGTCCCAGTTCCTCTCGCCGCCGATCTGCTCCGGGAGGGAGGACGTCGGCGCCGCAACGATGGCGCCGTTCGGCATGTAGTCGAGCATCTTGAGGACGACCGCGCTCCTCGTCACCAGGTCCGCCTGCGGTCCGTCGTAGGAGAGGCGTGCGGTCCAGCGCCTCCACGCATCGACCGTGTGACTCAGCCGCTCGTCGCTGGTGGTCAAGCTGCGCCGTGGCGATCCGCCGCCCCATCGGAGCGAGAAGGCGACGCGGTCGCCGGCGCCCAACGAGAGCGTCGTCCGCGGCCCGTCGAGGCGCGCATCGGAGACGAGATCGAAGTCGAGGTGCGGGTGGCGCGGCGCCGCCAAGCAGAACGCGCTGCCGCTGCGGCGCGCCGTGCCTCCACCGCGCGGCTCTACCTCCACTTCGAGATGGACCGTCCCCGACACGACCTCCGCGATCCGCAGGAGCTCGCGCCTCGATGGGTCGATCTCCTCGCGGAGGTCGGCACCTGCGCGAAGCGTCATCGCGTCCGTGACGCGGACGATGCCCTCCGGGCCGTGCATCTCCGTCACCAACACCCCGGTTTCGGGAACGTACGTGTGGCCGGCGGCTCGGAGACCCCGAGGCCGCAACCGGAAGGCGCCCCCGCGGGAGTGGTCGAGGAGCGAGCAGAAGAGAGGGTCGGAGTCGAGGCGCGGAACGCACATCCAGTCGATCGTTCCGTCCCGACCGACGAGCGCGGACGCGGCTCCGTCGCCGATGAGTCCGTGGTCCTCGATCGCGAGGTAGCCGTCGATCCGGTCGACCGGCGAAACCTCGATGCGCGGCTCCATGCCTCTGGCCTACCACGCAATACGATGACCCGGCCGATGCGCTGCCCCCACTGCGGAAACGATGAGAGCAAGGTCGTGGACTCCCGTGACACGGAGGAGAACCGTGCGATCCGGCGCCGGCGCGAGTGCCTCGCCTGCGGGAAGCGGTTCACGACCTTCGAGCGCGTCGAGGAGGCGCCGCTCGTGGTCGTAAAACGGGCCGGGGAGGAGCAGCCGTTCGACCGCCAGAAGATCGTCGACGGCATCCGCATGGCTTGCAAGAACCGCCCGGTGGAGCCGGCGGACATCGAGGCGGTCGCCGACCAGGTGGAGGAGAAGGTTCGGGCGGAGGGCCGGCGCGCCGTGACGTCGTCCGAGATCGGCCGTGAGGTGCTCGACCGCCTGCACGCGCTGGACGACGTCGCCTATCTACGTTTCGCGTCTGTCTACAAGGGGTTCCAGGAGCTCACCGACTTCGAGCGCGAGCTGTTGGCGCTCCTGCAGCGGTCTCAGAGCGGAGGAGCGGAGTGACGCTGCGGATCCCCGTCGTCCGTCTCGACCGTGATCTGCCGCTGCCGTCTTACGCGCACCCGGGCGACGCGGGGCTCGACCTCATCGCGGCTGAAGACGTCACGCTGAAACCGGGGGACCGGCACGCGGTCAGGACCGGGCTCGCCCTGGCGATCCCGGAGGGCCACGCGGGGTTCGTCCACGCCCGTTCCGGGAGGGCGATGAAGGAGGGTCTTGCCCTCCCAAACGCGCCCGGCCTCATCGACGCCGGCTACCGCGGCGAGGTCAAGGTGCTGCTCACCAACCTCGACCCGTCGGAGCCGATCCACATCAAGCGAGGGCAGAAGATCGCGCAGCTCGTGATCCAGCGCGTCGAGGAGGCGCGGCTCGAGGAGGTCGAGGAGCTGCCGGACAGCATGCGCGGCCACGGCGGGTTCGGGAGCTCCGGCACCTGATGCGAGCCTTCGTAGTCACGCTCGTGATCCTTCTCGGGCTGGCGGTGGCCGGCGACTTCGTGGCCAGGAACGCGGCGGAGAACCAGGTGGCGGCGCGGGCTGCCTCGTCGCTCGAGCTCGAGGACGAGCCGGACGTGACGATCGGCGGCTTCCCATTCCTTCTGAACTTCGCCCGGGGGACCCTCCCCACGGTCGAGCTGGCGGCCGAAGGTGTGGCGCGCCGAGGGATCACCCTGAGAGAGGTCGTCCTCACGCTCGAGAACGTCCGCTTCGACTGGGAGGCGCTCTCGAACGGTTCCGGCAGCGTCCGGATCGGCGGCGGCACCGGCCGTGCCCTCCTCACGGAAGACCACTTCAACGACCTTCTCCGCGAGCAGGGGGTCCCGGCGGAGGTGAGGGTTTCGGACGGCGCCGTGGTCGCGATCGTCGAGGGCGCCGAGGCTCCGGCTGAGGTGACGCTGGAGGGGGACTCGCTCCTGCTCTCCGTCCCGGAGGTGGGCGCCGCCTACGAGATCGCGCTTCCGCAGATCGGCTCCCGGATGGGCTACCGCTCGGCTCGACTCGTCGAGCGCGGCCTCGAGCTCCGGGTGGGGCTGCGCGCCGGCAGGCTCGAGTTGTAGGGGGAGGACTCTCCCTGACAGAATCGAATAGATCGAGGTAGACAGTCCGGTCGAAGCGACTCTGGGGGGAGCGCAGTTGGACGGAAGCGGTCGTGCGCGATGGCTCGCGCTCGTTATCGCCCTCGCTCTGGTGGCGCCGGCGTGCGGTCAGAAACCCGGTGTGGCGGAGTCGGGCGGAGGATCCTTCGCAGGCGGCCTGGCCGGGTCCCTCACGGAGGACGGACTCGTCCTCGAGGACGGGACCATCATCGATCCCAACACCGGCGAGGTGATCGGGTCGGTGGACGACACCGGCCTCTCCGACACCGGCTCTACTGGGACCTCGTCCTCGACCTCAGGCAGCTCGAACACGGAGAGCGGTGATAACCCCTCCGGCGACAACGGTGGCGATGACACCGCAACGGAGAGCGAGCCCAGCGGCGGCGATGCCACGGGCGTGACGGAGGACACCATCAGGATCGGCTCCCACGCGCCTCTGACCGGCGCGGCGCCCGTCCCGTCGGACTCGGCTCTCAAGGGCTCGAAGCTGTACTGGGAGTGGCTCAAGCGGCGCGGCGTCAAGATCAACGGCCGCAACGTCGAGGCGATCCTCAAGAACGACAACTACAACCCGTCTCAGGCGGTGAGCGTCTGCAAGGAGATGGTCGAGAAGGACAAGGTGTTCCTTCTCTCCGGCGTCGCCGGGACGGACCAGATCCAAGCTTGTGCCCGTTATGCGGCGTCGGTTGGCATCCCGTACCTATCCGCCGGCGTAACCGAGATCGGCCTCAGCAACCTCCGCACTTACTTCGCCACCTCGATGACCTATCCGCAGCAGGGGCCTCTGCTTGCCGACTTCCTCGTGAAGACGCTCGGTGCCCGGGACGAGTCCACCGCGCTCGTCTACTTCAACACGCAGAACTTCTACGACGGCCGAGACACGTTCCTCGCCGCCATGGAGAGGCATGGCATCGAGGTGTACGTGCGGGCCGTCTCGAAGACGGCCGGCGCGCCGGAGGCCCAGGCGGTGGCGACCGACCTCGCCCAGCGCCAGATCGACAACGTCTACGTGCTGACGAGCCCCGTGTGGTTCCTCCAGTTGCTTCAGGCGACCCGGAGCCAGAACTACGCGCCGCAATGGGTGGGGGTCGGCATCACCATGACCTTCGACACGGTTGCATCGGTGGGCTGCCGGAACGGGACCCTCGACGGCGCCAAGTTCTTCTCGCCGTTCCCCGCCTGGGCCGAGTCGAACAAGTTCGACCCGGACTTCCGGAAGGCCGTGCGGGAGATCAATCCCGAGGAGGGAGAGGGCGACGACTTCATGTGGCTCGGCTGGATGGCGAGCCGGCAGCTGGCCGAGATGCTGAAGCTGCCGGGACCGACGCTCACGAGAGAGCGCTTCATCTACACCCTCGAGCGCGCGAAGAACATCACGACCGGCATCAGCCCGCCCGTCTCGTTCAGCCCGACCGACCACTTCGGAGCCGACACGACCCACGTGAGCGAGGCCAAGTGCCAGCAGGACCAGCGCTGGCACACGATCCGGACCTTCGTGAAGAGCTTCTAGGTTCGGCGGGCCGAGAGCCTTGAGCGGGCGGGCCCGTATAATGTGCCGTCGTTGCGGGCGTGGCTCAGTGGTAGAGCATCACCTTGCCAAGGTGAGGGTCGCCGGTTCGAATCCGGTCGCCCGCTCTCGTCGAGGAGCGGAAAGGCGCAGGCAGGGGGCACTTTTTCTATTCTAGCTGGACCTGATGCCTATCTGATCTTCGACTCCCGAACACCCCGTTGCTAGCCGTTTTGGGGCACCAATGGGGCACTGGGAGAGGTCGGGGCTGGAACCGGTAGAGCTCTCCTCTCGAGGAGGGTCCTAATAAGCAGCCGTGTTCCAGCCCCGTTGCATTCCGCGAGGAATCATCGGCGAATCGGACACCGGCTGGTGCTATCATCGTTGTGCGACTCGTCCTCTCGCGGACGTTGTCATGGTGGCGGCTCGAGAGACCCGTCACCAGAGGGACACGTCGGTCCTTACGACCGACCCGCCCGAAGACAACCAGGCAGAGGAGTGGCCGCTTCGGTTGCGCTAGGACGGACCTAGAGAACCGGAGGGGATGCAGGAGGCAGGCCTCCTGATCCCTGGGCGTCATGGATAGCCCGTGACGTGCAGTTGAGTCAGGAGGTAGATCGTGCCCCAGCAGCTCGTTGACGCGACCACTCAGCGGTACATCCGCCCTCTCCCCAACCTGCCGAAGGCCGCCGCGGTCCGAAGGTTCGAAGACTCTTTGCGCGCTAAGGGCCAGTCCGCTGGAGGAGCGAGAGCCATCGCCCGCGCCGTCACCGACCCGAGTCTCGGGCGCCGGTTAGCAGACTTCCCCGTCCCCCGACGGGTCGCGGGCGGGACTCTGCATGTCATCCACACGACCGTTTGGTCACACGCCGTTCTGCCGCAGCCGACCAACGCTCGTGTTCTGCCACATTTCTCGTACCCGATAGGTGGGTCGGCCGTTCGCACCCCGCTCCCAGCTCTGACCTCGGCGCCTGACGGCGAGCCCGAAGTCGTCCTACGCGTGAGATCGAGCGATGACTTCATCGCGGCACTGGATCATGAGGTCGCGTATCTCTTGGACGAGAACGACCTGCGCGTATCGATAAAAGAGGAGGGGGTACGAGATCAACTAACTCTGGTTCCTCTTCGGGTTGAGCATCCTGACGCCGACGCCGTGACTCTGCTAGCCGCCCCTGACGGAAGCTCACGATGCGCGAGCACCTACGCCCATCTTGGCCTAACGCCGCGAGAGGTCGTGTACTCGCTCGCCACCGATGATCGAGAATTCAGACAGAGGATCGGTCAGGTCCTCGCTATCGGGCAACGCGACCAC
>DATLFS010000050.1:0-3679 GCA_035540935.1 Actinomycetota bacterium
CGTTCGCATCGAAGAGCTTCACGCGGAAGGAAGCCGGGAGCGCGTCACGAGGCAATCCATCGGAGAGATCCGGGTACTGGCGCTGGAACTCCTCGTACGCCTCGTCCTTCGAGACGTAGGTGACCTCCTGCACCTCATCCATGCGCGAAAGCTCGGCGGAGAGCGACTGCTCTTCGTTCTGCGTGGCGTCGTCGCGCAGGTAGATCGAGACCTCCACCTTGGCTTCCCACTCGTCGGTCATGCGGTTGACGACGAGACCGAGGATCTGAACGCCGCCCAGCAGGAGCAGTGAGATCGCGACGGTGGAGATCGCCGCGACCGTCATGAGGAAGTTCCGCCTGAGATTGGTGACCGTCTCGGAGAAGAAGTAGGTGATCCGCCTCATGTCACGTCCCTACGCCGTAGATGCCACGGGTCTGGTCGCGCACGATGTGGCCGTGCTCCAGCTCGACGACGCGGCGGCGCATGGAGTCGACGATCGCGTGGTCGTGCGTAGCCATTACGACGGTGGTTCCCGTCCGGTTGATCCGGTCGAGCAGGCGCATGATGCCGACCGACGTGGCAGGGTCGAGGTTTCCGGTCGGCTCGTCCGCGATGAGGATCAGGGGCCGGTTGACGAAGGCGCGGGCGACCGAGACGCGCTGCTGCTCTCCACCCGACAGCTCGTCGGGGAACCGGTCGAGCTTCTCGCCGAGGCCCACCAACTCGAGGATCTGCGGCACCTGTCGCTGCACGACCGCGCGAGGGCGGCCGATCACCTCGAGAGCGAAGGCGACGTTCTCGTAGACCGTCTTCGTCGGGAGCAGCTTGAAATCCTGGAACACACAACCGACGTTCCGCCGCAGGTAGGGGATCCTCCAGCGGGGCAGGCTGGCGAGGTTCTTCCCGGCCACGTACACCTCACCGGAGCTGGGATCTTCCTCTTTCGTGAGGAGCTTGAGGAACGTCGACTTACCGGAGCCGGACGGGCCGACGACGAAGACGAACTCGCCCTTCTCTATGTCGAGCGAGATCCCGTCGAGAGCGCGAACCCCGCCCTTGTACTCCTTCACGACGTCTACCAGCTTGATCATGCGGTGGAAGAGCGTAGCGGACGAATGAGGGCGTGAGGGCGCACCATCATGCGTCCGCCCCCGCGGTCACGAAGAAGCGGTAAGGGTGTTCCTCGCCGTGGATCTGCTCGTACTCGTCCCAAGCAGCGTCGTAATAGGCCTCGCCCCGCCGCCGGACCTCGTCGCAGGTCGCCTTGGGAACCCCGACGACGCGGAGCCGCTTGGTCAGGGAGTTCAGAGAGAAGGCGCGCACCTCGAACGGGTTGATCTGCAGGTTCGGGGGCATCTCGGCGGGCGAGATCGCGAACTTCCGATCCGGCGCGGTCACGATGCGGCACGCGGGCTCCAACAGGCGGAAAACCGTCTCCTCGACCCGTTCGAGATGCGACCGGTCCCTGACTCCCGCCTCCATGAGGGCGCGCACGCCGAAGTTGACGTGGCGGGATTCGTCCCGGGCGACGGCGGTAAAGCCCGCGTAGAACCCGGGCATGATGCCGAGCTCCCGCACGATACCCAGCAGGTACTTCTGCCCGGTCAGCGCGAGCATCCCCTCGACGATCAGGTGGTAGACGGTGATGCCCTCCACCCACTTCCCATAGTCGTGGGGGTCGCGCCGCACCTCCTCGGTCACGTTCACCAGTTCGCCGTCGAAGAGACGGCGGTAGCCCTCGACCGACTCGTCCCGTAGCCGCGCCACGGCCTCGGTTATCCCGCCGGAGATACCGACCACCTCGTCGAAGAAGCGGTCGAAGAACACGGAATGACGCGCTTCGTCCACGAGCTGAGTCGACAGGAAGATGCGCGCCGGTTCGTCGGGCGCCGCGTGCACGAGCGGGGACAGCGTGTCGGTCACCGCCTGTTCGCCCAGGAAGAAGAGCGTGAACGTCCGCTGAAGCTCCGTGCGGAGGCCCTCGAAGAAGCCGTCCATCGCGACCCACTGCTCGCGGTCCTGCGTGAAATCAAGGTCCTGCGTGGACCAGTTCTGGCGCTCCCAGCGCCGGTACAGATCCATCGGCGTCGGGCGCGATTCGAGCAGCCAGTCCATCTGCCGGTAAACGTCGTCGATGTCGACGCTCTGAAGATCTTGGAGCGACGCGTCTTCGACGCGCCCCACCACGTCGGGGATCCGGTCGGCCATATCGGCCATGATGGCACTCCCGCGGGGCTGCGACAACGATGCCCCGGGGGCGGCTACGCGGCCCCTCCGGCGGCTCGCCGCCGCAGCTCCGCCTCGATCAGCGCGTCCAACTCGCCGTCCAGAACCGCCTGGATGTTGCCTATCTCCGTCCCGCTGCGGTGGTCCTTCACCATCTGATACGGGTGCAGCACGTACGAGCGGATCTGCGATCCGAACCCTATGTCTCGCTGCTCGCCCTTGAGCGCGCGCAGCTCGTTCTCACGCTCCTCACGGGCGCGCGCCACCAAGCGCGACTTCAGCACGCGCATGGCCACCGCCCGGTTCTGCATCTGAGAGCGTTCGTTCTGGCACGACACGACGATGCCGGTCGGCAGATGGGTGATGCGGACGGCCGAATCGGTGACGTTCACGTGCTGCCCTCCGGCTCCGGACGACCGATAGGTGTCCACCCGCAGATCTTCGTCCCGGACCTCGACGTCTACGTCGTCTTCGACCAACGGCGTCACGTCGACCGAGGCGAACGCGGTGTGACGTCTCTTGGCGGAGTCGAACGGCGAGATGCGCACGAGACGGTGCACGCCACGCTCCGCCGACAGGAGCCCGTAAGCGTGCCGGCCGTCGACCTCGATCGTGGCGCTCTTGATGCCGGCTTCCTCACCCTGGCTGGACTCGATCACCTCGCCCTTGAAGCCGCGTCGCTCCATCCACCTGAGGTACATGCGCAGCAGCATCTCCGCCCAGTCCTGCGAGTCGGTGCCGCCCTCACCCGGATGGATCTCGACGATGGCGGGATGATCGTCGAACTCGCCGCTCAAGAGGGCGACGACCTCCAGGGAGTCGATCTCTCGTTCTAACGAGGCGACCTCGCCCGCCGCTTCGTGCAGCGACGCGTCGTCGCCTTCATCCTGCGCGAGCTGCCGCAGGACCCGGGCGTCGTCGAGGCGGGACGCGATCCGGTCGTAGGTCGTGACGTCCTCGGACAGCCGCGACATCTCGGCCATCATCTTGCGGGCGACGTCCGGCTCGTCCCAGAAGCCGGCGTCGGCCGACTTCTCCCTCAGCTCGGCGGCGCGCTCCCGCTTCGAATCGACGTCAAAGGTACTCCTTGATCTGCGCGAGCTTGCGGTCTATCTCGGCCAGACGGCCGTCGAAGTCGAATTCCTCCATGACGGCGGCAACCTACCGCAGCTCCACCCGCGCGACGGCTCCATCCCCCTGCACCACGACCCACACCTCGCCGTCGGGGCCGACCGCAACGCCCTGCGGAACGGGGCCGACGGCGACGTGCCCGGCGACCTCCTCGGTGCGCGGGTCGATCGCGATCAGCCGCCCCGCCTCCTGCTCGGTGACCCAGACGTATCCCGCCCCGACGGCAACTCCACCGATCGGCCCGCCGACGCGCGTCCCGCCGGCCACCTCCAGCAGGCGCGGGTCGACGTGGCTCACGGCGTGCGAACCGAAGTTCCCCACCCACACGCCCTCCGCGCCC
>DATLFS010000051.1:0-6308 GCA_035540935.1 Actinomycetota bacterium
CCGGAACTCCTCCGGGATCCCCGGCCAGTCCGGTTGCGCCGCGAGGGGTTCGGCCAGTCCGGCCTCCGACAGGACGCGGAAGAACAGGCGGAGCAGGCGCGCCGTGAAGCCCCAGATGACGTAGCCGTTCCAGTCCCACGCTTCCGTCGGATACGTCCGCCCGCCGAGCGGCGCGCCGGGCGGGACCCGAAGATCCTCGGTCAGCGACGAGATGGGGACGTAGAGGATCTCCGCCACCTCGTCCGGGTTCGGGCGCAGCGAGGGCCGCTCCTCGACCCAGCCCACGACGGGGTGGACGACGAAGCCGGTGACGAATGTCGGCATCGCCTCGAGCTCGCCGAGGACCCGCACGACCGAGGGTTCGAGACCGACCTCCTCCTGCGCCTCCCGCAACGCAGCCGCCTGCGGCGAGGGATCGGCGGGATCGATCGACCCGCCGGGGAACGAGACCTGCCCCTTGTGGCTGCGTACGGTCTCGGTCCTCAACGTGAACAGCAGCGTCGGCTCGTCGAGGGCGACGATCGGGATCAACACCGCGGCCTCGCGCGCCCCCTCGATCTTCACGGCGCGCCGCGGCCGCGCCGCCAACGCTTCACCGAGGCGCGCGGCGAGATGGGCAGACATGGCGGCTCATCGTAGCCTTGGCTCCGTCGTGTGAAGGAGCCAAGGAGGGCACGTGGGCGAGTTCGTGAAGCTCGAGGTCGACGATGACGGCGTGGCCACTTTGCGTCTCGACCGGCCGAAGCTCAACCCCCTGAACGAGCAGGTGGCGCGCGAGATCGGTGAGGCGGTCGACACGGCGGCAGCCGACGAACGCGTCGGTGCTCTTGTGGTGTGGGGCGGCGAGAGGGTCTTCGCCGCCGGCGCCGACATCAAGGAGATGAGCGACCAGGACGCGGTCCAGATGTTCCGCTACATCGGCGGCTTTCAGGACGTCTTCACGCGCCTCGAGCGCCTCCCGTTCGTGACGATCGCCGCGGTCAACGGGTACGCGCTCGGGGGCGGGTGCGAGCTCGCGCTCGCCTGCGACCTGCGCATCGCCGCCGAAGACGCGCAGCTCGGCCAGCCGGAGATCCTCCTGGGCGTCATCCCGGGCGCCGGGGGGACCCAGCGTCTGCCGCGCCTGATCGGCTTGGGCCGCGCCAAGGAGCTCATCTACTCGGGGCGGTTCGTCAAGGCGGACGAGGCACTTCGCATCGGGCTCGTGAACGAGGTGGTTCCGGCGTCCGACGTGCTGGACCGCGCGCTCGCGCTCGCGCGCACCTATGCCCGCGGGCCGCGCGTCGCGTTGATGGCGGCGAAGGCGGCGGTGCAGAACGGGGTCGAGATCGACCTCACCAACGGGTTGCTGATCGAGCGGCAGGCGTTCGCCGCGCTGTTCGCCACCGAAGACCAGAAGCTCGGGATGAGCTCGTTCCTCGAGTCCGGTCCCGGGAAGGCCAAGTTCGTCGGCCGCTGACGCGTTTCTGCTTCGGCGCGCCGGGTAGGCGTCGGACACCTAGAGAGGGAGGGATCGCGTGGAGGGACAGCAGGAGGTGCCGGGGCGGGCGGACAAGTCCGCGGGTGGAAGCGAGCACCCGGCGCGCGCCGAGCCCGGGGGTGCGGCAACAGCGGCGAAGCGCTCGGGCGCCGTGATCGCGCTGGTCGTGATCGCCGCGATCGTCCTGCTCGTCGTCTTCGGGCTGGTGGCAGACATCTTCTGATCCCGCCGATCGCGCCCGCGTAGGATCGGCCCGTGCAGCGGCTGCCGGTCCGTCGCCTCGAGATCCCCACCCCGTACGCGGTCGGGCCCGTGAACGCCTACCTCATCGAGGCGGAGCCGCTGACGCTCGTCGACTGCGGGATCAACACGCCCGAGGGGCAGAACGCGCTCCTTCTCGGCCTCAACGCGTGGGGCTACTTCCCCCAGTCGGTCGAGCGTGTCCTGATAACGCACGCGCATCCCGACCACTACGGCCTCGTGCACCTGATCCAGGATCTGTCGGGGGCAACGGTGTACTTCCCCGTGCGGGATCTGGCTCGCATACGGGATCGCCAGATGTTGTTCGAGATCGGAAGGCTGCTCGTGGGCGCCGGGACGCCGCTCGATCTCCTCTTCAAGATGGACCAGCAGCGGAAGTCGGGGCCGCGTCCCCGCATGCATCACGACGAGGTGGTGCCCGTCGACGACGGCGACACCTTCGAGTTCACCCTTCCGGAGGAAGGTGAAGGCTTCACGCTTACGGCCCTCTTCATGCCGGGGCACACCGGCGGCCACGTCGTCTACCTCGAGCCCGCCACCGGCACGCTCTTCGCCGGCGACCAGCTCCTGCCGGACACCACGCCCAACCCGCTGCTGGAGCCGTCGATCGACGAGCCGGGGGAGCGGCGGCGCTCGCTGAAGGAGTACCTGGCGTCGCTCTACCGGATGGAGGAGATGGACCTCTCCCTCGTCTATCCCGGTCACGGAGACCCCGTCACGCGTCCCGAAGGGCTGATCCGCGCCACGATCGAGCATCACGAACGGCGCAAGGAGGTGGTCGCCCGGGCGCTCGAGGAGGAGCCACGCACGCCGTACGAGGTGGCCATGGCGCTCTACCCGAACGTGCGCGGCTACGACGTCTTCCTCGCGGTTAGCGAGGTCATCGCTCACCTCGATCTCGTGGTCGAGGACGGCGACGCCGACGTCGAGGAGCGGGACGGCGTCACGTACTATCGCTCCGCCCGGCTGTAGGGCCGGTGTAGGGTGCTTGCAAGAGCAAGCAATCGCTATCTTTCGTCGGCAGCAGCCCCAGGAGGTAGGGCGTGAACATCGCGGTATGCGTGAAACACATCCCCGACCCCAACGTCCCACCCGAGATGGATGGGAAGCGCCTGAAGCGCCAGGGCGTGCAGGGGGTCCTCGATCCCGGAGATGAGTACGGCGTTGAAGCCGCCCTTCAGCTGAAGGAGGCGCAGGGCGGCGAGGTCACGCTCGTCTCGATGGGTCCTTCACAGGCGGCCGAGGCCATCCGCCGCGGCCTCTCGATGGGCGCCGACAAGGGCGTCCTCGTCACCGATGATGCCCTCGCGGGGGCCGACGCGCTCGTCACCGCACGGGTGCTGGCGGCGGCGATCAAGCGGAGTGGGTTCGACCTCGTCATCGCGGGGGTCGAGTCGACCGACGGGTACACCGGGACGCTCCCTTCGACGCTCGCGGAGCTCCTCGGCGTGCCCGGCCTCACCACCACCCGCAAGGTCGTTTCGTGCGACGGCTCCACGATCACCGTCGAGCGGCAGACGGCGGACGGCTATCACGTCGTCGAATGCCCGCTCCCGGCTCTCATCTCGGTGACCGGCAGCGTGAACGAGCCTCGCTACGCCTCTTTCAAGGGGATCATGGCGGCGAAGAAGAAGCCGCTCGAGACGCTGTCGCTCAGCGACCTGGGTCTCGATTCCGACGGCGTCGCGATCAAGCAGGAGGTCGCGGAGCTCTCGAAGGCGGAAGAGCGCAAGGCGGGCGAGATCATCGAAGACGACGGCGCCGCGGCGAAGCGCATCGCTGACTTCCTGCAGGAAGCGAAGGTGATCTGAGATGGCCGACATCCTGGTGTACGCAGAGGTGGGCTCCGACGGGAGCGCCGACACGACCGCGCTCGAGCTCCTAACGAAGGCGCGGGAGCTGGGTTCGGTCGACGCGGTGGCGCTCGGGCCCGGCGCGTCCTCGATCGCCGAGAAGCTCGGCGAGCACGGCGCCGGCAAGGTGTTCGTCAACGACGACGACGTCTTCGCCGATTACGTCGCGCAGCCGGCGGCGGAGGCGCTCGCCCAGCTGGTCCAGCAGGAGCAGCCTCAGCTCGTGCTGTTCGCCACGAACTACGAGTCCCGCGATGTCGCCGGACGACTCTCTGCGAAGCTCGGCGCGACGCTCATGAGCAACGCGACCGGCCTCGTCGACCTCGACACGGCGCAGACGGCGATCTTCGGAGGCTCGACGATCGTGGATGTGAAGCTCGAGGGCAGCCCCAAGATCGTCCTCGTCCGACCGAAGTCGTTCGTCCCCGAGCCGTCGGGCGGCAGTGCCTCGGTCGAGCAGCTGAGCGTGGAGATCTCGGACGACCTCAAGAAGGCGAAGCGCATCGAGCGCCACGAAGAAGCGGCGTCCGGCCCGAGGCTCGACCAGGCCGCGGTGGTGATCTCGGGCGGCCGCGGTCTGCAGGAGCCGGACAACTTCAAGCTCCTCGACGAGCTCGCCGACGCGATCGGCGGCGCGGCGGTCGGCGCGACGCGCGCGGTCGTGGACGCCGGATGGGTGCCTTACAGCTACCAGATCGGCCAGACCGGCATCACCGTGAAGCCCGGCGTCTACCTCGCGTTCGGCATCTCCGGCGCGACGCAGCACATCGTCGGGATGAAGGGGTCGAAGCGGATCATCGCGGTGAACAAGGACGAGGAGGCGCCGATCTTCCAGCTGGCGGACCTCGGTGTCGTCGGCGACGCGCTCAAGGTGCTCCCGCAGCTCATCGAAGAGGTGAAGTCCCGCAAGGGATGAGCTGATGCCGGGCATCGGCGATTTCTTCCGCGGTCTCTTCGGGCGCAGGGACGACCCGCGTCTGGAAGCGCTGCAGGAGTTCGCCGCGACACGCAAAGGGGTGGAGGGCTTCGTCGAGCCGCGCACGGCGACGCAGCCGACGACCCTGTTGCTCGTCGATCGCGACGGTGATCACCTGCGGGCTCCCGTGCGGGAGCCCGCGGACGCGACCCGCTTCTGCGAGCGACACGGCATCCCCGTCTACGACGCCGCGGTCATCGGCTACCCGAAGCGGATGCGTGACTTCGACCGCGCCCGGCGCGCCGCCGAGGACGAATATGTCGACCGGCAGTTCGAGGACCTGGAGAGGCGCTTCCGAGGCGAAGGTGGGACGGACAGCGGTCGGAGCTGACGACGCCACGCGCGTGATGCCGGCGTCGCGGTTCGAGGCGCGCGCTCGGCGCAGCCGCGCCGTGCACGGCGCCTACCTTCTCTACGTTGCCGCTCGCGAGGAAGTCTTCCGCCGCAGGTCGCCGCTGCCGCGCATCGACCTGCGGGCGGAGTTGTTCCGTCACGAGCTCGTGTTCCCGCCGCGGAGAGATCTCGCCCACCCCGGCATGCAGACGGTCGACGGCCTGTTCGCGCTCGGCTCGGTGGCGGCGGAGGTCGCCGCGCGGGTCGTCTTCGAGATCGGCACGTTCCGCGGGGTGACGGCGTGGTTCCTCGTTCGGAACCTCGCGAACGCGGAGGTTCACACGCTCGACATCCCTCCCGAGGCCGAACCGGTGGGGGAGCTGGAGGAGAGCGATGTCTTCCGCGCCGCGCGCGACATGTATTACGAGGGACGTCCTGATGGGGAGCGCGTCGTGCAGCATTGGGGCGATTCGGCGAACTTCGACTTCTCACCCTGGTACGGGAGGTGCGATCTCGTCTACATCGACGGCGCGCACTCGGCGGCCTACGTGCGGAACGACAGCGACCAGGCGTTGAAGATGATCAAGCCGGGTGGGGCGATCGTGTGGGATGACTACTGGTGGCAGTCTCCCGGCACGGCTCGCACGCTGCACGCGCTCCACGAGGAGGGCGTCCCGCTCCGCTGGATCAAGGGGACCCGGCTCGTCGTGCACGTCTCGCCCGACGCCTGAGGCCGCGGACGCTCCCGTACCATGATCCCTATGCACTATCTGGATCACGCCGCGACGACGCCACTCGTCCCCGAGGCACGGGACGAGATGTTGCCGCTGCTCACGGATGATTTCGGGAACCCGTCGTCCGTCCACGGGTTCGGACGCCGCGCGCGGGAGGCGGTCGAGACCGCGAGGGAGCGGGTCGCTGCGGCCGTAGGCGCGTCTCCCGGCGAGATCGTCTTCACCTCGGGCGGAACCGAGGCCGACAACCTGGCGCTCAAGGGCGCGGTGCACAAGCTACGCGGCAACGGCGATCACGTCGTCGTGAGTGCCTTCGAGCACCACGCGGTCCTGGACGCCGCCCGCTTCCTGGAGGACTCCGGCATGCACGTCTCGTATGTGCCGGTGACTCGCGACGGCCTCGTCGATCCGGATGAGGTCGCGGCTGCGGTCCGGCCTTCGACCCTCCTGGTCTCGGTGATGGCGGTCAACAACGAGGTCGGCACGGTCCAGGACATCGCCGCCATACGGCGCGCCGTCGGTGCGGTGAACTCGCGAACGCTCGTGCATACCGACGCGGTTCAGGCACTCGGGAAGATTCCGGTGGACGTGAAGGAGTGGGGCGTCGATCTCGCTGCGTTCGCGGCGCACAAGATCGGCGGCCCGAAGGGCGTCGGCGCGCTCTACGTGCG
>DATLFS010000052.1:0-8724 GCA_035540935.1 Actinomycetota bacterium
CCACCGCTTCAACAAGGCACAGCAGGATGCATTGCTCCCCGCGGTCGAGAACGGGTGGATCGTCCTCGTCGGCGCGACGACCGAGAACCCCTCGTTCGAGGTCAACGCGCCGCTCATGAGCCGCAGCCTGCTGTTCCGACTCGAGGCTCTCACCGAGGACGACCTCCTCGAGCTGCTACGGCGCGCCCTGGAAGACGAACGCGGGCTCGGCGGCATGGACGTGACGGCTTCGGACGAGGCGCTCGCGCACATCGCCCGCGGCTCGGGAGGCGATGCCCGCGGTGCGCTGAACGCACTCGAGGCCGCAGCCGCGATGGCGGCGGGAACGGGAACGATCACGCTCGATCACGCGGAGGAGGCTCTCCAGCGGCGCGCCCTTCCGTACGACAAGTCCGGCGACTGGCACTACGACGTCATCTCGGCGTTCATCAAGTCGATGCGCGGCAGCGACGCCGATGCGGCTCTTTACTGGCTCGCCCGGATGCTCGACGCGGGCGAAGACCCGCGCTTCATCGCGCGCCGCATCGTGATCTTCGCGAGCGAGGACGTCGGGAACGCCGATCCGGTCGCGCTGCAGGTCGCGGTGGCGGCGCATCATGCGCTGGAGTTCGTCGGTCTTCCCGAAGCGCGGCTCAACCTCGCGCAGGCGGTCGCATACATGGCGCTGGCCCCGAAGTCGAACGCCTCCTACCGCGCGCTCAACCGGGCGACCGAAGACGTCACCGCGCACGGGCCGCTCCCGGTGCCGGAGCACCTGCGTGACTCGCATGCGGCCGCGTCCCGCGCGATCGGCGCCGGCGCGGGCTACCTCTACCCGCACGATCACGGTGGGTGGGTGCCGCAGCAGTACCTGCCGGAGCGGCTGCGCGACCGTCGCTACTTCGAGGCGAAGGCGGGGGTGGAGCGTCGTCTCGCCGACGAGCTCGAACGCCGGCGCGCCGAAGCGGGGGAGTAGCGCTCGCTCCTTCCCGCCGGAGACGAGCAGGTAAGGTCTAGCGCATGCTCAGGCGACTCTTCTGGATCACCTTCGGGGCCGCGATCGCGCTCCAGATCGACCGTTGGTGGCGGGCGCAGCGCAGCCGATTCACCCCGAACGCCCTCACCGGGTCGTTGCTCGACGCCCTGAACAGGCGGCTCGAGGAGCGCAACAGCTCCTCCGCGGTCTGAGCCGGACGCCGGTCATGGAGACCCGCAGGATCCGCGAGATCTTTCTCGATTTCTTCATCGGGCGCGACCACCGTCACGTCCCCTCGTCGTCGCTCGTCCCGAACGATCCGACCCTGCTTCTGACGAACGCGGGGATGAACCAGTTCAAGCCCTATTTCGTCGGGGAGCAGACGCCGCCGTTCCCGCGCGCGGTGACCGTGCAGAAGTGCCTCCGCACGCCGGACATCGACGAGGTGGGGAAGACGGCGCGTCACCTGACCTTCTTCGAGATGTTGGGCAACTTCTCGTTCGGCGACTACTACAAGTCGAACGCGTGCCCGTGGGCGTGGGAGCTCGTCACAGAGGGGTGGGGGATCGACGCCGAACGTCTCTGGGTCACGATCTTCCAGACGGACGACGAGGCGTTCGAGATCTGGCGCGACGGCGTCGGGGTCCGGGAGGACCGTATCGTCCGCCGCGGGCGCAAGGACAACTTCTGGGACATGACCGTCGCCGGTCCGTGTGGACCCTGCTCGGAGATCTATGTCGATCTCGGCGAAGCCTACGGACCCGCCAGCGACGCCGGACCCGAGGGGAACGAGGACCGCTATCTCGAGATCTGGAACCTCGTGTTCATGCAGAACGAGTGCAACGCGCAGATCGAACCGGTGGCCGAACTGCCGAAGAAGAACATCGACACCGGCGCGGGGCTCGAGCGGCTGGCTCTGGTGCTACAGGGGAAGCCGAGCGTCTTCGAGACCGACACGCTCGGCGGCATGATCGAGCGGGCGCAGTCTCTGACCGGCAAGATCTACGGGAGCGATCCTCACGTCGACCGCAACCTCCGCATCCTCGCCGACCACGGCCGCAGCCTCACCTTCCTGATCGGCGACGGCGTCCTGCCGTCGAACCAGGAGCGGGGTTACGTCTTGCGGCGGATCATGCGGCGCGCCGTACGTGCCGCGCGCGTGCTCGGCTACGACAAGCCGATCCTTACCGAGCTGGTCGACGCGTGCAACGAGCTGATGGGCGACTTCTACGGCGAGATCCGCGACCGCAAGGCGTTCATCTTGGACGTCGCCGCGCGCGAGGAGGACCGCTTCTCGGCGACGTTGCGCCAAGGGCTCGCGCTGCTCGAGAACGAGGTCGAGCGGGTGCGCGCCGCCGGCGCCGGTGAGCTGCCGGGAGACGTCGCCTTCCGCCTGCACGACACCTTCGGCTTCCCCGTCGACCTCACCGCGGAGATCGCGTCGGAGGCCTCTCTCGAGGTGGAGCGCTCCACGTTCGACCGTCTCATGGCCGAGCAGCGGGAGCGCGCTCGGGCCGCGCGCAAAACGGGCGAGGCGCGCCCCGCGGCCGAACTGTTCTCCTCGCTCGTCGCGGAGCGGGGCGAAACCGAGTTCGAGGGTTACGAACGGCTGGCGACGACGGCCACGATCGTCGCCCTGTCCGACGGCACGGCCAGCGTTCCCGCGGCGTCCGAGGGAGACGAGGTCGACGTCATCCTCGATCGCACCGTCTTCTACGCCGAGGGCGGGGGGCAGGTGGGCGATCGCGGATGGATCAAGGCCCCCTCCGGAGAGGGCGCGGTGATCGACACCCGCCGCTTGGTGCCGAATCTCACCGGCCACCGCGTGAAGTTGCGCGCCGGCGAGCTGCGGGTCGGCGACGAGGTCGAGCTGCGCGTCGACGAGCGCTGGCGGGTCGGCGCGGCGCAGGCCCACACCGCGACCCACATCTTGCACTGGGTGCTGCGCGACCGCCTCGGCGAGCACGCGACCCAGGCCGGCTCGCTGGTGGAGCCGGGGCGGCTGCGGTTCGACTTCAATCATTTCGAGGCTCTCTCCGGCGGTCACGTAGAGGAGATCGGCGGTGAGATCCAGGAGCGCGTCCTCACCGACGATCCGGTGCGCGCCTACGAGACGTCTTTCGACTTCGCTCGGTCGATCGGAGCGATGGCGATCTTCGGTGAGAAGTACGGCGACTTCGTGCGCGTGGTCGAGGTCGGGGAGTACTCGAAGGAGCTGTGCGGCGGGACGCACGTGCCGCACACGGCCACGATCGGCGCGGTCGTCCTGACCGGCGAGGGCTCTGTGGGCGCGAACCTGCGCCGCATCGAGGCGCTCGTCGGCGCGGACGGCCTCTCCTATCTCCAGCGGCGCGCCGCGGCTCTCGAGGAAGCGGCGGCTCTCCTGAAGACGAACCCCGACGACGTGATCGCGAAGCTCGAGCGCACCCTTCAGGCGCAGAAGGAGATGGAGGGGAAGCTCGGCCAGATCGAGCGGCAGCAGGCGGAAGCCGACGCGCGCGATCTCGCTGCGGCCGCCGTCGACGTCGACGGCGCGCGTCTGGTAGCGGCGCGCCGCGACATCGGAGTCGATCGCCTAAGAACACTCGCACAGAGGCTCAAGGGGCAGCTCGGCTCCGCCGTGATCGTGCTCGGCACCGCCGGGGGTGGGAAGGCGAACCTCGTCGGCGCCGTGTCCAAGGACCTCGTCGACCGCGGCGTCTCGGCGCGCGATCTGATCGCCGCCGGAGCCGAGATCCTCGGTGGGGGAGGGGGCGGCAAGCCCGACCTCGCGATCTCCGGCGGCCCGAATGCGGCGCGCCTCGACGACGCGATCAGTGCGGTCGCCGATGCCGCGCGCCGGCACCTCGCACCATGATCGTCGGCATCGACCCCGGCACGAGACGCGTGGGCATAGCGGTCGCCGACGAGGAGACGCGTTTCGCGCGCCCTCTTGAGGTGGTCGATACGACCGTCACCGACGCCGTGGCTCGCATCGCCGCGCTGACGCGGGAGCTGGGAGTCACGAAGATCGTGATCGGCCGGCCGGTGGGTCTCTCCGGACTCGCCGGACCCGCGGTCGAGGCGCAGCAGAGTTTCGTCGCCGCGGTGCGGGAGGCGGTCGAGGTCGACGTGGTCGAGCACGACGAGAGACTGACGAGCGTCCTCGCCGAGCGGGGGCTCCGGGCCGCGGGCGTTCGAGGCGCGGCGCGCAAGGAGCTCCGCGACGCGGTGGCGGCACAGGTGATGCTGCAGGGATATCTGGACGGAGGAGGGTGAAGTGCGGCTGACGCGCCGCGGGCGTGTGCTCGTCGCTCTCACGGTCTTCGCCGGGATCCTGGCGATCCCGGCTCTGGGGGGCTACCTCTATCTACGCTCCGTCGGCCTCTATGGGGGCAGCGACCCGGGCCGCGCCGTCGAGGTCGTGATCGACGAGGGGGCGAGCGTCGCCGAGATCGGGAAGCTCCTCGAGCGCAAGAACGTGATCAAGTCGGCCTTCGGTTTCCGCCTGGCGACGTATCTCGACGGAGGCGCCGAGGAGATCCAGGCCGGGAGGTACGAGATGCCGACGGGCCTCAGCGCTCGCGACGCCCTCGCCTTCCTGGTCGGCGAGGAGCCGGCGTCGCTGCAGGAATTCGTGATGCTGACCGTGCCCGAAGGTTCCTGGGTGACGGAGTTCGCCCGCGCGGTGGGGGAGCAGACGCACATCTCGGAGAAGGCTTTCCTACGCGCGGCGAACTCCGGGGAGATGCGGAGCGACATCCTTCCGGATGAGGTCGACACCCTTGAAGGATTGCTGTTCCCGTCGACCTATCAGGTGGCCGAGGACGAAACGGCGAAGTCGCTCGTGAGGCGGCTGCTGACGACCTTCGAGGAGCAGGCGGCCGAGCTCGATCTGGAAGCCCGCGCCGACGCCCTCGGGATCACTCCTTATGAGGCGGTCATCATCGCTTCGATGATCGAGGCCGAGACGCGGGTGGACGAGGAACGGCCGAAGGTCGCACGCGTGATCTACAACCGGATCGAGCTGGGATGGTCGCTCGGGATCGACGCCACCGTGCTGTACGCGCTGGGCGACCGGCGCGCCCCGCTGACGACCACGAACCTGAACGTCGACTCGCCGTACAACACCCGCCGCTACGCCGGCCTCCCGCCGACCCCCATCGGTGCGCCGGGACGAGCATCGCTCGAAGCCGCGCTTGCGCCGGCCGAGGGCGATTGGCTCTACTACGTCCTCGCCGATTGCGAGGGACGGCACGCGTTCTCCGAGACCGATGCCGAGTTCCTCCAGGACAAGGCCGCCTACCAGGCGCTCGAGTGCTGAGAGCCCCGCCCGGCGGGAGGTTCGCCGGGGTTCTCGGGTGGCCGCTGGAGCACACGCTGTCTCCGGCGATCCACAACGCCGCCTTTCGGCGCGCCGGGATCGATTGCACCTACCTCGCGTTCGAGGTCCCGCCCGAGGATCTCGCCGCGGCCGTGCGGGGCCTCAGGGCGCTCGGGGTCTACGGAGCGAACGTGACGATGCCGCACAAAGAGCGCGTCGCCGACCTCCTCGACGAGGTCACCGGCGACGCGGCCGTCCTGAGGGTCGTCAACACGATCGCTCCCTTGAGCGGCCGGCTGATCGGCCACAACACCGACGTCGCCGGGTTCACCGCGGTCCTCACCGATGATGCGGGCTACTCACCCGAGGGGCGGCGCGCCGTCGTCCTCGGCGCGGGGGGTGCGGCGCGGGCGGTGGTGAAGGCGCTCGGTGACCTCGGTGCCGCATCCATCGTGGTGGTCGCGCGCGATCCGGAGCGAGCGACCTGGGTGCCCGAGATCGCGACCGCCGCCGAGGCGGTGTCGTGGGAGAGGGCACAAGAGGCCGTCGCGGCCGCCGACTGCGTCGTGAACGCGACCCCGCTCGGCATGGAGGGCGAGCACCCGCTGCCGGGCGCCGACTTCCGCCCCGGGCAGCTCGTGTACGACCTCGTCTACCGGCCACCGGCGACGCCTCTCGTCGAGTCCGCGCGCGCCCAGGGGGCGGATGCCTGGGGCGGCCTGGGCATGCTGGTGCACCAAGCCGCGGCGTCCTTCCGCATCTGGACGGGGACCGAGGCGCCGATCGAGGCGATGTCCGCCGCGGCCCTGCACGCCATTCGCTCAACTCGGCCCTAGTGGCTGCCGAAACAACAGCAGGGACCCGGCCCGCGGTGTCTCGACTTTTCGTGCATAGCGCGTCGAAGGAGGCGGTGGACATGACCAAAGCGGATGTGCTCGCACAGGTGCTCGACGAGTTCCTGGCGGTATCCGCCGACGTCGAGGCGGCCGCGGTTGTAAGCGTCGACGGCCTTCCGATGGCGTCGGCACTGCCGCCCCACGTCGAAGAAGAGCGACTCGCGGCGATGAGCGCAGCGCTTCTCACCCTCGGTGAGAAAGCCGCGTCGGGCCTCGGGAAGGGCGGACTCGCCCAGGTGTTCGTCGAGGGCGAGTTCGGCTACGTCGTCCTGATGGCGGCGGGGAACCAGGCGGTGCTGGTGGCGGTCACGAACCGTGACGCCAAGGCCGGCCTCATCATCTTCGAGATGCGCAAGGCGGCGCGCCGGATCGCCGAGGCGATGGACGCGACGGCCGAGGCCGAGCCGCGCGCCCACAGCAACGGGACCGAGCAGCCTTCACCGCCCGCTCCAGAGGCGCCGAAGACGCACTCGGTCGTCTCCAGCTGGCACTGACGCAAAGCGGGTAGGAACACCACCAAAAGAGAGGCACGGGGAAAAGGTCGCCGATGCTGAAGGGATCCCTAGAGGAGTTTGCGCTGTCGGACATCTTCCGGCTGCTCTCCTTGACCAAGAGAACCGGGAAGCTCGACGTCCAGCGCGCCGCGGGCAGCGGCACCGTGTACTTCAAGGCCGGCGACGTCTACTTCGCCGAGTGCTCCCTCACGCGTGAACCTCTTGGGCAGAAGCTGATCCGGGCCGGCGTCCTCACCGAGCGGGCCCTGATGGCCGCCCTCGACGAGCATGCCGAGACCGGCCGCCGCGTAGGCGAGATCCTCGTCGCCCGCGGCGAGATCAACCAGGAGCAGCTCGAAGCCGCGATCCAGGGCCAGGTCCAGGATGCAGCCTTCGAGCTCCTCGCCTGGGACAAGGGCGACTTCGAGTTCGAGGGCGCGGAGGAGGTCGTGGCCGAGATCCCCATCTCGGTGCCGGTGGACGACCTGATCGAGGAGGCCGCGCGGCGCCTCGACGAGCTCCAGAGCCTGGGCCGAAAGATCCCGTCCGTGGCGAGCGTCCTACAGGTGGCGGAGACGCCGCCCGAGGGCGCGCACGAGATCAACATCACGCCGGAGGAGTGGAGGCTTCTCGTGCTCGTCGACGGGAGGCGCTCGATCCGCGACATCGCCGCGGCCGCGCACGTCGAGGAGTTCGAGGCGATGAAGGTGCTCCACGGTCTCGTCGAGGCCGGCCTCGTCGAGGTGGTGCCCGACAAGCCGGCCACCACGATCGTCGTCGGAGCCGCGTCCGCGGCACCCGCTCCGCAGGCCGATCCCGCTCCGGCCCCCGCGCCCGAGCGGGGCCCCGCTCGCCGGCCGGAGATCGTGCCCGAGCCGGAGCCGGGCCCCGTCGCCCCCGTCAGGGTCGAGCGGGACGAGCTCGTCCTCGAGGATCCCCTCGACGACGACCCGCGGGTAGAGCCCACTGCCGTCGAGCCGAAGACCATGCCGATCTACCCTCCGCCGCAGGCGGCTCGCCCGGCCCCGGACCCGGTCGTCCGGCTGGAGCCGGTGGCGCAGCCCGTGCCCGAGTCGGTAGTGCAGCCCGAGCCCGAACCGGTGGCGCAGCCCGCTCCCCAGCCGGTCGTGCCTTCCACCCCGTCCGCGCCCGAAGCCGACGAGGTGGCCGAAACCTATCTCGGCTCCTTCCTGGGCGACGAGCCCGAGGCACCGCAGCCTCCTCCCGCACAGAACGGCCCGGCCGCACCCGCCGCGGCCCCGGGACCGGCGCCGAAGGTCGATCGTGCCGCCGTCGTCCGGGAGCTGGCCAGCCTCTTCAGCGACGAGGAGCCTTCCGCCCGCCGGCCGTCGCGGCCGTCACCGCCCGCGTCGCCCGCGGCCGAGTCGAGGCCGAACGAGCGGCCGCCCGCCGAGGGACCGAAGCGGGTCGAAGACGACGATCAGCTCAACCGGGGCATCATCAACCGGCTGATCGACGGGGTGAAGGGGATCTAGGGCGGCGCCATGACCGCACCTAGCCGCCTCATCAGGCGCCGTGGGAACGGCGTAGGAGCCTCTGCGCGCCCGCTGAAGATCGTGGTCACCGGGCCGTTCTCCGCCGGCAAGACGACGCTGATCAAAACCATCAGCGAGGTCGCGGTGGTTGGGACCGAACGCGACGTCACGGACGAGACCAGCGCGGTCAAGCACAAGACGACGGTGGCGATGGACTTCGGCCGCCTCACCTTCTCCGACGGCGTGTCGCTGTTCCTCTTCGGCACGCCCGGGCAGCGGCGCTTCGAGATGATGTGGGAGATCCTCTCCGAGGGGATGATCGGCTTCATCGTGCTCGTCCACGCGGCCGAGCCGCTCTCCCTCGAGGAGGCGGGCCACATCCTCCAGACGTTCCGGCGCTACGCCGACGTGCCCTACGTGGTCGGCCTGACGCACCTCGACCAGACCGCGGACGACCCGGACGACATCGCCGCGAAGGTGAGGATCGCTCTCGACCTCCCGCCCGAGGTGCCCGTGCTTCCTTGCGACCCGCGGGGCCGCTCCGACGTGAAGAAGCTGCTCCTCGCGGTGCTCCTAGGGG
>DATLFS010000053.1:0-40089 GCA_035540935.1 Actinomycetota bacterium
AGCTGGGCCTCGAGGGCGACCTCGTCGCGCCGGCCGTCTCGGGGGCGCTCCTGATCGGCAAGGCATCCAAGGTCGCCGTTCCTCCCGGGTTCGTCCGCGGCGTGCCGCCGGGGGTCCGCGCGGCGTGGTCGTGCGGGGCGCTGAGTCGGCGCGGCGCGCTCCGGACGGCCGTCGATTACGTGCTGCCGGGACCGCTGCGCGGCGACGACGTCTCCCTCGCGTCGCTGGTCCGACGCCGCTTGGGACGCGAGGTGCTGGAGCGTCTGGTCGAGCCGATGCTCGCCGCCTCCCGCTCCGGGAGCCCCGAAGACGTGTCGCTCGCGTCCGGCGCGCCGGAGCTCGACGAGATCGCGCGCTCGTCGCGGAGCCTCATGCGCGGCGTCCGGCGCCGCGGACCGGTCGGCGCGCCGGAGCTTCGCGGGATCTCCGGGGGGATGGAGCGGCTGGTCGCGGCGCTGGTCGAGGATCTGCAGGGTCGCGGCGCCGAGGTGCGGACGGAGACCCGGGCCGAGGCGGTGGTTCGGAAAGCCGAGGCCTGGAGCGTCGCGACTTCGGCCGGAACGGTGGCGGCAGACGCCGTCCTGGTGGCGGCGCCGCCTCCGCGGGCGGCCGGGCTCCTCGCCGAGGTGGCACCGGCCGCGGCCGCGCTCCTCGCCGAGGTCTCCTTCGAGGACGCCGCGGTGGTCGGCCTCGCTTATCCCGCCGGCGCCGCACCGGCTCCTCCGGGAGCGAGCGGGATCATCGTCACACGGGAGGCCCGCCGGCTGATCACTGCGTGCGCCTGGTTCTCCTCCAAATGGCCCCACGTTTCCCCGCCGGGCGGACCGGATGTCATCCGCGCCTTCGTCGGGCCCGACGGCGCCCGGCTGCCGGAAACCGAGCTCGTGGCGCGCGCCGCCGTCGAGGTGGCCTCGCTGACGGGCGCTCCCGCGACGCCGCAGGATGCCGTGGTGGCGCGATGGCGAAACGCGCTACCGGTTCTTCGCGTCGGCCATCAGGAACGCATCCGCCGGGCGCGCGAACTGCTGCCCGAAGGTGTCGCGGTGGCCGGCGCGGGATACGACGGGTCGGGGTTGCCCGATTGCATCGGGAGCGGCGCGCGTCAAGCCGATCGCCTCTCGGCAGCGCGGAGGTAGGCTCGGGTCCATGTCGGAGGAGCTGATCTTCGCCGCCTACCCCGTGTTCCGCGCGGTACCCGAGCGGCTGGAGGGGCTCGACCGCGAGACCGCCGTCAAGGAGGCGCTCGCGCTGTTCGAGGATTGGGGAGGCCGCGTCGAGACCCGCGGCGTCTACTCCACCGCCGGCTTCTCCGCTCGCGCCGACCTCATGTTCTGGTGGGTGGCGCGATCTGCCGCCGACGTCCAGGACCTCACGGTCGCGTTCCGACGCTCGGCTCTGGGGCGCGTGCTGGAGCCATGCGAGGCCTTCCTCGGCATCGTGCGACCGGCCGAATTCACGAGGGACCATCGCCCCGCTTTCGTGGAGGGCAAGCCGCCGAAGGACTTCTTGTGCGTGTACCCGTTCGTCCGCACACCGGAGTGGTACCTGCTGCCGCCGGACGAGCGCGCCGCGCTGCTCAGGGAGCACGGCATGGCGGCGGCCGCGTTCAAGGACGTGGGGGCGAACACCACGAGCGCCTTCGGGCTCGGCGACTACGAATGGATCCTCGCCTTCGAGGCCGACTCCGTCGATCGGATCGTCGACCTGATCCGCGCTCTCCGCGCGACCGAGGCGCGCCGCTACACGAAGGTCGAGATTCCCTTCTTCACCGGCATCCGCAAGGACCTCCACGCGGCGGTCGGCGACCTCCCCATCTAGCCCGTCAGCCGCGCACCCACTCCTCGAAGGCTCGCCAGGTCGTGCGAGACACGGCCCGCCCCGCCTGCTCGAGGGCGCGGGCGTCACCCTCCGCCTGCGCGGTCACGAGCCGGGCGAAGCCGTGGTCTTCGCCGGGGATCGGCAGGTCGGCCTCGGGCGGATCCAACACGATGAGGGCGCGCACGCCCGGCGGTCCGCCCTTGTGCAGCTGTCCCGTCGAGTGCAGGTAACGAGGTCCGAAACCCGCCGATGTGGCGACGCCGCGATCCGCAGCGACGCGAGCGCGCGCCTCCGCGACGAGCGCGGCGCGTTCCTCTCCGGCGGGAGCGAACAGCAGGATGCAGGCAAGGTCCCCCGCGGCCGCCGACGCGAACGGCTCCCCCGGGTGCGTTTCGGGCCACGGCTCGGGGGCGTCGTCGAGCGCCGACCGCGCCGCGCGCTTCGCCGACTCGACGTCCGGCTGGTCGAAGGCGTTCACCCCGATGACCGAACAGGCGGCTGCGGTGGCGAACTCCCACCGGAACATCTCCGCTCCGACGGCGGCGGCATCCGGCACCTCGATCGTGATCACCGGGTGCCCCTCCGCTTCGAGAGCGGCCGACAACCCCGCATGCGTCTCGTCGCCTGCGAGCCGAAGGAAGACGAAGGCGCGGTCGCTTCCGTATGCGGCCGGCGCCATGTCGGGCTCCGCCACCACGGGCACGACGCCACGCCCGTTCTTTCCAGTCGATTCGGCGACCAGCTGCTCGATCCAGTCACCCACGGGCTGCAGCGCGTCCGACGCCACGACGGTCAGCTTGTCGCGGCCTGCAGCCGCGTTCGATCCCATGAACGCGGCGAGCTCGAGACCGGGGTTCAAAGGACCTTCGTAGCGGCAGAGCTCGGCCATCCCCCGGGTGCGTTCGAGGAGGTCGTCGAGGTCGACGCCCAGTAGCGCCGCCGGCACCAACCCGAACGGCGAGAGCGCGGAGTAGCGGCCGCCGACGTCGGGTGGTGCCGTGAAGACGGCGCGGAACCCTTCTTCGCGCGCCAAGCGCTCGAGCGGCGTCCCGGGATCGGTGATCGCGACGAACCGCTCCGGGCGGCACGACCGGCGGAAATAGCGAAACAGAGACATCGTCTCGACCGTGGTTCCGGACTTGCTCGACACGACGAACAGCGTCCGGCGGAGGTCGAGCCGGTCGGTCGTATCCCTCACCTGATCGGGATGGGTCGAATCCAGAACCGTGAGCGGCGGTCTCCCCTCGGCCGCTCCGAGCACGCGGGCGAAGACCTCCGGCGCAAGGCTCGAGCCGCCCATCCCGAGTAGGACCACGTGCTCGAAGTCCGCCGCTTCCGACGCGAACGAGCGGAAGGCGCCAATCTCGCCCTGCATCGCCGTCGGCAGGTCGAGCCAGCCGAGCCGCGCGGCCGGGTCGTCCTCCCCCGGCGGCCACAGCGACGCGTCGCGCGCCCAGATCCTCGTCGCCAGCCGGTCCGGCACCACTCTGCGCCTCCTCCGAGATGTCGGAACGATGACGCTACCGCGCGGGGCCGCGCTGCTATACGCTGGGCTCTTCCCCCGTGCACCGGGACGGCAAAGGCCCAGTCCTTCCCGGGGGATCCAGTACCGATCCCGCGGAGGAGGAACGATGCGTTTATCGACCAAGCTGGCGGCGCCTCTCATGGCGCTCGCACTCGTCGCCGGTGCCTGTGGTGGTGACGAGGATGTCGCCGAGAACCCCAAGGCCTCGCTCGAGGCGGCACTCGACAACCTGGCGGACTACGACGGGGTCACGATGACCCTGAGTGTCGCGGCCGGCGCGGACGACCTGGTCGCCGCCTCGGAGGGAGACCTGACCGAGGAAGACGCCCAGAAGATCATCGACTCGTCCCTCACGATCTCGGCGAAGGAGGGCGAGACACCCGAGGACTCGCAGTTCGAGATGGTGGCGAACGTTGCCGGCAACGAGTCGGCCTTCGAGATGAAAGTGCTGGGTACGACGCTGTACGCGCGGGCAGACGTGCAGGGGCTCGTCGAGGAGTTCGGCGGCAACACGAGCGACCTCGAAGCGGCCCGCCAGCAGTTCGGCTCGCAGCCGGGATTCGAGTTCGTCGGACCTGCGCTCGACGGTGAGTGGGTGTCGGTGAGTGGCTTCGACCAGGCCATCGAGCAATTCACCGGTCAATCGGTCACGCAGACGCCGTCCGCCGAGGACCAGGAGATGATCCGCCAGTTCGCGGAGACGCTGAAGCAGAACGTCGGCGCGGAAGCGGGCGACCGCGAGGGCCCCGGCGGGCACGTCATCGCGACCCTTCCTCTGCGCTCCACCTACGAGGAGTTCTCGGAGCTGGCGGGTCGCCTCGGCGGCTTGCCGCCCGGCGCGGGCCTGCCGCCCGCTTCGGAGGTCCCGGACAAGAACGTCACGGTCGACGTCTGGATCGAGGACGAGCAGATCACGCAGGTCGAGCTCGACTTCGTGACGCTCGCACGTGAGTTCGAAGAGGGCTCGGGCATCCCCGAGGGCGTCGATCGTCTCGCGCTTCGCCTCGGCATCGAGGAGTTCACCGACGACGTTCAGGCTCCGGAGGAATCCGCCGAGATCAACCTGCAGCAGCTCATGCAGACGTTCCTCGGCGGAATGGGCGCGACCGCGACGCCGCCCGGAGGGGGCACCGATGGCGAGGTCCCCGCGGGTCTGTGTGAGGAGCTCGAGAAGCAGCTCCAAGGTCAGCCGCAGGAGGTGAAGGACCAGATCGTCGCTCAGTTCGGCGCCGACTGTCCCGATCTCGGCAAATAAGTAGGACGAACGGACACTGAAGGCGGGCCCTCGGGCCCGCCTTCGTCGCGAGCGGGGAGCAAGGACCCCGCCACTACAATGGCCGTTCCGATCGAGACAGCCGGATAGGCCGCGCGGCGGCCGCGGAGGGAGAGACCGAGTGACCCAGCGCGGAGGCGCCTTCGGAGCCAGGACGACCCTCGACACCGCCGGCGGATCGGTCGAGATCTACCGGCTGGCGGCGCTGGCCGAAGCGGGGGCGGCCGATCTCGACCGCATCCCCGTCACGGTCAAGATCCTGCTCGAGAACCTGATCCGCTTCGCCGGCTCGCCCTTCGTCTCCGAGGAGCAGGCGGCCGCGCTGGCCGTTTGGGGCCGGAAGCCGATCGACGACCAGGAGTTCCCCTTCATCCCCAGCCGCGTGATCCTCCAGGACTTCACCGGCGTGCCGGCGGTCGTCGACCTCGCAGCGATGCGGAGCGCTATGCACCGGGAAGGCGGCGATCCGTCCCGGGTCGACCCATTGGTCCCGGTCGACCTCGTAATCGACCACTCGGTCCAGGTCGACTCCTTCGCAAGTTCGCAGTCTTACGAGATCAATGTCTCCCGCGAGTACGAGCGGAACGGTGAGAGATATGGCCTGCTGCGGTGGGCGCAGCAGGCCTTCCGCGGCTTCCGCGTCGTCCCGCCGGGGATGGGGATCGTCCACCAGGTGAACCTCGAGCACCTCGCCTCGGTCGTTCGGACGCTGGAGGACGGCCTTGCAGTACCCGACACCCTGGTCGGCACCGACTCCCACACGACGATGATCAACGGCCTCGGCGTGCTGGGATGGGGCGTCGGCGGGATCGAGGCCGAGGCGGCGATGCTGGGCCAGCCGCTGCCGCTCGGCACCCCGAGGATCGTCGGCTTCAAGTTCAGCGGCGCCCTGCCCACGGGCGTAACGGCCACCGATCTCGTCCTCACCGTCACGGAGATGCTGCGGGCGCACGGCGTGGTGGGCAAGTTCGTCGAGTTCTACGGGGACGGCCTCTCGAACCTCACGGTCGCCGACAAGGCGACGCTCTCGAACATGTGCCCCGAGTACGGCGCGACGGCCGCGCTCTTCCCCGTCGACGCACAAGCGCTCGCTTACCTCCGCCTCACGGGCCGGAGCGCCGACCTGATCGACCTCGTGGAGCGCTACACGAAGGAACAGACGATGTTCCGAACGGACGGCGCGCCGGAGCCCGCCTTCACGGAGACGCTCGAGTTGGACCTATCCTCCGTCGAGCCCTCGCTGGCGGGGCCGCGGCGGCCGCAGGACCGCGTGCCGCTTCCACGCGTCTGGCAGTCGTTCCAGGAGGTCTACGGCCGGGACGAACCGGCCGCGGCGCAGGTGCGCGACGGAGAGCGTCCGTATGACCTCCGCGACGGCGCGGTCGTCATAGCCGCGATCACCTCGTGCACCAACACCTCGAATCCCTCGGTGATGCTCGGCGCCGGCCTGCTCGCGCGGAACGCCGTGGAGAAGGGGCTCCGGACGAAGCCATGGGTCAAGACGTCGATGGCGCCGGGCAGTCGCGTCGTCACCGGCTACCTCGAGGGCGCCGGCTTGATCGACCCCCTGGAGGCGCTCGGCTTCCACGTTGTCGGCTACGGCTGCACGACCTGCATCGGCAACTCGGGGCCGCTCCCGGACGCGATCGCCGCAGCCGTGGACGAGAACGACCTCGCCGTCTGCTCCGTCCTTTCCGGCAACCGCAACTTCGAGGGAAGGATCCATCCGCAGGTGAAGGCCTCCTACCTCGCCTCACCGCCGCTCGTGGTGGCGTTCGCGCTCGCCGGACGGACCGACATCGACCTGACGAACGATCCGCTCGGCGAAGGCGCCGACGGGGAACCCGTCTACCTCCGCGACGTCTGGCCTTCGCCCGAGGACGTGCAGGCCGCCATGTCGTCGGTGAAGAGCGAATTGTTCACCGAGGAGTATGCCCGCGTCTTCGAGGGAGACGAGCACTGGAAGGGGCTCCCGAGCCCGACCGGAACGCTCTTCGAGTGGGATCCGGAGTCGACGTACGTGCGCGAACCGAGCTTCTTCGAGGACCTGGGTGAAGACCCCGCCGAGCCGGCGGACATCGTCGACGCGCGTGTGCTGGCAAAGGTCGGCGACTCGGTTACGACCGACCACATCTCGCCGGCGGGAGCGATCGCTCCCTCCTCACCGGCGGGGAAGTATCTGCAAGAGCGAGGGGTCGAGGTCCGCGACTTCAACTCCTACGGCAGCCGGCGCGGCAACCACGAGGTCATGGTGCGGGGAACGTTCGCCAACATCCGGCTCCGCAACGAGCTCGCCTACGGGAAGGAAGGCGGGTTCACGAGTTTCCCGCCGGGCTCCGACGGCGAGATCCTCCCGATCTACGACGCGGCCATGCGCTTCGTCGAGCAAGGCACGCCGCTCGTGATCCTCGCCGGCAAGGAGTACGGCTCGGGATCGTCGCGCGACTGGGCGGCCAAAGGACCCAACCTCCAGGGCGTGCGGGCGGTCATCGCCGAGAGCTTCGAACGCATCCACCGGAGCAACCTAGTGGGCATGGGCATCCTGCCCCTCCAGTACCTGCCGGGAGAGAACGCAGCCGAGCTGGGACTCGACGGCACCGAGTCTTATTCGATCACCGGCATCTCCGACGGGCTCGAACCGCACAAGACCCTCACGGTCACCGCGTCGACAGATGGCCGCGACGTGACCTTCGACGTCGAATGCCGGGTCGACTCGCCCGTCGAGCTCGAGTACTACCGCAACGGCGGCGTGCTCAGGTACGTCTTGCGCCGCATGCTCGCCGAGGCGCGGTAGAGCGCGACCGCAGGCGCAGAAAGATCCCGAGATCCCGCGTTCCGCGGGAGCGCGGTCGCGCTGAGCGCGACCGCCCGCACATAAAGCGGGCTAGCGCTTGGAGTACTGGGGCGCTTTGCGGGCCTTCTTCAGGCCGTACTTGCGCCGTTCCTTCTCGCGCGCATCGCGGGTGAGGAATCCCGCCTTCTTGAGGGCGGGCTTCAGGTCGGGGTCGAGATCGGTCAGCGCGCGGGCTAGAGCGTGGCGCAGCGCGCCGGCTTGGCCCGCGACACCGCCGCCCTCGATCTTGGCGATGACGTCGTAGCGACCCTCGGTCTCGGTGAGCTTGAGCGGCTCGCTCAGGATCATCCGGTGGGTCGCGCTCGGGAAGTAGTCCTCGAGGGGACGCCCGTTGATCTCCCAGCGGCCGCTCCCCGGCAACAGCCGGACGCGGCAAACGGCCTCCTTACGGCGCCCCGTGGCGCGTACCAGTGCATCAGCCACCGACGACCTCCTCGATCGTGTGAGCCTTGTCCGGGTCGTGCGGCGCCGCGACCGGCTTGAGGTCGAGCGTCTTCGGCGACTGCGCGCCGTGAGGATGCTCGGAACCCGCGTAGACCTTCAGCTTCTTGATCATCTGGCGGCCGAGCCGGTTGTGCGGAAGCATCCCCTTGACCGCCTTCTCGATGACCAGCTCGGGCCTCTCGGCGAGCAGCTTCGAGTAAGGGATCGAACGCAGTCCACCCGGATAGCCGGAGTGACGGTGGTACTCCTTCTGCAACAGCTTGTCGCCGGTCAGCACGATCTTCGATGCGTTCACGACGATCACGTGGTCTCCACAGTCGAGGTGCGGGGCGAAGTTGGGCTTGTGCTTCCCACGAAGGAGCTTCGCCACCTCGGACGCGAGACGGCCGAGCACCACGCCCTCGGCATCCACGAGATGCCACTCGCGCGTGATCTCACTCGGTTTGGTCGAATGGGTCTTCATCGTTTCCTTCCAGGTCGGCATGCGCAGAGCACGCCGGGGCGGGACGAGCCAGGATACCCGGGGTCATGCAGCAGGGTCAAACGGGCGGCTCCAGCCCGAGTCGTATTCGACCGCCACCAGGCACAGCCCGTGCGGCGGCGCCACCGGACCTGCGGCGGAGCGATCGCGCGCCGCCAGAACCGCACGTATCTCTTCCGGGTTGCGACGACCTTCTCCTACCTGCACGAGGGTCCCGACGAGCGAGCGGACCATCTGTTGAATGAACGCATTCGCCCGCGCCCGGATGCGTATCAAGCTTCCGACGCGCGCCGCGCGGAGCTCGAACAGCACGCGCTCGGCCGAAGCCGAATCGTCGGGAAGACGCCCGAACGAGCGGAAGTCGTGCGGGCCGGTCAGGTGGCCGGCCGCCTCGTTCATCGCATCTACGTCCAGCCGGCCGGGGTGATGCCATGCGGTGCGGGCGAGGAAAGGGTCGGGGACCGCGTCGTCCCACAGCGCGTAGATGTAGGCGCGCGACCGCGCCGAGAAACGAGCGTGGAAGTCATCCGGTGCGGGCGCGACCGCCGTGACGGCGATCGACGGCCCGCACATGCCGTTCAGCGCCTTCAACACGTCCTCTGGATCGGCGTCGTCAGGCGCGCCGGGCGCAGAGACGACCTGGCCAAGGGCGTGCACGCCCGCGTCGGTGCGCCCGGCGCAGGCGGTTTCGATCGGCCGCCCGAACAGCTTGTCGAGCGCGCTCTCGAGATCGCCCTGTACGGTCCGCACGTCCGGCTGCCGCGCGAACCCGCGGAAGGGAGCGCCGTCGTAGGCGAGGTCGACGCGAAGGTTCAGGAGGTTTGCTCGTCCTCGCCCGGCTCGTCCTGCGAGGTGGGCGCCACGGCATCACCCGGCGCGCCGGTGGGCTCTTCGCCGCTCGCCTCGTCGGAAGCCTCTTCCCGCGACTCCTCGACGACCTCTTCGTCGTCTTCCCCCGGCGCCTCGTCCGCGGCACGGGCCTCCGGGGACCGGCCCGCGGGTCGGGCGGGGCGTCGGATGCGACGCCGTCGCGCGGTCTCGGCGTCTTCGTCATCGCCGGCCACGGGACGCGCTCCCTCGACCAGCTCGATGATCGCCATCGCCGCGCCGTCACCGCTGCGGGTGCCGAGCTTGAGCACGCGGGTGTAACCGCCGGCGCGGCCGGCGAAGCGCGGGCCGATGTCGGCGAAAAGCTTGTGGACGATGCTGCGGTCCTCGATCTCCGACAGCACCTGACGCCGGTGGTGGAGGTCGTCCGTCTTGGCCTTGGTTATGAGCCGCTCGGCGAACGGACGGAGCGCCTTCGCCTTCGCCTCCGTCGTGCGCACACGCTCGTGCTCGAAGAGAGACAGCGCCAGGTTGCGCATCATCAGCTTCTGGTGCTTCGGACCGGATCCGAACCGGGGACCCTTCTTCGGCTGCGGCACGCTAGAACTCCTTCTTGCTGAGCTCCAGCCCGAGCTCTTCCAGCTTCGCCTTGACCTCGTCGATCGACTTCTGCCCGAAGTTGCGGATCTCGAGCAGGTCCTCTTCGCTCTTCTGAACCAGCTCGCCGACCGTCTGGACGCCTTCGCGCTTCAGACAGTTGTAGGAGCGGACGGTGAACTCGAGCTCTTCGATCGGGGTGGCCATGATGCCCGAAGCCTCTTCCTCGCCGGGCTCGGGACCGAGCACCAGACCGGCGCTGCCCGCGCCGACGCCGGAGAAGAGCTGGAAGAGCTCGACGAGCGTCGCCCCGGCCGACGAGAGGGCGTCCTTGGGCGACATCGCGCCGTTCGTCTCGACGTCGAGGATGAGCCGGTCGTAGTTCGTCATCTGCTCGACACGGGTCGGCTCGACCTCGTACGTCACGCGCGTCACGGGCGAGAAGAGCGCGTCGATCGGGATCGTGCCGATCGCCTTGTCCGAGGACGAACCGGCCGCGACGTAGCCACGGCCCTGCTCGACCCGCAGCTCGACCGAAAGCGTCGCCTTCTTGTTCAGCGTCGCGATGTGCTGGTCGGGGTTGAGGATCTCGACACCCGCGGGCAGCTCGATGTCGCCGGCCGTCACCTCCGCCGGACCCGTCACCTTCAGATGGATGTTGGTGGGCTCCTCGTTATCGCTCTTGACCACGAGCTCCTTCAGGTTGAGAACGATGTCCGTCACGTCCTCGGTGACCCCGTCGATCGTGGAGAACTCATGCAGGACGCCGTCGACCTTCATCTGTGTGATCGAGGCACCCGGGATCGAGGAGAGAAGCGTCCGCCGGAGCGAATTCCCCAGCGTGTATCCGAAGCCGGGCTCGAGCGGCTCGATCGTGAACTTGGAGCGGACGTCCGAGATCTCCTCTTCCGAGATCTGCGGGCGTTGCACGATTAGCAGGTCCATGAAGCTCCTCTCTTGCGGCGGACAGCGCAGGCGGTCGCCGTCGCGCCGGGTTGTTACGTTGTTGAACTACTTCGAGTAGTACTCGACGATCAGCTGCTCTTGGACCGGAGCGTCGATCTGACGGCGGTCCGGGAGGGAACGCACCTCGACGGAGAGGTCGCGGAGGTTCGACGACAGCCAGTCGGGTATCTCGCGCCCCTCGGCGTACGACGCGTTCTCAACGATGCGCCCCATGGTCTTGGCCTTGCCGCGCACCGAAACCACGTCGCCCGGCTTAACGCGGAACGACGGGATGTCGACCTTCTTGCCGTTGACCTCGAAGTGTCCGTGCACCACCAGCTGCCGCGCCATCGGGCGGTTCATCGCGAACCCCGCGCGGTAGACGACGTTGTCGAGGCGCGACTCGCAGATGCGCATCAGCTCCTCGCCGGTCACGCCCTTGGAACGCGACGCCTCTTCGTAATAGCGACGGAACTGCTTCTCGAGGACGCCGTAGAAGCGCTTGGCCTTCTGCTTCTCACGGAGCTGCAGCAGATACTCGGACTCGCGCACGCGGCCGCGGCCGTGTTGCCCGGGAGGGGGACGGCCCTTCTCGATCGGGCACTTCGGGGACTCGCATCGTGTCCCCTTCAGGAACAGCTTGGTCTTCTCGCGACGGCAGAGCCGGCACACCGGGCCGGTGTAGCGAGCCATCAGACACGCCTCCGCTTGCGCGGACGGCAGCCGTTGTGCGGCACAGGGGTCACGTCACGGATGCCGAGCACCTCGAGGCCCGATGCCTGCAGTGAGCGGATCGCGGTCTCGCGGCCGGAGCCGGGGCCCTTGACCAGCACGTCGACGCGCCGGACACCGTGCTCCTGCGCACGGCGCGACGCCGCCTCGGCCGCCAGCTGCGCGGCGAATGGGGTGGACTTGCGCGATCCCTTGAAGCCGACGTTTCCCGCCGACGCCCAAGACAGCACGTTCCCCTCGACATCGGTGATCGAGATGATCGTGTTGTTGAACGTCGACTTGATGTGCGCTACACCGTGGACGACGTTCTTCTTTTCCTTCCGGCGAGCCTTCTTCGCCTTGCCTTTCGGAGGTGCCAAGACTTCCCTTCCTCTTCCTCGTCGTCCTCTACTTCTTGACCTTCTTCTTGCCGGCCACGGTCTTCTTCGGGCCCTTGCGCGTGCGCGCGTTCGTGTGCGTCCGCTGCCCGTGCACCGGGAGGCCGCGCCGATGGCGGATCCCCTGGTAGGAGCCGATCTCGATCTTGCGCTTGATGTTCTGGTTCACTTCACGACGAAGATCACCCTCGACGCGATACGAGGCGGAGATCCAGTCGCGGATACGGACGATCTCGTCGTCCGTCAGGTCGCGCACCCGCGTCGACGGGTCGACCTTCGCGCCGATGCACGTGTCGATGGCCTTCGTCGGCCCGATCCCGTAGATGTAGGTGAGGCCGACATCGAGCCGCTTCTCGCGGGGGAGGTCGACTCCTGCGATACGTGCCACTGGCTTCTCTCCTTAGCCCTGACGCTGCTTGTGTCGCGGGTTCGAGCAGATGACCATGACCGAGCCGCGACGGCGGATGATCTTGCACTTGTCACAGATCTTCTTCACGCTCGGTCGAACCTTCATCCCCTGCTCCCTACTTGTAGCGATAGACGACGCGGCCGCGAGTCAGGTCGTACGGCGAGAGCTCGACCAGGACCCGGTCGCCCGGAAGGATCCGGATGTAGTGCATCCGCATCTTTCCGGAGATGTGAGCGAGGACCTTGTGGCCGTTCTCGAGCTCGACGCGGAACATGGCGTTCGGCAAGGGCTCGATGACCGTGCCCTCGACCTGGATGCCCTCTTCCTTGCCGCTCGACTGCTTCTCTTTGTTCTTGGCCACGCGCGAGCCTCGACCGCCTTCCGTTGTGATCAATGGCCGGCTCGCGCAACGCGCCCCCGCCGGGGCGCGCGGACAGACTGGAGCCGGACCGGCAGGACAGCATAACAGGGCGGTCGAGGACCGTCGAGCGGCAGGAACCGTGTTTCCGCAGGTCAACCGGCAGATCGGTCATCGGCGCTCACGCCGCGTCAGGACCTCGTGGCCCTCGGGTGTGATGGCCACGGTGTGCTCGAAGTGGGCGGAGAGGCTGCCGTCGGCTGTGACCACCGTCCATCCGTCCCCCAGGACCTTCGTCTCCGGCCCGCCGAGGTTGACCATCGGCTCGATCGCCAGCGTCATCCCGGTGGAGAGCACCTCGCGGCGGCCGGGCGGGCCGTAGTTCGGGATCTGCGGCTCCTCGTGGAGCGCGCGGCCCACCCCGTGGCCGACGTACTCCCGCACCACCGAGTAGCCGGCCGTCTCGGCCACCTGCTCGACGGCATGACCTACATCCCCCAGACGCTTGCCCGGGCTGCACTGCTCGATCGCGGCGTCGAGGCTGGCCTCCGTGGTCTTCAGCAGCGCCGCCGCCTCGGCAGTCACCTCGCCGACGGGGAATGTCCAGGCAGAGTCGGCATGGAAGCCCTCGAGGAAGACCCCCACGTCGATCGAGATGATGTCCCCATCCTCGAGCACGACGTCGGCGCTCGGGATCCCGTGGACGATGACGTCGTTGGGCGAGGCGCAGATCGATCCGGGGAACCCCCGGTAGCCCTTGAACGAAGGTTTCGCGCCCGCCGAGGTGATCGCCTCCTCCGCGATCTCGTCGAGGCGCGCGGTCGTGATACCGGGCCGCAGGGCGTCCTCGAGGCGGTTAAGCGTGTCGGTGAGGATCGCCCCGGCGCGCCGCATCGACGCGATCTCCTCGGGCGACTTCTTGTAGATCATCTGCTAGAGCACCGCGACGATGCGGTCGAAGACCTCGTCCATGGTCCCGACGCCGTCGACCTCCTTGAGCAGGCCGCGGTCGGCGTAGTGCTGCTTCAGGGGCTCGGTCTGCTCGTGATAGAGGCGCAGGCGCTCCCGCACCTTCTCGTTCGCCTCGTCGTCGAAGCGGCGGGTGACGTTGCCGCCGCAGGTGTCGCAGGTCCAGTTGCTCTGCGGCGGCGCATCGACGTGGTAGTTGCGCCCGCAGTTCGTGCAGACCCTCCGCCCGGTGATGCGCCGCAGGGAGATCTCCTCGGGCACCTCGAGGGCGAGGGCGGCATCGAGTCGGGCTCCCTGCTGCTCGAGGATCCGGTCGAGCGCCTCCGCCTGCTCGATGTTGCGGGGGAAACCGTCGAGGAGGAAGCCGGACCGGGCATCGTCGGCCGACAGCCGTTCGCCGACGACCTGGATGGTCAGCTCGTTCGGCACTAGACGGCCGCTCTCGACGTATTCCTTGACCTTGTCCCCCAGCTCGGTGCCGGATGAGATCGCCCAGCGGAAGATGTCGCCGGTCGCGATCGCGGGGACGCCGAGCTTCTCCGCGATCCGCTTGCCCTGCGTTCCCTTGCCGGCACCTTGTGGGCCGAAGACCACGAGGCGCACTACTTGAGGAATCCCTCGTAGTGACGCATCGTCAGCTGAGATTCGATCTGCTTCATCGTCTCGAGCGTCACACCGACGGTGATGAGGATGGACGTGCCGCCGAACGGCAGAGCCTGGATGTTCTGCCAGGCGAGCACGATAGACGGAAGCAACGCGATCGCCGCGATGAAGAGGGCGCCCGGCAACGTGATGCGCGAGAGGATGCGGTCGAGGTACTCCGCGGTCTGGCGTCCGGGACGGATGCCGGGGATGAACCCGCCGTACTTCTTCATGTTGTCGGCCTGATCGACCGGGTTGAACGAGATCGCCGTGTAGAAGTAGGCGAAGAACACGACCATCGTCCCGTAGATGATCATGTAGGTGATGCTCGCGGGGTTCACCAGATTGTTCTCGATGAAGCTCTGGATCGAGGAGTTCTGGATCGTGTTCTGCAGCAGCGTCGGTATGTAAAGCACCGACGAAGCGAAGATGATCGGGATGATGCCGGCCTGGTTGACCTTGAGCGGGATGTACACCTGACCGCCCCCGTACATCTTGCGGCCGACGACCCTCTTCGCGTACTGAACCGGGATGCGTCGCTGCCCCTGCTCCATGATCACGATGGCCACGATGATCAGCAGACCGATGGCTACGATCCCGAGGAAGGTCCCGAGCCCCTTCTGCGCCAGGATGCTCCCGCCCTCGCTCGGAAGCGTCGACACGATCGAGGCGAAGATGAGGATCGACATGCCGTTCCCGATCCCGCGCGAGGTGATCAACTCACCCAGCCACATGATCAGAGCGGTTCCCGCCGTCAGCGACAGCACGATCAGCATGACCCGCGGCGGCGTGAAGGTGGGGATGAGGTCGACCCCCGCGCCGGTCGCGTCGGTGATGCCGCCCTGGTGGAACAGGAAAGCGAGACCGGTCGACTGCAGCATCGCGAGCAGCACCGTCAGGTAGCGGGTCCACTGGTTGATCTTCTTGTAGCCGGACTCGCCTTCCTTCTGCCACGCCTCGAGCTTCGGGATCACGACGGTGAGCAGCTGCATGATGATCGACGAGGTGATGTAAGGCATGATGCCGAGGGCGAAGATCGCCATCTGCGTCAGCGCACCGCCCGAGAACAGGTTGATGAACGCGAAGACGCTGCCCGACGCGTTCGCCGCGAACCGCTGGGCCGCCTGCACGTCGATGCCCGGTGTCGGGACGTGCGCGCCGAACCGGTAGATAGCGATGATGAGCAGCGTGAAGAGGATCTTCTTGCGCAGATCGGGGATCTTGAAGGCGCTGACGAACGACCCGAGGAGGTTCATTTGCCGCCCCTCTTCCTCGTCCACTTCGCCGGCAGCTCGATGATCTCGACGCTCCCGCCTGCCTCCTCGATCTTCGCGCGAGCGCTGCCGCTGACGGCATGAGCGCGCACCGTGAGAGCGCGGTCGACGTCGCCGGTTCCCAGGATCTTGACCCGTGGGTCGCGGCCTGAGATCAGACCGGCGCGCCGTAGCTCCGCAGGTCCGATCGACGCCGTCTCGATGCGCGCGAGGTCGCCCACGTTGACCGCTTCGTAGACGACGCGGTTCGGCGGGGTGAACCCCTTGAGCTTCGGTACCCGGCGCACGAGCGGCATCTGACCGCCCTCGAAGAACGCCTTGACCTCGCCTCTCGCCTTCGTCCCCTTGGTGCCGCGGCCGGCGGTCTTACCCTTGCCCGAACCCTCTCCACGGCCGACACGGGTCCGGCTCTTGCGTGCGCCCTTCGGCGGCTTCAACTCATGCGGCTTCACGATTCCTCGATCCTCGTCTCGTCGTTACTCGTCGGTCTCTTCGACCTCGATCAGATGCTCCACCGCGCGCACCATGCCGCGGATCTCGGGCTTGTCCTCGTGCACGACCGTGTGGCCGAGCCTCTTCAGCCCGAGGGCGCGGATCGTGCCCTGCTGCTTCGCTCCGCGACTTATCGCGGAGCGCACTTGGGTGATCTTGAGCTTCGACATCCCTTGGCCCCTAACCTTGGCTCCTGGAGGCGCCGAGGAGATAAGGAGGCGCCACTTCCTCCGGCGTCTTCCCGCGGGTCTTGGCCACCTCGTCCGGAGTGCGGATGCTCTTCAGAGCGGCCACCGTGGCGCGGACGATGTTGATCGGGTTGTCCGAGCCCAGCGACTTCGAGAGGATGTCGCGCACCCCCGCGCACTCGACGACAGCGCGGACCGGGCCGCCGGCGATAACACCCGTACCGGGCGAAGCCGGCTTGAGGAGGACGACGCCGCCCGAATCCTCACCGAGCACCTCGTGGATGATCGTCGACGCCACCATCGGCACGCGGAAGAAGTTCCGCTTCGCCTCTTCTATGCCCTTCTGGATAGCGGCCGGCACCTCGCGCGCCTTGCCGTAGCCGATGCCCACCTGGCCCTGCGCGTCTCCCACGACGACGAGTGCAGTGAACGAGAACCGGCGGCCGCCCTTGACGACCTTCGCGACGCGGTTGATCGCCACGACTCGCTCCTCGTACTGATTGCGATCGTCGTCGCGGCCGCGACCGCCGCGGGGACCGCCTCCTCCTCGTGCCATAAGAACCTCTTCCTCTCCCCTAGAACTCCAGGCCGCCCTCGCGGGCGCCCTCGGCGAGCGCCTGCACCCGACCGTGGTACTTGAAGCCACCGCGATCGAAGCGAACCCTGCTGATACCCGCCGCCTTGGCGCGCTGTGCGACCTCGGCGCCGACCTTCTTCGCCAACTCCTTCGGGTCCGCCGCGTCGCCGACCGTCTGGCTCGATGCCGCCACCAGGGTGCGGCCGGCGAAATCGTCGATCACCTGGGCGTAGATGTGCCGGTTCGACCGGTAGACGGCGAGGCGCGGCGCGTCGCTCGTGCCCACCACCTTCTTGCGGACGCGACGATGACGCCGCGTCAGCGCGTCGAGCCTCCTGCTTGCCATGACTAACCTCCCGCCTTGGCGGCCTTGCCGCCCTTGCGAAGGATGTGCTCGCCCTCGTAGCGGATGCCTTTCGCCTTGTACGGCTCGGGCTTCTTGATCGCCCGGATCTCTGCAGCGACCTGGCCGACCAGCTCTTTGTCGATGCCCCGGACCGTGATGCGGGTCGGTTGCGGGACGTCGAACTCGATCCCCGCCGGCGCAGCCTTACGCACGGGGTGAGAGAAGCCGACCTGGAGCTCGATGTCGTTCCCCTGCTTGGCGGCTCGGTAGCCGACGCCGTGGATCTCGAGGCGCTTCTCGTAACCCGCGGTCACGCCCTCGACCATGTTCGCGATCAGCGAGCGGACGAGGCCGTGCAACGCCTTCTGCTCCCGCGTCTCCGCCGCGCGCAGCACCCGCAGCTCACCGTCGCTCTGCTCGAGCGTGATGCCTTCGGGGAGCGAACGAGCCAGCTCGCCGCGCGGTCCTTTGACCGCGACGCGGCCGTCGCCGATCGTGACGTCGACGCCGCTCGGGATGGTGATGGGGCTTTGGCCAATGCGTGACATGTCTGCTCCTGCTACCAGATGTAGGCAAGGATCTCGCCGCCGACCTTCGAGCGGCGCGCTTCCTTGTCGGTCATGAGTCCCTGAGACGTCGAGACGATCGCGATGCCGAGACCGCCCAGAACTCGCGGAAGCTCCCGCGCGTTCCGGTAGACCCGGCGCCCCGGCTTCGAGATCCGGCGGATCCCCGCGATCGCCCGCTGTCGCTCGTCGCTGTAGCGGAGCCGGATCTTGATCTCGGGGTGGCCGTTCGCGTCGGTCACCTCGTAGGAATCGGCATACCCCTCGTCCACCAGGATCCGGGCGATGCTCTCCTTGATCTTCGACGCCGGCACGACGACCTCTTCGTGCATCGCAGACGACCCATTCCGGATACGGGTCAGCATGTCGGCGATCGGGTCGGTCATGGTCATGAGATCACCAACTCGCCTTCGTCACTCCGGGGATCTCTCCCTCGTGAGCCATCTCGCGGAAGCAAAGGCGGCAGAGGCCGAAGCGCCGGTACACGGCGCGCGGCCGCCCGCATCGCTTGCAGCGTGTGTACGACTGCACCTTGAACTTCGGCTTGCGTTCGGCCTTGTTCCGAAGAGCCTTCTTTGCCATACCTGTTGCCTCCAGCCTTTCCTATGAAGCCTGTCTCGTCTGCCGCAAGGGCAGGCCCAGCGCCGCCAGCAGCGCCCGCCCGCCGTCGTCGTCGGTCGCCGACGTCACGATCGTGATGTCCATGCCGCGCGTTGCGTCGACGTCGTCGTAGTCGATCTCGGGGAAGACCAACTGCTCTGTGACGCCGAACGAGTAGTTGCCCGCGCCGTCGAACGACTTGGGGTTGAGGCCGCGGAAGTCACGGATGCGCGGCAGCACCACCGACATCAGTCGGTCGAGGAAGTCCCACATCCGGTCGCCGCGCAGCGTCACCGCCACGCCGACGGGCATGCCCTCGCGGATCTTGAACGAGGCGAGCGACTTGCGGGCGCGCCGTATCGCGGGTCGCTGCCCGGAGATCGTCGTTAGATCCCGGACCGCGCCCTCCAACACCTTGGCGTCCTTGACGGCATCGCCGACACCCATGTTCAGCACGACCTTCACGGGCTTCGGTACCTCCATGACGTTCCGGAGGCCGAGCTCCTGCATGAGTCGCGGGGCGATCTCTTCCTTGTAGCGCGCCTTGAGGCGCGGCACGTAGGTCGTCGTTGCCATCTAGAGCTCCGTCCCCGTTCGCTTGCTGATGCGGACCTTGGCACCCGTCCCCGATTCGACGCGGTAGCCGATGCGCGTTCCCTTGCCCTCCGACGGGTCGACGATGGCCACGTTGGAGATGTGGACCGGGGCCTCCTTGTGCATGATGCCGCCCTCTTGGCCGCCACGGCCCTGCGCCATCCGCAGCTTCTCGTGACGCGTCACGCGGTTCACGCCTTCGACGATGACCTTGTTCGCCTTGGGAAGGACCTCGAGGACGCGGCCACGGACGCCGACGTCCTTACCGGCGATGACGATGACCTCATCACCCTTCTTGATCCTCGGGCGCGCCATCACAACACCTCCGGAGCGAGCGAGATGATCTTCATGAAGCGCTTCTCTCGCAATTCGCGAGCCACGGGTCCGAAGATGCGCGTTCCACGCGGCTGCATCTGGCCGTCCACGATCACGACGGCGTTGTCGTCGAACCTGATGTACGACCCGTCGATGCGGCGTCGCTCCTTCGCGGTTCGGACGACCACCGCCTTGACGACGTCGGACTTCTTCACGACGCCGCCGGGGATCGCGTCCTTCACCGCGCACACGACGATGTCGCCGACGTTGGCGTACCGGCGGCGCGAGCCGCCCAGCACCTTGATCACCAGGACCTCACGGGCTCCGGTGTTGTCTGCTACTCGGCATCTGGTCTCTTGCTGGATCACTTTGCTTTTTCCACGATCTCTACTAGGCGCCAACGCTTGGTCTTCGACAGCGGGCGCGTCTCGGCGATGCGAACCACGTCGCCGAGACCGGCCTCGCCACGCTCGTCGTGGACCTTCAGCCGCTTGTTACGGCGCACGATCTTCCCGTAGGTCGGGTGCTTCGCGGCGTCGAGCACCTCGACCACCACCGTCTTCTCCATCGCGTCGGAGACCACCCGGCCCGTGCGCTGCTTGCGCTTGCCGCGCTCGTTCGTCTCCGTCATCTGCTCTGAACTCGTGCTCATCGTCCCTCGCTTACTCCACGGCCTCTAGCTCGCGCTGTCGCAGGATCGTGCGGATCCGAGCGACGTCCCTCTTGAGCTGACGCAGCCGCTTGTAGTTGTCGAGCTGTCCGGTCGCGTTCTGGAAGCGCAGGTTGAAGAGCTCTTCCTTCGTGTCGGTCAGGCGCTGGCGCAGCTCGTCGACGTTCAGGTCGCGAAGCTCCGACGTCTCCATCACTGCACCTCCAACGTCTGCTCGCGCGTGACGAACTTCGTCTTGATCGGCAGCTTGTGCGCGGCGCGGAGGATCGCTTGCCGCGCCAGTTCCTCGGACACGCCGGCGATCTCGAACATGACGCGACCGGGCTTCACGACGGCCACCCACGACTCGGGGTTGCCCTTGCCGGAACCCATCCTCGTCTCCGCCGGCTTCTTCGTGACCGGCTTGTCCGGGAAGATATTGATCCAGACCTTGCCGCCTCGGCGGATGTGCCTGGTCATCGCGATTCGGGCTGCTTCGATCTGCCGGTTGGTGATCCAGCCCGGCTCGATCGCCATGAGGCCGAAGTCACCGAAGTTGACGGTCGTCCCGCCCTTCGCCTGGCCTCTCATGCGCCCCCGCTGCATCTTGCGGTGCCGCACCTTCTTGGGCATGAGCACTAGGACGCACCCCCTTCATCGCCCGCCGCGGGGGTCACCTTCGGGGGCGCCTCCTGCGGGCTGGCGGCCGACGTGGCGCCGCCCGAATCACCCGCTACCGGGCTGGTGGTCGCCGCCGCGGTCGCGCCGCCGTCATCCGTCTTCGGCTGCGCCTTGCGGCGACCCCGGGCGGTCTCGCCGCGGCGCGCCCGCTCCTCGGCACCGCGGCCGACGGTCTCACCGGCCGCCAGCGCGGCCTCACGCCGGAGGCGCGCCGTGTCGCGGGCCGAGGCGTAGAGGTCCTGGAACGGCCCCCGGTAGATCCAGACCTTCACGCCGATCCGGCCGAAGGTCGTCTTCGCCTCCGAGAAGCCGTAGTCGACGTCGGCGCGGAGCGTGTGAAGGGGCATCTGGCCTTCGATGTACCACTCGGTCCGGCTCATCTCGGCGCCGCCGAGGCGCCCGCTGCATTGCACGCGGACCCCCTTGGCGCCGTGACGCATCGCGGTGCCGACGGCCTTCTTCATGGCGCGCCGGAACGCGACGCGGCCGGCGAGCTGCTCCGCGACACCCTGAGCGATCAGGTTCGCGTCGAGCTCCGGCTGCTTGACCTCGATGATGTTGAGCCGGACGTCGGTGGGCTTCCCCGCGACCTTCGACTCCATCTGCTCGAGGTGGCTCCGTAGCCGCTCTGCCTCCGACCCGCGGCGCCCGATGACGATGCCGGGGCGCGCCGTGTGCGTGTCGATGCGCACCCGCTCCCGTGTCCGCTCGATGTCGATCCGGCTGATGCCGGCGTGAGGAAGCTCGTTCAAGAGGTACTGGCGGATCCGCATGTCCGCCTCGAGGTACTCCTGGTACTGCTTCTCCGTGAACCAGCGCGACTTCCAGTCGGTGTGAATCCCGAGACGGAAGCCGTACGGGTGGACCTTCTGACCCATCTAGGACTCCCCCTCGGTCTTCTTGGCGGTGGTCTTCTTGGCGGTGGTCTTCTTGGCGGTGGTCTTCTTCGCCGTCGTCTTCTTAGAGGTGGTCTTCTTCGCCGTCGTCTTCTTGGCGGTCGTCTTCTTCGCCGTCGTCTTCTTGGCGGTGGTCTTCTTCGCCTCCGCGGCGACCGGCGAAGCCGCGTCGCCGTCCTGCTCGTGGCGTCCGACGACGACCGAGATGTGACACGTCCGCTTGCGGATCCGGGTGGCGCGGCCCATCGCGCGAGGGCGGAAGCGCTTGAGCGTCGGGCCTTCGTCGACCCACGCGCGAGCCACGACGAGCTCGTCGCCGGGGAGCCCGCGGTTGTTCTCCGCGTTCGCCACCGCGGAGTTCAGGACCTTCTCCACGGGGGCACAGGCGGCCTTCGGCGTGAAGCGCAAGACGCGGCGCGCGTCGTCGATGTGCCGCCCCCGGATGAGGTCGACGACTTGGCGCGCCTTCGTCGCCGACATGCGCACGTAGCGCGCTGTGGCGATGGCCTCCTGCGCATCCGCCGCGATCTTCCGCGCCATTACCTCACCCTCGTCGACTTCTCGCCGCCCGCATGCGATCGGAAGGACCGCGTCGGGGCGAACTCACCCAGCTTGTGACCGACCATGGACTCGGTGATGTAGATCGGGACGTGCTTGCGGCCGTCGTGGACCGCGATCGTGTGCCCCACCATCTCCGGGATGATCGTCGAGCGGCGCGACCATGTCTTGATCACGCGCTTCTCGTTCTTCTTGTTCATCTCGACGACCTTGATCTGCAGATGGTCGTCGACGAACGGACCCTTCTTCAGAGACCTGGGCATCGCTTACCGACCTCGCTTCTTGCCGCGCCGGCGCACGATGAGCGCATCCGACTGCTTCTTCTTACGGGTCCGTCCTTCTTTCTTGCCCCATGGGCTCACCGGATGCCGGCCGCCGGACGACTTGCCCTCGCCTCCACCGAGCGGGTGGTCGACTGGGTTCATCACGACGCCCCGCACGGTCGGCCTCTTGTTCTTCCAGCGTGCCCGGCCCGCCTTACCGACGGACACGAGCTCGGCCTCGGCGTTCCCGACCTCACCCACGGTCGCGCGGCAGTCGAGCTGCACCATGCGCATCTCCCCCGAGGGGAGGCGGAGCGTCGCGCGCTGTCCCTCTTTCGCAACCAGCTGCACGGATGACCCCGCGGAACGAGCCATCTTGCCGCCCGCGCCCGGACGGAGCTCGACGTTGTGGACGACGGTGCCGACGGGGATGTTCCGCAGCGGAAGAGCGTTGCCGGGACGGATCTCGGCGCCGGCCCCCGACTGCAGGACGTCCCCCACGCGTACGCGGTTGGGGTGGAGGATGTACCGCTTCTCGCCGTCGGCATAGTGCAGCAGGGCGATGCGAGCGTTGCGGTTCGGGTCGTACTCGATGTGAGCGACCTTCGCGGGTATCCCATCCTTATTGCGGCGAAAGTCGACGACTCGGTAGCGCACCTTGTTGCCGCCGCCCTGGTGGCGCGTCGTTATGCGGCCGTAGTTGTTACGGCCGGCTTTCTTCGGCTTCGGTTGCACCAGCGATTTCTCCGGCTCCTCCCGCGTTAGCTCGGAGAAGTCGGTGAACGTCTGGAAGCGACGTCCCGGAGAAGTCGGCTTGGCCTTGCGGATCGCCATCGTCTAACCCCTTATGCCTGCTGCTCGAAGATCTCGATCTTGTCGCCCTCGGCGAGCTTCACTACGGCCCGCTTGATGTCGGGGCGCTTACCCGTCTGGAACCGGAAACGCTTGGTCTTGCCCTTGCGGTTGATCGTGTTGACGCTCACGACCCGGACACCCCAGATCTGCTCGACCGCCTGACGGATCTCGGTCTTGTTCGCATCGCGGTGAACCCGGAAGGTGTACGCGTTCTGATCCAGCAACGAATACGACTTCTCACTCACAACGGGAGCGAGGATCACATCGCGCGGATCCCGCTTCGTGCTGCTCACGACGACACCTCCTCGTCGTCCGCGGCGTCGACATCGGCCTTGCCCTCGACGACGAAGTCATCCTCGGAAGGACGGGTCGCGGGCACGGACGCCTTCTTCACGAAGCGCTCGAGCGCGGAAGTCGTGAAGATCACGTCGTCGGCTACGAGGACGTCGTACGTCGACAGCGATCGGTAGAGCGAGAACGCCGCCTTCGGAAGATTGCGGAACGCACGATCGGCCCGCTCCGAGACCGGGTCCTCCGTGTCGAGCACGACCAGGACACGACCGGAGATGCCGGCTCCCGCGAGCGTCGCGACGGCCGCCTTCGTCCTGGCTTCGTCGAACGAGCCGAGCACCCATATGCGCCCGTTCTGCGCCTTGTCCGCGAGTGCCGACCGGAGAGCGGCGCGCCGCATCTTCTTCGGTACGCGCTGCGCGTAGTCACGGGGCTTGGGACCGAACACCGTTCCACCGCCCACCCACAGCGGACTCCGGATCGAGCCGTGGCGAGCACGACCCGTCCCCTTCTGGCGCCACGGCTTCTTGCCGCCGCCGCGCACCTCGGAGCGCGTCTTCGTCGACGCCGTGCCCGCGCGCGCGGCCGCCAGCTGGGCGACCATCACCTGGTGGAGGACCGCGGTGTTGATCTCGCCGCCGAAGAGCTCCTCGGGCAGATCCTGGCGGCCGGTGGTTTTGCCGGTCGCATCGATGATGTTCGCCGTCAGCGCCATCAGCCCGCCCTCTTTCCGGTGCCGCTGCGACGGAGCCGAACCGCGGAACGCACCATCAGCAGTCCACCCTTCGGCCCCGGGACCGCACCGCGCAGCAACAGCAGATTCCGTTCGGGGTCGGCCTTGATCACCCGCAGGTTCAGCGTCGTGACCCGGCGGTTCCCCATCTGCCCGGCCATCCGCGTCCCCTTGAAGACGCGGGCGGGTGTGGCACACGCCCCGATAGAACCCGGCGAGCGGTGCTTCCGCTGGGTTCCGTGCGTAGCGGACAACCCGCGGAAGTTGTGACGCTTCATGCCTCCCGCGAATCCCTTTCCCTTCGTCACGCCGATCACGTCGACGAGCTCTCCGCTCTCGAACACGTCGGCCTTGATCTCGGCGCCCGTCTCGTACTCACCGGGCGCCTCGAGTCGCAGCTCGACCAGGTGCCGCGCCGAGTCAATGCCCGCCTTCGCGAAGTGTCCGCCCATCGGCTTGTTCACCCGCTTCGCCGGACCGAAGGCCAGCTGGATCGCGGAGTAGCCGTCTTTCTCCGGGCTCTTCACCTGCGCGACGCGACAGGGGCCGGCCTCGACGACGGTCACCGGAACGGCGCGACCGCTTTCGTCGAAGACCTGGGTCATCCCGATCTTGCGACCGAGGATGCCTTTCACCTCTGCCATCGAATCCTCTTTCCTGTCTCGTTCTGTCGGTTCACCGAGCGGAGCCGGTGCTAAAGCTTCAGCTCGATGTCGACCCCCGCCGGAAGGTCCAGCCGCTGCAGGGAGTCGACCGTCTTGGCGGTCGGGTTCACGATGTCGAGCAACCTCTTGTGCGTTCTCATCTCGAAGTGCTCGCGCGAATCCTTGTCCTTGTGCGGCGAGCGGATCACCGTGTAGACGGATCGCTCCGTCGGCAGCGGGATCGGGCCGTTGACGCTCGCGCCGGTGCGCGTGACCGTCTCGACGATCTTCTTCGCCGACTGGTCGATGACCTCGTGGTCGTATGCCTTCAGCCTGATCCGGATCTTCATTCCACTCGCCATGGGGGTCCGCCGTCTCCTCTGCTACTCGATGATCTTCGTGACGCGGCCGGCCCCGACGGTGCGGCCACCCTCGCGGATGGCGAACCGAAGACCCTCGTCCATGGCCACCGGCTGGATCAGCTCGACCTCCATCTCGGTGTTGTCGCCCGGCATCACCATCTCGGTCCCGTCGGGGAGCTTGATGGAGCCGGTGACGTCCGTGGTGCGGAAGTAGAACTGAGGCCGGTAGTTGTTGAAGAACGGCGTGTGGCGGCCGCCCTCATCCTTGCTCAGGATGTACACCTGAGCCGTGAACTTGGTGTGCGGCGTCACCGAAGCCGGCTTCGCCAGGACCTGACCGCGCTGGACCTCGTCCTTCTTGGTGCCTCGGAGGAGGATGCCGGCGTTGTCGCCGGCGACGGCCTCGTCGAGCATCTTCCGGAACATCTCGATGCCGGTGACGACGGTCTTGCGGGTCTCCTTCTCGATGCCGACGATCTCGATCTCCTCGCCGACATTGAGCTTGCCCTGCTCGACGCGGCCGGTGACGACGGTTCCTCGTCCGGTGATCGTGAAGACGTCCTCGATCGGCATGAGGAACGGCTTGTCGGTCTCGCGCTGCGGCTCGGGGATGTAGTCGTCGACCGCCTGCATCAGCTCGAGGATCCCGTTGGCCGCGTCGGCGTCGCCGTCGAGGGCCTTGAGAGCCGAGACACGCACGACCGGCACGTCGTCACCGGGGTACTCGTACTCGCTCAGCAGCTCACGCACCTCGAGCTCGACGAGGTCGAGGAGCTCGGGATCGTCGACCATGTCGACCTTGTTCAGGGCGACCACGATGTAGGGGACGTTCACCTGACGGGCCAGGAGAACGTGCTCGCGCGTCTGCGGCATCGGACCGTCGGCGGCCGACACGACCAGGATCGCGCCGTCCACCTGCGCGGCGCCGGTGATCATGTTCTTGATGTAGTCGGCGTGGCCGGGCATGTCGACGTGGGCGTAGTGACGGTTCTCCGTCTCGTACTCCACATGCGCGATGGCGATCGTGATGCCGCGCTCCTTCTCCTCCGGAGCCTTGTCGATCTGGTCGAACGCGGTGAACTGGACGTTCGGGTTCTGGTCGTGGAGGACCTTCGTGATGGCCGCCGTCAGCGTCGTCTTCCCATGGTCGATGTGACCCATCGTGCCGATGTTGACGTGCGGCTTCGTGCGCTCGAACTTGGCCTTGGCCATCGCTCCCTCTCCCTCTTCCTGTGCTTCCTGTCCGTTCCTACTGCGGCTCGCCGCGGACCGTCGCGACGACTTCGTCGGCGATGTTCTTCGGTACGTCCTGGTAGGAGGCGAACTGCATCGTGTAGGTGGCGCGACCCTGCGTGCGGCTACGAAGCTCGGTTGCGTAGCCGAACATCTCCGCCAGCGGCACCTGCGCCTTCACGATCCGGTCGCTCCCGCGCTGATCCATCGACTCGATGCGACCGCGGCGGCCCGATAGGTCGCCGATGACGTCTCCCATGTACTCGTCCGGCGTCACGACCTCGACGTCGAAGATCGGTTCGAGGAGCACCGGCTTCGCCTTGCGCGCCGCCTCCTTGAGGACCATCGAACCGGCGATCTTGAACGCCATCTCGCTCGAGTCCACCTCGTGATACGAGCCGTCGACGAGCGTCACCCGCACGTCGACGACGGGATAGCCGGCGAGCACGCCCGACGCCATAGCCTCTTGCACGCCCTGGTCGACGGCCGGGATGTACTCGTTCGGGATACGGCCACCCGTGATCTTGTTGATGAACTCGTAGCCGCCGCCGGGGCCGGTCGGCTCGACCTTGATGACGGCGTGGGCGTACTGCCCCTTGCCCCCCGTCTGCTTGACGTACCTGACCTCGACCTTCTCGACGGGGTTCTGGATCGTCTCGCGGTACGCCACCTGAGGCTTGCCGACGTTTGCCCCGACCTTGAACTCGCGGATGAGGCGGTCGACGAGGACCTCGAGGTGGAGCTCGCCCATCCCCGAGATGATCGTCTGGCCCGTCTCCTCGTCGGTGTGGACGCGGAAGGTCGGGTCTTCCTCGGACAGACGCTGCAGCGCATTGCCGAGCTTGTCGGAGTCGGCCTTCGACTTGGGCTCGATCGCCACGTCGATCACCGGCGCCGGGAAGGTCATCTCCTCGAGCAGCACCGGGTTGCCCGGGTCACAGATCGTGTCACCGGTGAGGGTCTGCTTGAGACCGACGACGGCGACGATGTCGCCGGCGAACACCGCATCCTTGTCCTCGCGGTGGTTCGCATGCATCTGGAGAAGGCGTCCGATGCGCTCTTTGCGGTCGCGGGTCGCGTTGAGCAACGTCTCGCCGGAGCGCAGCGTCCCGGAGTAGACGCGCATGTAGGTGAGGCGTCCGACGTAAGGGTCGCTCATGATCTTGAACGCAAGCGCCGAGAACGGCTCGTGGTCGTCCGGGTTACGGATGAGCTTCTCGCCGGTCGTCGGGTGAGTGCCCTCGTAAGCCGGCAAATCGAGCGGGCTCGGGAGATACCAGGTGATCGAGTCGAGGAGCGGCTGCACGGCCTTGTTCTTGAAGGCGCTCCCGCAGAGAACCGGGGTGACGTCGTTGGCTATCGTGGCCCGGCGGATCACCTTGCGGATCTCTTCCGGAGAAACCTCTTGGTCCTCGAGGAACTTCTCCATGATCGATTCGTCGTAGTCGGCCAGAGCCTCGAGCATGTCGTGCCGGTACTGCTCCGCCTGCTCGACCATGTCTTCCGGGATCGGGCGGTCTTCCCACTCCTCGCCCATCCCCTCGTCCGGCCAGTAGTGCGCGGCCATCGTGATGAGGTCGACCACGCCGTGGAAGTCGGCCTCGCGGCCGATCGGCAGCTGAACCACGACCGGGCGGCCGTTCAGCCGCGACTCGATCATCTCCACACAGCGGAAGAAGTCGGCGCCGGTCCGGTCCATCTTGTTGATGAAGCAGATACGCGGCACTTGGTAGCGGTCCGCCTGTCGCCACACGGTCTCCGACTGCGGCTCGACGCCCGCGACCGCGTCGAAGACGGCGACCGCCCCGTCGAGCACGCGGAGGCTCCGCTCGACCTCGACCGTGAAGTCCACGTGACCGGGCGTGTCGATGATGTTGATCCAGTAGCCCTTCCAGTTGCAGGTCGTGGCCGCGGAGGTGATCGTGATCCCGCGCTCCTGCTCCTGCACCATCCAGTCCATGACGGCGCCGCCCTCGTGGACCTCACCGATCTTGTAGGTCTTGCCGGTGTAGTAGAGGATCCGCTCGGTCGTCGTGGTCTTGCCCGCGTCGATGTGAGCCATGATCCCGATGTTCCGGGTGTGGTTCAGCGGGTACTCGCGGATGGTCGGGCTCCCGCCGCCTTTGACCTGCTTCAGCTGCGGGCGCTCCTGCTTCTGCGTCTTCTGTTGTTGGGCTGCCTCTGCCATCTCTCTCCTCGGGCGTCCGACTACCAGCGGTAGTGCGCGAACGCCTTGTTCGCCTCAGCCATCTTGTGCATGTCCTCGCGGCGCTTCACCGCGGCGCCGGCGCCGCCCGAAGCGTCGAGGATCTCGCCCGCCAAGCGGTCGGCCATGCTGCGCTCGCGCCGCTTGCGCGAGAAGCCGACGAGCCACCTGATGGCGAGCGTCGTCCCCCGGCGCGCCTGGACCTCGACGGGAACCTGGTAGGTGGCGCCGCCGACGCGCCGGGAACGCACCTCGAGCAGCGGCTTGATGTTGTCGACCGCCTTCTTGAGGATCTGGAGCGGGTCCTTGCCGGTCTTCGCCCCCACCTTCTCGAGGGCGTCGTAAACGATCCCCTCGGCGATCGTGCGCTTGCCGCGCATCAGCAGGCGATTCTGCAGCTGCGTAACCAGGATCGAGTTGTAGACCGGGTCGGGAAGGAGCTCCCGGCGCGACGCGGGTCCTTTGCGCGGCATCAGGCACCACCCCCGGCCTTCTTCGCGCCGTACTTCGAGCGCGACTGCGAGCGATCCTTGACGCCCGCGGTGTCGAGCGCGGCGCGGATGATCTTGTAACGGACGCCCGGGAGGTCTTTGACCCTGCCTCCACGGACGAGCACGATCGAGTGCTCCTGGAGGTTGTGGCCGACGCCCGGGATGTAAGCGGTGACTTCGATGCCAGAGGTGAGGCGGACGCGAGCGACCTTGCGCAGGGCCGAGTTCGGCTTCTTGGGCGTCGTCGTGTAGACACGGGTGCAGACGCCCCGGCGCTGCGGCGACCCCTTGAGGGCCGGCGACTTCGACTTCTCCTTCTTGAACTGGCGCCCTTGGCGGACCAGCTGCTGGATGGTCGGCACGCTTTCCTTTCTTCCGGCGCACAGCCGACCCGGGGAACCGGGCCGTTGGCCGCCGCCTTCTCGGGCCCGCCGTATCGGCGGGCGAACCTCACCTCTATTGGCCTCCGCACCGCAGGCGAACCACGGTCGCGGGAGCCGTTTTTCCCGGTCGTCCGAGAGATAGGGACCGGCGGCGCGCAGCCTCCGGGTGTCCTCTCGGTGACGCGTGTCCGGCGATCACATCGACCTCGACGGTTCCCGGGGCGACCGGGCCTGTCGAAGCTCACCGAACGTGATGGTGTGCCTCTTAGTCGGCGCGGAAACTCTTCCCGCGCGTGACACGTCCCCCGAGGGGGACGCGGTCGGCAAGGATAGGGCAGAAGAGCAGGTGGGTCAAACCGCCGCCGCCTCAGGAACGGGAAGGGGCCGCCCGAAGGCGGCCCCTCTGGAACCCATCGCCGATGCGGCTACTCGCTGACCGCCTCCGCCGACTCCCCGTCGGCCGCGATGTCGGGCACGGCCTGGAGCGTGGCGCCTCCAAGGAGCTCGCGTGCCTCCTCGGCGCCGACCGCCTCCTCACGGGGAGGCAGACCCAAGAGCGCCCGCGCCTCCTCGTCGCTGTAGGAGGCGCCCTCGACCTCGACCCTCACGGCGCGGTAGCGGGTCATCCCCGTCCCGGCCGGGATCAGCTTGCCGATGATGACGTTCTCCTTGAGCCCCAAGAGTGAGTCGCGCTTGCCGTTGATGGCGGCCTCCGTGAGGACCCGGGTGGTCTCCTGGAACGACGCCGCCGACAGCCAGGACTCGGTGGCGAGCGACGCCTTCGTGATCCCCATCAGGACCGGGCGCGCGGTGGCAGCCTCGCCACCGCCCGACACGACGGCCTCGTTCGTCTCGGCGAACGCTCGGGAGTCAACCATCTCACCCGGAAGGAACTCGGTGTCGCCGGGCTCGATGACCGTGACCTTGCGGAGCATCTGCCGCACGATCAGCTCGATGTGCTTGTCGTGGATCGGAACACCCTGGCTGCGGTAGACGCTCTGAACCTCGCCTACGAGGTACATCTGCACGTCCCGCGTGCCCAGGACCTCGAGGATCTCATCGGGGTCCTTCGACCCATCCGTGAGCGAGTCGCCCGCCGCCACCTCGTCGCCGTCCCGGACGAGGAGCCGGGCGCGGCGCGGGATCTTGTACTCGAGCGGGTCGCTCCCGTCGTCGGGAACGAGCGTCACCTTCCGCGTCCGCTCGTCCTCTTGGATCTCGATCCGACCCGACGCCGCGGCGATCTCGGCCTTCCCCTTGGGGGTGCGCGCCTCGAAGAGCTCGACGACGCGCGGCAGGCCGTGCGTGATGTCCTCACCGGCGACCCCACCGGTGTGGAAGGTCCGCATCGTCAGCTGCGTACCGGGCTCGCCGATCGACTGAGCGGCCACGATCCCGACCGCCTCGCCGAGCTCCACGAGCTGACCCGTCGCCATCGACATGCCGTAGCACTTCGCGCAGACGCCGTAGCGGGCCTCGCAGGTCAGGACAGTACGGACGACGACCTCCTTCACGCCCTCGGACTCGATGCGCTCGCGCAGGTCCGGGTCGACGACGTCACCGGCCTTGCCGACGACGGTCTTACCGTTGCCGCCGAGTGCGTCCTCGAGGAGGACGCGGCCGATCAGCCGCTGCTTCAGGTGCGCCCGCTCCGCCTCGACGTCGATGCGGATGCCGCGGTCGGTGCCGCAATCATCGGCACGGACGATGACCTCCTGCGCGACGTCCACCAGACGGCGGGTCAGATAACCCGAGTCCGCGGTTCGCAGAGCCGTATCGGCGAGGCCCTTACGTGCTCCGTGGGTCGAGATGAAGTACTCGAGAACCGTCAGGCCCTCACGGAAGTTCGCACGGATCGGCCGCGGGATGATCTCGCCGCGCGGGTTGGCGACGAGACCGCGCATCCCGGCGATCTGCCGGATCTGCTGGATGTTTCCTCGAGCGCCGGAGTTGGCCATCATCCAGATCGGATTGAGGTCGTCGAAGTTCTGGACCATGGCGTCCCGCACCTCGTCGGTGGCCTTCGTCCAGATCTCGATCAGCTCCTGCCGGCGCTCGTCCTCGGTGATGATCCCCTTGCGGAACTGGGTCTCGACCTTCTCCGCCTGCTTCTCGTGCTCGGCGAGGATCTTCGGCTTCTGGGGCGGCGTGACGACGTCCTCGAGCCCGATCGTGACGCCTGCCTTGGTGGCGTAGTGGAACCCGACGTCCTTCACTGCGTCGAGCACGCGTGCCAGGTCGGCCTTCGGATAGCGCCGGACGCACTGGTCGATGAGGTTCCGGAGCTCGCCCTTGCGCAGCGGGGTGTCGTGGAACGGGAAGTCGTCCGGGAAGGCGGAGTTCAGGATGATGCGCCCCGCCGTGGTCTCCTTCAAACGTCCGGGATTCGCCTCGTACTCCTCGACCGTCTCGTCGGCGAAGCGCTTGAGCCCGCGGACCTTGATCTTGGCGTGGATGCCGATCACGCGGGCGTCATACGCCTTGAGGACCTCGTTGACGTTCGCGAAGACGCGCCCCTCGCCCTTCTCGCCCTGGTGCTCGGCCGTTAGGTAGTAGGCGCCGATCACGATGTCCTGCGTGGGCGTCACGATGGGGTCGCCCGACGCGGGCGAGAGCACGTTGTGCGCGCTCAGCATCAACAGGCGCGCTTCAGCCTGCGCCTCGGAGGACAGCGGCACGTGCACCGCCATCTGGTCACCGTCGAAGTCGGCGTTGAACGCCACGCAAACCAACGGGTGGATCTGGATGGCCTTGCCCTCGACGAGGATCGGCTCGAACGCCTGGATGCCCAGGCGGTGGAGCGTCGGCGCGCGGTTCAGCAGCACCGGGTGCTCGTGGATGATGTCCTCGAGGACGTCCCACACGTGGGGGCGGCTGCGCTCGACCATCCGCTTCGCGCTCTTGATGTTCTGCGCGTGCCCGAGGTCGACGAGACGCTTCATGACGAACGGCTTGAAGAGCTCGAGCGCCATCTGCTTCGGGAGCCCGCACTGGTGGAGCTTCAGCTTCGGCCCCGCGACGATGACGCTACGGCCCGAGTAGTCCACTCGCTTGCCGAGCAGGTTCTGACGGAAGCGTCCCTGCTTACCCTTGAGCATGTCGGAGAGGCTCTTGAGCGGGCGGTTGCCCGGCCCCGTGACGGGACGGCCGCGACGACCGTTGTCGAACAGCGCGTCGACCGCCTCTTGAAGCATCCGCTTCTCGTTGTTGACGATGATCTCCGGCGCGCCCAGGTCGAGCAGGCGCTTCAGGCGGTTGTTCCGGTTGATCACGCGGCGATAGAGGTCGTTTAGGTCGCTCGTGGCGAAGCGTCCGCCGTCGAGCTGAACCATCGGGCGCAGGTCGGGCGGGATGACCGGAACGCAGTCGAGCACCATCCCGAGCGGCGAGTTCTTCTTCGCCGGGTCGTTGAATGGAGCCACGACCTTCAGACGCTTGATCGCGCGCTGCCGCTTCTGGCCCTTGCCCGTGCGGATGACCTCGCGCAGGCTCTCGGCCTCAGCTTCCAGGTCGAGGCTGGCGAGGAGCTCCTTGATCGCCTCGGCGCCCATGCCGCCGCGGAAGTAGTCGCCGTAACGGTCCTTGAGCTCCCGCCACAGCACCTCGTCGTCGACGATCTCCTTCGGCTTGAGATCGCGGAACTTGTCGATGGTCGCCTGCGCCAGCCCGATGTTGCGGTCGGCCCGCTCACGGACCTCTTTCATCTGGCGCTCGGCCTGGTTCTTCGCCGCCGTCTTCTCGGAGGACCGTGCCTTGCGCCCCTCCATCTCGGCAAGGCGGTCTTCGGTCTCCTTCAGGATCTCCTCGACCCGCTGATCGCGGTCCGACTCGATCTTGGCGATCTCCTTCTGGATCTCCTCTTCGAGCTTCGGCAGATCCTTGTGGCGCTTCGCGTCGTCGACCGCGGTGACGATGGAGGCGGCGAAGTAGATGACCTTCTCGAGGTCCTTGGGAGCGAGGTCGAGCAGGTATCCGAGCCGGCTCGGGACCCCCTTGAAGTACCAGATGTGCGTCACCGGGGCGGCGAGCTCGATGTGGCCCATGCGCTCGCGCCGCACCTTCGCGCGCGTCACCTCGACGCCGCAGCGCTCACAGATGATCCCCTTGAACCGGACGCGCTTGTACTTGCCGCAGTAGCACTCCCAGTCCTTCGTAGGGCCGAAGATCTTCTCGCAGAAGAGGCCGTCCTTCTCAGGCTTGAGGGTCCGGTAGTTGATGGTCTCGGGCTTCTTGACCTCGCCGTTCGACCAGGCACGGATCTGGTCGCCGGTGGCGAGGCCGATACGAAGCTCGTCGAAATAGTTGACGTCGAGCACTAGTGACCTCCTCGGGGGGCGCTGTCCAAGCGCAGGGGCGCGGAAAGCAAGTCAGCCAAGGCCGCAGGGAGCCGGCGCACTGGCGGTGCGTCGGCAACCGAGAACGCAGGATGACGCAGCCTTTTCGCCATCCTGCGCTGCACGTGTGTCTCCGAGGAGGTCACTTAGACCTCCTCGACCGAAGACGGCTCGCGGCGGGACAGATCGATGCCCAACTCCTCCGCGGTGCGGAAGATGTCTTCGTCGATCTCTTTCATTTCGATCTCTTCGCCCTCGGCCGAGAGAACCTCGACGTTCAGGCACAGACTCTGCATCTCTTTGATGAGCACCTTGAAGGACTCCGGGATGCCGGGCGTCGGGATGTTCTCGCCCTTGACGATCGCCTCGTACACCTTGACGCGGCCGAGGACGTCGTCGGACTTGATCGTCAGCAACTCCTGCAGACAGTAGGCGGCCCCGTAAGCCTCGAGCGCCCAGACCTCCATCTCGCCGAAGCGCTGGCCGCCGAACTGCGCCTTACCGCCGAGCGGCTGCTGCGTGATCATCGAGTACGGGCCCGTCGAACGAGCGTGGATCTTGTCGTCGACCATGTGCGAGAGCTTCAAGACGTACATGTAGCCGACCGTGATCGGGTTGTCGTAAGGCTCGCCGGAGCGCCCGTCGAACAGCTGCGCCTTGCCCGTCTCGCTCACGAGCGGGTATTCGATCGGCTTCTCCGCCGCCTGACGAAGTGCCTGGACGAGCTCGTCCTCGCGGGCGCCGTCGAACACCGGCGTCGAGACCCACGTGGGTTCCTGATCGCTCCACTTGCCGGGTTCGACCGCGCCGTTCTCGCTCTCCCAGCGCATCTTGGCCACCCAGCCGAGGTGCGTCTCGAGCACCTGCCCGAGGTTCATCCGGGACGGCACGCCAAGCGGGTTGAGGATGATGTCCACGGGGGTCCCGTCGGGCAGGAACGGCATGTCCTGCTCGGGAAGGATCTTGGCGATCACGCCCTTGTTGCCGTGGCGGCCGGCGAGCTTGTCCCCCTCGGAGATCTTGCGCTTCTGCGCGACGAAGACCCGCACGAGCTCGTTGACGCCGGGCGAGAGCTCGTCGCCGTTGTCGCGGGAGAACTCGCGGACGCCGATGACCTTGCCGGATTCGCCGTGCGGCATCTTGAGCGACGTATCGCGGACCTCGCGCGCCTTCTCGCCGAAGATCGCCCGCAGCAAGCGCTCCTCGGGGGTCAGCTCGGTCTCGCCCTTCGGCGTAACCTTGCCGACGAGCACGTCGCCGGGCCCCACCTCCGCACCGATGCGGATGATGCCTCGGTCGTCGAGGTCGGCCAGGACCTCCTCGGAGACGTTCGGGATGTCCCGGGTGATCTCCTCGGCGCCCAGCTTCGTGTCACGAGCGTCAACCTCGTACTCCTCGATGTGGATCGAGGTGAGCACGTCTTCCTTGACCAGGCGCTCGGAGACGATGATGGCGTCCTCGAAGTTGTAGCCCTCCCACGACATGAACGCGACGAGGAGGTTGGCGCCCAGCGCCAGCTCGCCGTTGTCGGTCGAGGGACCGTCGGCGAGCACGTCGCCCTTCTTCACCTTCTGGCCCTCTTTGACCAGCGGGCGCTGGTTGATGCACGTGGACTGGTTCGACCGGCGGAACTTGTCGAGCTTGTAGGTCCGGCGCTCGCCTTTCGACGTGGCGATGACGATCCGCGCGGCGGTGACCTCTTCGACGGTGCCGCTCTCCTGAGCAACGATCACGTCACCTGCGTCGACGGCGGCGCGGAACTCGAGCCCCGTCCCCACGTAAGGCGCCTGCGGGCGAACGAGCGGCACCGCCTGGCGCTGCATGTTGGCGCCCATGAGCGCTCGGTTCGCGTCGTCGTGCTCGAGGAACGGGATGCACGCGGTCGAGACCGAGATGATCTGCTTGGGGGAGACGTCGACGTAGTCGACCTCTCCGGGATCCACGTACTCGATCTCGTTCTGGCGACCTCGCACCAGGACCTTCTCTTCCGCGAAGGTGCCGTCGTCGTTCAGCTCGGCGTTCGCCTGGGCGATGATCGCCCGCGCCTCTTCATCGGCGGTGAGGTAGTCGATCTTGTCGGTGACGCGACCGTCGGCGACGCGCCGGTAGGGCGTCTCGATGAACCCGTAACGGTTGAGACGGGCGTAGGTCGACAGCGAACCGATCAGGCCGATGTTCGGGCCCTCGGGCGTCTCGATCGGGCACATCCGGCCGTAGTGGCTCGGGTGCACGTCTCGCACCTCGAAGCCCGCCCGCTCCCGCGACAGGCCGCCCGGGCCGAGGGCGGACAGGCGACGCTTGTGGGTGAGGCCCGCCAGGGGGTTCGTCTGGTCCATGAACTGGCTGAGCTGGCTCGACCCGTAGAACTCCTTGATGGCCGCCACGACCGGGCGGATGTTGATCAGCGTCTGCGGGGTGATCGCCTCGACGTCCTGAGTCGTCATGCGCTCCCGCACCACGCGCTCCATCCGTGAGAGACCGACCCGGATCTGGTTCTGGATCAGCTCACCGACGGGTCGGATGCGGCGGTTGGCGAAGTTGTCGATGTCGTCGACCTCGACCTCGGGGTCGCCGGCGTGGAGCCGGACGAGGTACTGGATCGTCGTCAGGATGTCGTCCTTGCGGAGGACGGTGCCCATCTCGTCGATCGCCTTCTCGTCGTGAGGAAGACCGAGCTTCTTGTTGACCTTGTAACGACCGACCCGCGCCAGGTCGTAGCGCTTCGCATTGAAGAAAAGGTTGTCGAGAAGGCTGCGGGCGCTCTCTACCGTCGGCGGCTCGCCGGGGCGGAGCTTCCGGTAGATGTCCATGAGCGCGTCTTCCTCGGTCTGGATGGCGTCCTTCTCGAGGGTGAGGCGGATCGACTCGGCTCCACCGAACAGATCGAGGATCTCCTGGTCACCGCCGTAGCCGAGCGCCTTGAGGAGCACGGTGACGTTCTGCCGGCGCTTCCGATCGACCCGGACCCCGACCATGTCCTTCTTGTCGGTCTCGAACTCGAGCCAGGCGCCCCGCGCCGGGATGATCTTGCAGGAGTAGATGTCTTTGTCGGAGGTCTTGTCGATGGCCCGGTCGAAGTAGACGCCCGGCGACCGCACCAGCTGCGACACGACGACCCGCTCGGTCCCGTTGATGATGAAGGTCCCCTTGTCGGTCATCATCGGGAAGTCCCCCATGAAGACCGTCTGCTCCTTGATCTCGCCGGTCTCCTTGTTGATGAAGGCGGCGGTGACGAAGAGCGGGCGAGAGAAGGTCATGTCCTTCTCCTTGCACTCGTCCTCGTCGAACTTCGGGTCTTTGAACTCGTGCGCGATGAACTGCAGGGCGAGGTTGCCGGTGAAGTCCTCGATCGGCGAGATCTCTTTGAGCGTGTCGCCCAGCCCGCGGTTCAGGAACCAGTCGAACGACTCCTTCTGGACGGAGATCAGGTTGGGCGGAGGAAGAGCCTCGGCGAGCTTCGAGAACGAACGGCGGTCGCGCAGGGCATTGAGCGACAAGCGGGCCTCCCTGTGTGTTTGTCGTGTTCTGCTAGCAGGCGATGGATCGAGCGGCGCCGGGAGCGTTCTCCGGCTCCGAGATGCCCCTGACCGGCACACCATGGGCGGTTCTTAGCCGCGCGACAGAGCGTACGGAACGGACAGGGAGTCTAGGCACAGCGAAAAGCCAGTGTAGGGGACGACCTACACCGGCGTCAAGCGAACTGCTTGATCGGAGGAAAACCTCTATGAGGACCCCTTCGAATCTGGTCTGCCGGTGACTGTAGACCTCGAAGCCGCCGCGGTCAACCACTTTTCGCGCTTCGGGCGCGGGGCGGCCCGGGTCACCCCCGGGCCGCTTTCGCTCCTCGGTTAGTTCAGGTCGACGGATGCCCCGGCACCTTCGAGCTTCGCCTTGGCCTCCTCGGCCTGCTCCTTGGCGACCTTCTCGAGCACCGGCTTGGGCGCCGAATCGACGAGGTCCTTCGCCTCCTTCAGGCCGAGGTTCGTGAGCGCCCGAACCTCCTTGATGACCTGGATCTTCTTGTCACCCGCCGAGGTCAGAACGACGTCGAACTCGTCCTTCTCCTCGGCCGCGGCGCCGTCGCCCGCGCCACCCGCTCCGGCGGCCCCCGGCGCGGCGATCGCCACCGGCGCCGCCGCCGTGACACCGAACTTCTCCTCGAACGCCTTCACGAACTCCGAGAGCTCGAGGACCGTCCACCCGGCGATCGCGTCGAGAACGTCGTCCTGCGTGAGATTGGCCATGCCTTACTCCTCCTTTGCTTCCGCATCGTCCGCGGAACCCGGATCACCATCTGCGGTCTCTTCTGGTGTCTCTTCAGCCGAGGCCTCGGCCGCGGCGGCCGGAACCTCACCGGCGCCCTTCTTCTCCGCCACCTGCGCCAGCATGGAGCCGAGGTCGCGTAGCAGAGCGGACAGGACGTTGACGGCCTGCTGCGCCGGCTGGTTGAACAACATCGCGATCTTTGTGAGCTGCACTTCGCGCGGCTCCAGGCGGGCGAGATCCTTGACCTGGTCTGCGTCGAGCACGCGGCCCTCGAGCACGCCCCCCTTGACGACGAGCACCGGGAACCGGCGCGACGCCTCGTCGAGCGCTTTGGCGGCCGCGACCGCATCACCTTTGACGAAGGCGATCGCGGTCGGGCCGACGAGCTGGTCGACGAGATCCTCGTAACCGACCTCCCGGACCGCGATGCGCGCCAGGGTGTTCTTGAGAACCTTCAGATCGGTGTCGGACTCCTGGAGCGCCTGACGGACCTCCCGGATCTCGCCGACCGCAAGACCGCGGTACTCGGTGAGAAGGGCGGCGTTCGCCTCTTCGAACCGCTCCTTTATCTCCTCGACCGCAGCCGCCTTCTCGGGTCTCGCCATCCGCATCTCCTTCGTTCGCGCAACGAAAAACGGCCGCCCGAACAGGCGGCCGCAGGCACGGTGGCACCGCAGTCTGTTCGCCTGCGCCGGATCATTAAGGGCTCGCGCCCCCCGGCGGTCTCGGGCAGAGTGGAACTATAGCAGCGCTTACTTCTTCGGCAGCTTCGCCTTCAGCCATGCGTGAAGAGGCCCCTCGCCGACACGGCCGTAGACGCCGTAGAAGAGCGGCCACCCGCAGCCGAGGCCGTAGGAGACGGTTCCCATCTGGAACCACCGCCCCTTCGGGTCCTTCACCATCAGAGGTCCGCCCGAGTCGCCCTGGCAGGAATCCCTCCCGCCGGTGTCCTCACCGGCGCATACCTGCGTCCCATCCTCGAAGCCGAACAGCAGCTCGTAGGAGCGGGCACAGTCGGCGTCGTCGACGATCGGCACGTCGACCTCTTGGAGGGTCGGCGAGCCCGGACCGACCAGGAAGATCGAGCTTCCCCACCCGATCACGCGGGCGGTGTCGCCCGGTTCCCACAGATCGCGCTGAGCGGCGCCCGCGATCCGGATCGGCTTGAAGCCCGGCGCCTTCTCGAGCTTGAGCAGCGCGATGTCGAAACCGCCGCCGTCGTACAGCTCGTGGACGACTATCTCCTCGACCAGGAACAGGGGGCCGGGATCGTTTCGGTCGTGCGAGCCCATCATCACCTGGAGGCCCTCCGGCTGCTGGTCGTCGACGCAGTGGGCGGCCGTCAAGACCCATTGCTTGCGGACGAGGCTCCCACCGCAGAAGTGGCTGCCGCCGCGGCGTTGAACGGAAACCATGAATCCGTACTCCTCCGACGCGGCCACGCCGCCGACGATGGAGGTCCCGTCGGTCCGCGGGAGCGCGGCGGCGACTCCCGGCAGGCAGAAGAGGGCGGCCAGGCCGCAGGCGAGAAGACGGATACGCATCGTGCGGAGACCCCCTGGGGTGCGGTAGCGGTCTTGTTCCGGTTCGACGTGCGGCCGCCCGTACCTGCCGAGCGCCGCCGGGCGCTATTCGGCCGTCGCCCCCGCGAACTCGCCCTCCTCGACGTCCTTGCTCTTCGTCGGATCGATGCGGATGCCCGGCCCCATCGTCGACGAGAGGGAGAGCGTCTTGAGATACCGGCCCTTCGCCGCCGCCGGCTTCGCCCGCACCACCTCGTCGATCACCGCGGCGTAGTTCGCCACCAGGTCGGCTTCGTCGAACGACTTCTTGCCGAGAATGAGGTGAAGGTTCCCGTGCCGGTCGGTCCGGTACTCGATCATCCCGCCCTTGATGTCCGCGACGGCCTTGGCCACGTCATCGGTGACCGTGCCGGACTTCGGGTTGGGCATGAGGCCCCGCGGGCCGAGGACCCGGCCGAGCTTCCCCACCACGGGCATCATGTCGGGGGTAGCGACGACGGCGTCGAAGTCGAGCATG
>DATLFS010000054.1:0-14787 GCA_035540935.1 Actinomycetota bacterium
CACTCGCGCATCGAGAACGCTGTTTCGAGCGCGGCCGCGGCGGCCGCCGAGGCGCTTCCGAGATCATCGGCGAGGAAGAAAGCCGTGAGGCCGTCGCCTGCATGCTTGCCGGTGATGCCCCGGTTGCGCGCGACGATCGCATCCATGTCCGACGTCAGGTTGCGCACGAGCCCGAAATAGGTCTCGGTCGGAAGGGACCGCGCCAGCGCGCCCGAGGCCTGCACGTCGGCGAACAGGATGGCGGCGCGCCGCCGTCGCGGCTCGATCAGGCGCGCCATGCGCTGGTACATGTCGATGTCTCCCCGCGCGAGGAGCTGCATGAGGGTCGGCGGCAGCGCCGAGAACATGCCGACCCACGCGCCCACGAACTCCCCGGCCTCGTCCCGCAGGACGATCCCGACGACATCCACCTGGTACGGCTCGGGCTGGTCGCGTACGTACATGAAGCTCGAGTACGAGGCGAAGCTCGGCGGCTGCGGCTCGAGGTTTCGGATGATGTCGGCTACAGGCCCTCTCGCCTCGGAGGCGGCCTCGGGACGGACCGCCAGGATGAATCCGCCGAAGTCGTTCGCCATTCGCACGACGCTCTCCGGCGCGATCGTCTCCACCCACACCTCGCGCGAGAACGCCTCGAGGATCGACCGGCCGCATCCCAGCCTCTCGTCGTCGTGCTCCCCGAGGAACTTCTTCAACTCGTCCGACACCCACACGAGGTTCATCTGCGCGTCGAGGATGAGCTGCGCCCAGTTCGTCTGATCGAAGGCGGCTATCGCATCTGTCAGTCGCGGGTCATCGGTATGGATCGCCACCGCGGCATTGTCGCACCCGCGGCGTCAGGCGACGTCGAGCGCGTCCTGCATCGCCCTCAACTTGAGCCGCGTCTCCTCCAACTCGGCCTCCGGTCGCGAAGCTGCGACGATGCCGGCGCCGGCGAACAGCCGACCTCGGCTCCCGCGGAAGCGCGCGCAGCGGAGTGCGACCGCCCATTCGCCGTCTCCGCGCCCGTCGACCCACCCGACGGGACCGGCGTAGAGGTCGCGATCCATCGCCTCGAGCGCGCCGATCATCTCGAGCGCGCGGTCGGTCGGTGTGCCGCAGACCGCCGGCGTCGGGTGGAGCATCGCGGCGATCTCCAGAGCGTCGCGCGGTTGCGACAGGCGACCCGCGAACGACGTCGCGAGGTGCTGCGCGTTCGCCAGCCGGAGCAGGAACGGCGCCGCCGACACGTCGAGGCTCTCGGTGATGTCCTCCAGGACCCGCCGCACCTCGTCGCTCACGGGACGGTGCTCGGCGACGTCCTTCGCCGATGCGAGCAGGTCTTCTCCCAGCGCGGCATCCTCCTCGACGGTCGTGCCGCGGCGCGCCGTCCCCGCCAGCACCACCGACTCCACCGTGTCGTCCATACGGCGCGCCAGGAGCTCCGGCGACGCGCCGACCAGCCCCTCGAACGCGAACGTGTAGCACTCGGGGTAGGCGGCCGCGAGGCGCCGGAGGACGGGGCGCAGATCGAGCGGCCGCTTCGTCCACACCTTGACGTCGCGCGCCAGCACGACCTTCTCGATCGCGCCGGAGCGAACCGCGGCGGCCGCCTCGTCTACCGCCTCCAGCCATCTCGCGTCCGGTAACGACGACCCCGCGTAGCGGACCCGGTCGTTCGACGCCTCGGGAACCGCCGCCTCGGCTTCCGCGATCGTCGTCCTCCACGACACTCCCCCGCGGCGGCCGACGACGATCGCCGGCACCACCAGTGCCGAGCCCTGGTTCGCCGGATCGAACGTGAACGCGCCGAACGCGACCGGCCCGGTCCCGGCAACCTTCACCTCGTCGTGAACCTCCGCCGCCTCCACGAGATCGGCGAAGTGCCGTCGCGCCTCCTCGAACCGAGCCGGCCCCGCGACCGCGATGCGAACGGCCTCTCCCCATCCGACGAGTCCGTCGCCCCCGTTGATCCACGCGCAGCCTTCGGGTCGTCCGAGCGCGGCGGTGAGATCCTCCGGAAGATCAGAGGCCTCGGTCCTCACGACGAGACGTTTCACAGCCTCGTCCCCGTGATGATCTGCACCGCGCCGAGGCCGACGGGATCGGAGACGGCATCGGTGAAACCGGCGGCGCGCACGATGCCGAGCAACTCGTCGCGCGGCGGCAGATACGCGGTCGACTCCGGGAGGTAGCGATACGCCGCGCCGTCGGATAACAGACCGCCGATGAGCGGGACGACCTTGTGGAAGTAGAGGTGGTGCCCGGCGCGCAACGCGCTTGCCCGCGGCTGCGCGACCTCGAGGATCGCCACGCGCCCGCCGGGCCGCAGGATGCGCGCGAACTCGTCGAACAGAGATGGGATCGACGTCACGTTGCGGAGCGCGAACCCACACGTCACGCCGTCTGCCTCGCCCGCCTTGAAGGGCAGACGGAGGCCGTCGCCCTGAACGAGCGGCGCGCCCGTGCGCGCGGCGCGCAGCATCCCGAAGGAGAAATCGAGGCCGACGGGCATCAATCCTGCCTCCTCGGCCTCGCGGCAGAAGTCGCCGGTTCCGCACGCGACGTCGATCACGACCGATCGGCGCGGTAGTCCCAGCGCGCGCACCGCGCGCCGCCGCCACCCCACGTCCATCCCGAACGTCATCACGCGGTTGACCAGGTCGTAGCGAGGAGCGATCCGGTCGAACATCCTCTGGACCTCACCCGCCTTGTCACCGGGAGCCGGAAGATGTGGAGAGCTCACGGGGCGTCCTCCAGACTGCTCTCGATCCGCTCCCGTGCGGCCGCCAGCAGCAGGGTCCGGAAATGCCGCGCGACCAGCGACGTCACCGCCGGCAACATGGCGCGGAACGCTTCGACGAGGCGTTCGGCCGCCTCCTCTTCCGTCTCCGCATCGGCGCGGATCGGGTCGCGCACGAAGCGAGCGAAGACATCCACCGCCTCCTGCGCCACCGCGCGCATCGCCTCGTCGTGCCTGCGCGCGAGCGCGAGCAACTCGCCGAGAGGCAGGCCCGCCTCTAGCAGCGACAGCCCGGCGCGAACCGCCTCGGCGTCGTCTCGCGAGTACACCGGCCGATCGTCTACGAGGCGCGGCGACAGGAGCCCTTCGCGCTCGACCGCGGCCAACAGAGCGGCGGACACGCCCGTCTCCTCCGCCAGCTCCTCGAGCGTGAGCTCCGTCTCCGGCGCGCCGGACCCGGCGACCGCGGCGGCCAGGGCGGCATCGGACGGGTCGGCGCGGTCGAGCAGCCGCTGGATCGAGGCGAGCGTGAACCCATCCGCCTTCAGGGCACGGATCCGCGCGAGCCGGTCGAGGTGCTCGTCGGAGTACCAGGCGACCCTGCCCTCGCGCCGCGGCGGCGGAAGCAGTCCTTTCGACTGGTAGTAGCGCACGGTGTCGACGCTGGTGCCGGACCGGGCGGCGAGCTCGTCCACTCGATATCTCACGAGCGTCCACTCTACGAGCGATCGCTATGAGGGTCGCGCGGGACTACCCCTCGAGCAGGCGCGGCAGCTCCCGCCAGAAGCGGCCCCGCGGGAACACGGTGATCCCGGCCTCGGCGGCCGTCCGGCCCGCCTCCTCGTCGACGTGGGAGAAGAAGCCGACCACCCGTCCTTCGAAGCCCTCCCCACGGAGCGCGTCAACCCATGCCAGCGCGGCGCGGCCGCCCCGATCGAGGTCGACGACCACGAGCGAGAAATCTCCAGGGGGAGGAGGAGAGGCGGAGGATGCGACGGTCACAGATGTGCCCGTCGCGGCGGCCTCGATGCGCCCCCGGGCCAGCAGATCGGCGTCGACGAGCAGGAGATCGGCCACGGCTACGTCCGGGCCGCGGCGAGACGGTTCACCGCGGAGCTTCGAGCGCCTCGATGTTCGCTTTCTCGCCCGGGTCGGCCTCGGTTGAGAACCAGCGCTCGAGCATCTCCTCCGCCACGGGGAGCGACGCGAGCCTGAGGCTCATCACGAGGACGTTGGCGTCGTTCCACTTCCGGGCGCCCTCCGCGGTGCCCGCGTCGGCACAGAGGGCGGCACGCACGCCGGGAACCTTGTTGGCGGCGATCGACGCGCCGGTCCCGGTCCAGCAGAAGAGGACGCCGGTATCGGCGGCTCCCGCTGCGACCTTCTCGCCGACCCGGCGACCGACCTCCGCCCACTCGGCGTCCTCGCCCGCGGGTGGGCCGACCAGTTCGACGCGGTGGCCCATCCGCTGCAGCTTCTCGGTCACCGCATCCGTGAGCGGCGTGCGCTCGTCCGACCCCAGAACGACCTTCATCGAAGTCTCCTTTCACCTCCGATGATAGCCACGGCGCGCCGGACATCCGGCGGGAAAGGCCGCAGATATGCTCGCCGCCATGAGCGAGCCCGCCGTCGTCGCGCGCGGTCTTCGGAAGCGCTACGGCGAGGTCGAGGCGCTGCGCGGCATCGATCTGACCGTCGCCCGGGGCGAGATCTTCGCCCTGCTCGGTCCGAACGGCGCAGGGAAGACGACGGCCGTCGAGATCCTGGAGGGGCACCGCACCCGCAGCTCCGGCGACGTATCCGTGCTGGGGATGGACCCGGAGCGGGGCGGCACCCGGCTGCGGGAACGGATCGGCATCGTGCTGCAGGAGACCGGCGTGGATCCGTACCTGACCGCGCGTGAGGCCGTCTCGATGTTCCGGGGCTACTACCCCCGCCCGCGGGAGACCGACGAGGTGCTCGAAGCGGTCGGTCTGGCCGACCGGGCGGACGAGCGGATCACAAGGCTGTCGGGCGGGCAGCGCCGGAGGCTCGACGTCGCCCTCGCGCTCGTGGGGGACCCGGAGGTCCTGTTCCTCGACGAGCCGACGACCGGCTTCGATCCCTCGGCGCGGAGGGGCGCGTGGCGGATGATCCGCTCGCTCCGGAGCGGGGGAACGACGATCTTCCTCACGACGCACTACATGGAAGAGGCGCAGGAGCTGGCCGACCGCGCCGCGATCCTGGCCGGCGGCCGGATCGTCGCGGAAGGAAAGCCCGAGGAGCTGACGCGTGGCGGTGACACCACGCGCATCCGCTATCGCGGGAGCCCGCCGCCGTTCGCACCGCAAGCGAGCGTCTCGGGCGGCATGGTCGAGATCAGCACGAGCGATGCGGTGCGCGACCTCCACCGCCTTACGGCATGGGCGCTCGAAGCGGGAGAGGCGCTCGACGGGCTGGAGGTCCGCCCCCGCTCGCTCGAGGACGTCTACCTGCAACTCACCGGAGAAGGGGCGTGACCTCGGTCGCGCTCGCGGCACGGCAGGTCTTCTACGAACAGCGGTCCTTCTGGCGGAACCCGCCGGCGGCCGTCTTCACCTTCGTGTTCCCGATCCTCTTCCTGTTCCTCTTCAACCTGGTCTTCGGGGCGCGCCGCGTGACGCTGGCGACGGGGCACGAGGTGCCGGGGTCGGTCTTCTACGTTCCCGCGATCGCGGCCTTCTCGCTGATCACCGCCTGCTTCACGAACGTGGCCATGGGCATCGCGATCGCACGCGACCGAGGCATCCTCAAGCGCATGCGCGGCACTCCCCTCCCCGGATGGGCGTACCTCACCGGGCGCATAGGAAGCGCGACCGCGATCGCGCTCCTCCTCGTGGCGATCGTCGCGGCCGTGGGGAAGCTCGTCTACGACACGCCTCTGCCGACGAACACGCTCCCGGGGCTGGTGACGACCCTGGTCGTGGGAGCCGCCTCTTTCGCCGCGCTCGGAGTGGCGGTGACGGCGGCGATCCGCGACGCCGACGCGGCACCGGCGGTCGTGAACGCGGTGATCCTGCCCTTGGTCTTCATCTCCGACGTCCTCATCCCGCTCGAGGACCCGCCGCGATGGATCGTCGCCGTGGGGTACGTCTTCCCCGTGCGGCACCTATCGGAGGCGATGCAGACGGTCTTCGACCCGCTCCAGGCCGGCGCGGGTCTTGAGTGGGGGCACCTCGGCGTGGTCGCCGCCTGGGGTCTGGCCGGCGCCGCCGCGGCGCTGCGGTTCTTCGCGTGGGAGCCGCGGCGATGACGACACGGCAGGAGGCCGGCCCCGAGATCACGAAGGACCGCGTGGTCTTCAGGGTCTCCGATCCGGACGAGAGCTACGAGGAGGTCCGCCTCCTCCAGGAGATCCGCCGGCCGCGCAACGAACCGCTGTTCACGCGACGCAACGGCGTCTGGGAAGCAGACTTCGCCAGCGACGGCGCGGCGCGGATCGAGTATCAGTTCGAGATCGCGCACGCCGACGGGGGGCGCGAGGTCGTGTGCGACCCGGACAACCCGAGGCGCGCCCCGGGGCCGTTCGGCGACAAATCGGTGGTCGAGCTTCCCGGCTACGGCGCGCCGGAGTGGACGGAGCGCGAGCCGGTCGAGGAAGGGCGGCTGGAGGAGTTCCACGTCCGGTCCACGGTCCTCCGGGAGGCCGTCGACGGGCTCCTGTGGTCGTCGGATGAGGTCGACGACGGCGCGGCCGTGCCGCTCCTGATCGTGCACGACGGGCCGGAGACCGCCCGCTACTCGCGCCTGCTGCAGTGTCTGGCGCTCGCGGTCGAGGACGGCGAGCTCCCGCCGATGCGCGCCGCGCTGTTGCAGCCGCCGGGAGACCGCAACGAGACCTACTCGGCGTCGGCCGCGTACGCGCGGGCGTTCTCGCACGAGATCCTCCCGGCGCTGAGCGACGCGGCGCCGGTCCCGCCGGGCCGCGCCGCCCGCGCGGCCATGGGCGCGAGCCTCGGCGCACTGGCGCTCCTGCACGTGCACCGCCGCCACCCCGCGATAGTCGGCGGGCTCTTCCTCCAATCGGGATCGTTCTTCCGGATGCGCTACGACCGGCAAGAGGCGGGGTTCCCGCGCTTCCGGCGCATCTCGCGCTTCGTCGGAACCGTGCTCACCGCCGAGGACTGGGCACACCCGATCCCGGTGACGATGACCTGCGGAACCGTGGAGGAGAATCTGGCGAACAACCGGGCGGTGGCGGACGCGTTGCGGAGGCAGAGTTATCCCGTGAAGTTGCACGAGCACCCGGACGCGCACAACTGGATCTCGTGGCGGGACGTCTTCCGCCCACACCTCGTCGATCTACTGCAAGGGATCTGGACGTGAGACGGGACGAGGTGACGCTGTACTCGCCGGCCATCGGCGCCGACGGGCATCTCATCGCCTACGGTCATTACGGCCGGCCGCTCCTCGTGTTCCCGTCACAGCAAGGCCACCGGTGGGACTACGAGAGCAACGGCATGATCGGGTCGATCGCGCACCTGATCGACGAGGGACGCGTCAAGGTCTACTGCGTCGATTCGTTCGACGCCTCCTCGTGGGACGACGCGCTGTCGCTCGAAGACAAGGCGCGGAGGCACAGCCTGTTCGAAGACTGGATCCTCAACCAGGTCGTACCGTGGATCCACCACGACTCGGGTGGCCCCCAAGGGATCATGACGACCGGATGCTCGTTCGGCGCCTATCACGCGGTGAACGTGGTGCTCCGCCACGCGCACCTCTTTCCCCTCGCGATCTGCATGAGCGGGGTGTACGACCTCTCGAACCTCGGCGGCGGCGAGCGCAGCGACACCTTCTACTTCCACAACCCGGCGGACTACGTGTCGAACCTGGACGGTGACCATCTCGAGTGGCTGCGCCGGCAGGTGAGCATCCTCCTCGTGTGCGGTCAGGGACAGTGGGAAGACACGACGGGAGCGCTCGAGAGCACGAGGTCCTTCGGCGCGCTGCTGCAGAGCAAGGGCATCCGCTGTGAGATCGACCTGTGGGGACATGACGTACCGCACGACTGGCCGTCGTGGCGGGCGCAGATCGCGCACCACCTGCCGCGCTTCGTCTGAGGAGGATGATCGTGAGCACCAAGCACACCATCGGGATGTTGCTCGGGACCGAGGAGGACTGGCCGAGCGCGTTCGAGGCGATCATGCGGCGCGCCGGGAGCACGGTGACGCTCAACGACGAGGAGCATACGTTCGAGACGGAGCGCATCACGATCGAACCGTTCGACCTCCGCGCCGTACCTCGTTATGAGATCGTCATCGACCGCCTCGCCCACTGGTACTACATCCCGCGCGAGTGGCTGAAGAAGGCCGCGTTGATGAACGACGTCTACCTGCTCAACAACCCGTTCACGTTCCAGTCGATGGAGAAGCACTCCGCGTACTGCGCCATGATGCGCCTCGGTCTCAAGGTGCCGACCACATGGATGCTCCCGACGAAGAAGCCGGTCGACAACCCGCGGTTCCCTTACACGGCCAGCAAATACAACCAGCCGTTCTCTCTCGAAGACGTGGCGCGTGAGGTCGGCTACCCCCTTTACATGAAGCCATTCGACGGCGGCGCCTGGGTCGGCGTGACGCGGATCGAGAACGACGACGACCTCCACCGCGGCTATGACGAGTCGGGGGAGCGGTTGATGCACCTGCAGAGCGCGGTCGAGGACTTCGACGTGTTCGCACGCAGCCTCTCGATCGGCGCGGAGACGATGGTCATGTCTTACGACCCGGCGCGCCCGCTACACGAGCGTTACGAGGTCAGGCACGGCTTCCTCGACCCCGATACGGGGCGCGAGGTCGTGACGATCGGACGACTCGTGAACGCGTTTTTCCGGTGGGAGTACAACTCGTGCGAGACGATCGTGAAGGGCGATCAGGTCTACCCGATCGACTACGCGAATGCGTGCCCGGACACCTCACTGATCAGCCTCCACTATTACTTCCCGTGGGCCATCAAGACCCTCGCGAAGTGGACGCTCTTCTGCGCCGTCACCGGCCGCGAGATGCGCATCGACCAGGAGGTGCGGCGCTACTTCGCGATCGGAGACCGCGACGACCTCTCCTACGAGGAGAAGCTGGAGGAGTACGGCCGGCTCGCGGACGAGTACTTCGAGACCGACAGGTACTTCGAGTTCTGCGAGGAGCACCTACCGCACATGGATGAGGCGATGGTCGAGTACGTCGAGAGCGACGACTTCGACGCGCTGCTGGTCGACACGGTGCGGTCGACGTTCCCCGCGGCCGAGCACGAGCACTTCATCGCCCACTACCGGGGGCTGCTGGGAGCGTGGGCGGCGGACCAGCACGCCGCCGTCCCCTGAAGCCGTCGGCGATGCATCGCAACACTGAGCGGGTGCGGGACGCGCTCCGCGCCCTGGGGCACGACGCGGATGTCGTGGAGTTCGCCGAGAGCACCCGCACCTCGGCAGAGGCCGCCCGCGCGATAGGCACGTCGGTGGCGCAGATCGTCAAGAGCATGGTCTTCACCGACGGCTCCGGCGGCGTCGTCGTCCTGACGTCCGGAGCGAACCGCGTCTCGGAGACGAAGGTCGCAGAGATCGTCGGGCGAAGCGTGACGCGGGCGGACGCGCACCGAGTGCGAGAACTCACGGGTTATCCGATCGGCGGGGTTCCCCCGGTCGGCCACTCGACCCAGAGTGAAATCTTGATCGACGAGGACCTGATGGGGTTCGAGGAGGTGTGGGCGGCCGCCGGGACGCCCAACGCCGTCTTCCGCACGACGCCGCGCGATCTCGTGCGGATCACCGGCGCGGCGGTCGCCGACGTGAAGGAGCCGTCGTGATCGATCTCTTCAGCGACACGGCGACGCGGCCGACCGAAGAGATGCGGCGCGCCATGGCGCAGGCACAGGTCGGCGACGAGCAGCGGGGCCTCGACCCGACCGTGAACGAGCTTCAGGGTGAGGTCGCGACCCTCCTGGGCAAGGAGGCGGCGCTGTTCCTGCCGACCGGGACGATGTGCAACGCGATCTCGTTCCAGGTCCACTGCCGGCCCGGCGACCAGATCCTGCTGCATCCGACATCGCACCCGATCGTGGCCGAGGGCGGAGGGCCGGCTGCTCTTTCGGGTGCGCTACTGACGCCGCTCGACGGCCCGCGCGGCATGTTCTCCGCGGCCCGGGTGGAGGCGGCTATCAACCCGCCGAGCCGCTACTCGCCGCGCAGCCGGGTCGTCGCGGTGGAGCAGACGACGAACCTCGGTGGCGGCGCCTGCTGGCCGCTCGCGCAGCTCGAAGACGTACGGCGCGCCGCCAAGGATGCGGGGCTGCTGCTGCACATGGACGGGGCGCGCCTCATGAACGCGGTCGTCGCAACCGGCGCACCCGCCGCCGAGTTCGCCCGCGACTTCGACTCGGTCTGGATCGACTTCTCCAAAGGCCTCGGCGCGCCGATGGGGGCGGCGCTCGCCGGATCACACGACTTCATCGCCGAGGCATGGCGCCACAAGCAGCGGATGGGCGGAGCGATGCGCCAGGCCGGCATCGTGGCCGCCGGCGCGCTGTACGGCCTGCGCCACCACGTCGACCGTCTGGCGAAGGACCACGCCAACGCGCGTCTGCTGGCGGAGGGGCTCGCAGACGTGCCGGGACTGTCGCTCGATGCCGGTGCGGTCGAGACCAACATCGTCCTGTTCGACGTCGCCGGGACGGGGATGAGCGCGGAGACCTTCGCGTCGCGCCTCCACGACGAGCACGGCGTCGTCGTCAGCACGATGGGGCGGACGCTGGCGCGCGCCGTGACGCACCTCGACGTGTCGGAGAGCGACGTGCGCACCGCGCTCGACGCGATCCGGAAGATCTGCTCTTAGTACTCGATCGTCGAGAGCAGCTTGAGCTTCTTGCGCCGGTGGAGAGCGTCGATCACGCGCACCGTCCCCGTGCGCGAACGCATGACGATCGATTCCGTCACCGCGCTCTCGCCACGATAGCGAACGCCCTTCATGAGGTCGCCGTCGGTGATGCCGGTGGCTGCGAAGAATACGTCGTTGCCTGAGACGAGGTCGTCGGTCGTGAGCACCTTGTCGAGGTCGTAGCCCTCGTCGATCGCGCGGGCTCGCTCCTCTTCGTTGCGCGGCCACAGCCGGCCCTGCATGACCCCGCCGAGACACTTGATCGCGCACGCGGCGATGACTCCTTCCGGCGTCCCCCCGATGCCGACGAGGAGGTCGATGCTGCTGGTCTCGCGCGCCGCCGCGATCGCGCCCGCGACATCGCCGTCGGTGATGAACTTGATCCGCGCCCCGGCCTCACGGATCTCCTTGACCATCTCTTCGTGCCGCGACCGCTCGAGGATGATGACGGTGAGGTCCTCGACATCGGCGCTCTTCACCTTCGCGAGGCGCTTCAGGTTCTCCGTGATGCCGGCCTCGATGTCGATCACGTCGGCGGCTTCCTCGCCCGCCGCGATCTTCTCCATGTAGACGCAGGGGCCCGGGTCGAACATCGTCCCCCGCTCCGACAGAGCGACCACGCTCAGCGCGCCGTTCATCCCCTTCGCGGTCAGGGTGGTGCCGTCGATCGGATCGACCGCGATGTCAACGACCGGAGGCTCGCCGTTGCCGATCTTCTCGCCGTTGTAGAGCATCGGGGCGTCATCCTTCTCGCCTTCGCCGATCACCACTACTCCGTCCATCGGGACGGTGTCGAGCATGAGCCTCATGGCATCGACCGCGGCCTGGTCGGCGGCGACCTTGTCGCCCCTCCCCATCCACCGAGCAGCGGCCAGCGCCGCGGCCTCGGTGACGCGGACCAGCTCGATCCCGAGGTTGCGATCGGGAGCGTGCCCCCCTGCTTCCGGCATCCTTGCCCTCCTACTCGGGTCCGGCCGTCGGTGGAACGTTCGAGCGCCGAGCGTACCGGGTAGCAACCGGTCACGATGCCGAGGCTACGGCGCGCCGACTGTTCGATGCCGGGGATCATCCGCCGGCGGCGCGGCCGCGGGTTCGAATACCTCGACGAGGAGACCGGCGAGCGGATCGACGAGAACGACGTTCTCGCGCGCATCGAAGAGCTGCGGATCCCGCCGGCATGGAAGAACGTGTGGATCTGCCCCTACGAGAACGGTCACATCCAGGCGGTCGGCACCGATGCGGCCGGACGCAAGCAGTACCTGTATCACGAGGCATGGCGCCGCAGACGCGACCAGGAGAAGTTCGACCGCATGCTCGACTTCGCGCGCTCCCTCCCGAAGCTCAGAGAGATCTGTGCGCGCTATCTGGAGCTCGAGGGCATGCCGCGGGAGCGCACACTCGCCTGCGCGACGCGCCTCCTCGACCACGGCTTCTTCCGCATCGGGACCGAGACGTATGCGGAACAGAACGAGACCTACGGGCTCGCGACCATCAAGAAGTCGCACGTTTCCCTACGCGGGGGCGTCGTCACCTTCGACTATCCCGCCAAAGGCGGTAAGCAGCGCATCCAATCGATCGTCGACCCGTCGGTGTTCGAGGTCGTCTCCGAGCTCAAGCGGCGGCGGGGCGGCTCCGAGGAGCTGCTCGCATACCGCAACGGACGCGTCTGGGTGGACGTGAAGTCTCCCGACATCAACCTCTTCATCCGCGAGATCACAGGGGGCGACTTCACCGCCAAGGACTTCCGCACCTGGAACGCGACCGTCCTCGCCGCGGTCGCGATCTCGGTGTCCGGAGGAGCGGCGGCGTCCAAGACGGGTCGCAAGCGCGCCGAGGCACGTGCGGTGAAAGAGGTGTCGCATTACCTCGGCAACACACCCGCGGTGTGCCGCGCCTCCTACATCGACCCGCGGGTCTTCGACCGGTACCGGTCCGGCTGGACGATCGCAGGCGTGCTCGAAGAGGTCGGCGACGTCGCCGCGTTCGGCGAGCCGTCCACGCAAGGCGCCGTCGAAGAGGCCGTGATCGACCTCCTCGAGGACAACCGCTCCTCCGACGCCCTCGAGAAGATCGCCTAGATCAGCAGTTCGGCAGCGGGAACAGACAACGGCTGTCGCGCACCTTGTCGGGGCGCCGCAGCATGCGGTCGCCGCTCCGCTGCTTGATGAAGATCGGGTTCGCTACCGGCTTCGGCCCCTCGAGCGGGTTCTGCAGCATCGTGTCGCCCGACACGACGAAGAGATTGCCCTTGTGGTCGAAGTTCACGGTGAAGAAGTCGCCCAGACGCCGGTCACCGCCTTCGAAGTTGGTGTTGGCGTTGCACGCGGTGCCGGACAAGCAGATCTTGCCGACGTGGATCGGACGCCCCGACGCGTTGGCGACGCGGAACTGCGGCGGATAGAACCGCTTAGATCCGTCGGAGCAACGCACCGTCGTGCCGTGACCGTTCATCGTGTAGGCGACGTAGATAAAGAACTCGTCCGGGTTTCCCGCGTGCGTCTGGTACCAGGTGACCGCGACGCGGCCGTCGTCGCCGGCGACGATCCACGGCCACAGCGCGTCGCCTTTCGGCGTCGGGATCTCGATCGGCCTCGCCGCCCACTTCTCGGTGCGGCGGTTGAAGTAGTTGAAGGTCACCGATCCGTCGGGTGTGGTGTCCGACGAGCCCGAGTAGCCGCCGGCGTTCGCCGCGTACACCCAGCCGGCGCGATCCACGGCCACGGCGCCGAAGAACTGCGTCGAGGGGCCGAGCGGCGCGCCGTGCGTCTCCCACGTGAGGCCGTCGTCGTGGCTGATCGCGACACCGCCGGACCGCAGCGGGCCGATCAGACCGGTCTTCGGCTCGAGCGGGTCGACCAGCATCTTGCCGTCGGCGCCGGGCGACGTCGTGACGAGCCGGTACGTCAGCCCGCCGTCGGTCGAGCGCCATAGCTGCTTGGGGAGGTTGACGTAGAGGAAGACCTCATCCTCCTCGGCTCCGGTCACCCACGGGCGATCACCCGAGGCGGCCACTGGGTTCGCGTACGGCCACGACTGTCCGTCGTCCGGGCTCGAGAACACCGCGACGTTGGCGAGGTCGATCTCGACGTTGTAGATCCGGCCGCCGGCATCCATCGTGAGATCCGGGTCGGAGAAGCCGGTCGAGGTCGGGCTGTGGGGACCGACCGGCTGCCCCGCGAGACCGACGTACTGCCAGGTCTTGCCGCCGTCGGTGCTGCGCCAGTTGAGCGTCTGGTTGGTGTAACCCACGGCGAAGTCGCCGGCGCCGGGGAGCGCCGCCGGATCCTTGTAGATGTGGGTCGTGCCGGCGTGGGCGGACACGATGAGCGAGCCGTCCTGCGCCACGATGCTGACGGGCTCGCCGCCGGCGCGGTTCTCGTCGATATAGCTCGGCTTCCCGAAATCGAGCGGCTTCGCCACCGGACGCTTGGGGCACGAAGGGGCCGCGCGGGATGCCGACGCGAGGGGCAACAAGCCCGCCGCCAAAGCGGCCGCCACCAGCCAACCGACCCGTCGCCCCACGATCATCCGCCTCCCCTTTCGCGAGTCCCTCGGCATGATTCGCCCGCGACCGCTCGGTTCCTCCGCGCTCAAGGCACCCCGCGGGCGGTCGATACACGGAAGCATGTCCGCTTTTCGCGCTCTCTGCGCCGGTCTCGCCGCGACGCTCGTCCTCGTGGCGGCCGCGCCGGCGGGTGCCGCCACCCCGGATTGGGTGAAGCCGGCGGTCCGGCATCTGGCGGATCAGGGATGGCTCGACCGCTCCGAGTTCCGGGCGAACAAGCCGATGGCGCGGGCCGCCTTCAAGACGCTGGTCAAGAGGGCCTTCGGCGGCGGCTACGGGCGCTCGAAAGGGAAGGTGCGGGCGGCGGAGGTCTCCCGCGCGCTGGTGCGCCTGCTCGACCAGCAGGCGGCGGTCGACCGTCTCATGGGAGCCGCATCGCCCGGTGGATGGTCTCCGGCGCGCCCCGCCTATCTCGGCTACGAGGTGGTCGCCCGGGAGATGGGCCTCCGGCACGACCGGCCGACCGATGAGGAGCGCTTCGAGGCCTCCGCGACCGACCCGATGACCCAGGCGGACGTCGCCTGGGCGGTATGGCGCGCGGCCACGTCGCCGTCTCTCTCCGGCGCGCAGGCGCTTACGAAGTTCGGCCTCGCCGACTACGACGCCCCCCGCCGCAAGGT
>DATLFS010000055.1:0-10881 GCA_035540935.1 Actinomycetota bacterium
CGCGCATCTCCCACGGAACGCCCGGGAGCGCGTAGACGGGAGCGCCTCGATGCTCCACGATGAAGCCCGGCGCCGTCCCCTCCGGCGGTATCGCCCGGGCCCCCTCGGGGAGGTCCGCCTGGCGCAGGTTCTCCTCCGGCATCTCACGCCCCAACCGGGCGAACACCGCCCGGATCTGCTCCTCGAGCTGCGGATCCCGCACGAGCTCCCTGCCGCATGCACGGGCGACCGCATCACGCGTCAGGTCGTCCGGCGTCGGCCCGAGGCCTCCGGTGACGATGACGGCATCGGCGCGGCGGAGCGCGTCTCCGAGTGCCTCGACGACGCGCTCGAGGTTGTCTCCCACCGCCACGTGCCGGTACACGTCGATGCCCGCGCTGGCGAGGGCCTCCGAGACGTGCTGCGCGTTCGTGTTCGCGATCTGCCCCAGGAGTAGCTCCGTCCCTACCGAGAGGATCTCCGCTTTCAAGCGACGCGCTCCTCAACATCGCGCCGCGCGGCGAAGTACTCGGCACCGGTCCACACGGTCCATACGAGCGTGATCGCGGTGATCGCGCCGTGCGCGAGCGTCACGTCGTCCCACGGCCACAGCCACCAGCACACCATCAACACCTGCAGGAACGTCTTCTCCTTGGCGCGCCGTGAAGCAGGAAGGGTTCCCCCGCCGTTCACGATCCGGGTGCGTAACACCTGCACCGCGACCTCGCGCACGGCGACGATCGCCGCGGCCCACCACGGGAACGCTCGGGTGTCGACGAGCACGAACAGTGCCGCGCCGACGAGCAGCTTGTCGGCGAGGGGGTCGAGGAACGCGCCGAAGCGCGACTCGAGGTTGCCGCGGCGCGCCAGGTAGCCGTCGAGTGAATCCGACAACGACGCCACGAGGAAGACGGCGAATGCCGCCGTCGCGGCGGCCGCAGACTTGCCGTACCCGAGGACGACGAACAGGGGGACCATCAAGATCCGCGTGATCGTGACGAGATTGGGAGCGTTCACCGAGTGACGCGCACCTCGAGGTCGGCTCCGTCGTTCGCCACGACCTCCGCGATCACGTAGTCACCAACCCGCAGATCCGGCGCGCAGTGCATCAGGATCTCGCCATCGACCTCGGGAGCTTCCCTGTGCGAGCGTCCGTACCACGCCCCGCCGGACAGGTCGTAGCGCTCCGCCAGGACCTCCAGACGCTCGCCGACGAGCGCACGCGCCCGGCGCTCCATGGCCGCGTCGGCTATCGCGGTGACGCGGTCGGCGCGTTCGCGCGCGGTTGCCGGGTCGACCTGGTCCGGAAGGAGCGCCCCGCGCGTCCCCTCCTCCGGCGAGTAGGTGAAGACGCCGATCCAGTCGAGCTCCGCGTCGGCGACGAACGACTCCACCTCCCGCGCCTCGCTCGCGTGTTCGCCGGGAAAGCCGAGGATGAACGTCGCTCGCACTCCCGCCAATGGATCCGCCCCGCGGATACGGGCGACGAGCGAGTCGAACCGCCGCCGGCTCCCCCACCGCCCCATGCGCGAGAGCACCTTCGGCGCCACATGCTGGAGCGACAGGTCGAAGTAGTGGCAGATCACGTCGGAGGAGAGCACGGTCTCGAGGAGCTCCTCCGTCACCCCCTGCGGATGGAGGTACATCAGGCGGATCCGTCTGATCCCTTCCACGCGCTCGAGCCGCCGCAAGAGATCGACGAAGCTCCCCTCGCCGGTGTCGCGGCCCCACATCACGGAGTCTTGACTGACGAGCGAGATCTCGGTGACACCCTGCGCGGCGAGACCCCGCACCTCTTCCTCGATACCCGCGGCGGCGCGGCTCCTGAACTTCCCTCGCATCAGCGGGATCGCACAGAAGGTGCAACCGCGATCGCATCCCTCTGCGATCTTCACGTAAGCCCACGGCGCGACGCCGAAGCGGAGGCGCGGGCTCGCCGCGATCGTCGCGTCCCAGTACGCGGGGTCGAAGCGGGTGCCCGGCGCGCCGTGGATCTTCGTGCCGAGCGATCCCGACGCGACCCCGGCGACGATGTCCGCGATGCGCGGGTAGGCGGCGAAGTCGACCAGTGCGTCGACCTCGGGCAACTCGCCGGCCAGCTCTCCGGCCGACCGCGCCACGAGGCAGCCGGCGAGAACGATGCCCTTTAGGTCGCCCGCCTCTTTCAGGTCGGCGTATTCCAGGACCTCCTCGACCGTCTCGCGGCGCGCCGGGTCGATGAAGCCGCAGGTGTTGACCAGCACCACGTCCGCGCCCTCGGCGGAGTCCGAGACCTCGTGGCCTCCCGCGGCAAGAAGACCTCCGAGGCCTTCGGAGTCGACCGCGTTCTTGGGGCACCCGAGGGTGACGATGGCGACCTTGGACATGACCTAGAGGGTACCGGCGCGCCGCGGTTCGCCGGCTCAGAGACTGTCTATGTCGTCCGGCAGCTTGATCGTGACGGGATCGACGTCACCCGGCGCGCCGAAGCTATGCCCGTTGATCACCAGGTCGACCCCCCGCGGGAAGCCGAGGATGATCGTCATGCCTCGTTCGGCCGTGAACGTCTCAGACGTGCCCGCCTCGATCGTGTCGCTGAAGAGCTTCGTTCCGTCCGCGGTGACGTCGACCCAGCAGTCATCTCTCACCGCGTCGACAACAACCTCGATCCCCTCGTCGAGCGCGAGCACGTCCTCCGCCGGCGTCTCCTCGGGGGTCGGCGTGACTTCCGGCGTGAGACTCGTCTCGGGGGTGGGGCTCTCGGGCGCCAGGGGCGTCGCCTCTCCGGCGGTGCGCGACGGACGGTCTTCGCCGGCGGTCAGGCCGATGATGGCAAGGAAGACGATCACCAGGAAAGCCGCGCCTCCGGCCAGCACCCAGCTGTTGATCCTCGGGCCCTCCTTGGGAGCGCTGCGGCGGCGTCCTTCGGCGAGGAGCTGCGCGGTGTCCACGCGCTCGCCGTGCCGGCGCTCGAACTCGTGGATCAGCGGATCCGGATCGACCCGGAGATAGCGGGCGTAGGTCCTGAGGAACCCCCTCACGTACGCCGGCGCCAGGAAGTCGAACTCATCCGACTCCATGCGCATGAGGAAGTCGGCCCGGATCTTCGTCTCCTCGGCGGCGCGCTCGATGCTCACCCGCCGGCGGCGGCGAGCATGGCGCAGGTACTGACCCATCGTCTGGGGCTCGGTCACGATCCTCCGTCCGCGACGTCGCGCATCGGGTTCACAAGGTCGCGACCATTATAGGAACGCGAAACTCCGGCCCCTTCGGCGGGCCTCAGCCGGCCGCGGGCGGATCTTCGTCCAGCTCGGCGGGCGTCATGAGCACGTCGCGCGGCTTCGATCCCAGCGACGGACCGACGACGCCTCGCTGCTCGAGGAGGTCCATGAGCCGCCCGGCGCGGGCGAACCCGACCTTCAGCTTCCGCTGCAACATCGACGTCGAGCCGAGCTGCGAGCGGACCACCAGCTCGAGCGCCTCCTGCAGGAGTTCGTCGTCGTCGCCCGGCGCGCCGGACGGCGCGCCGGAAGCGCCACCTTCGTCTGCGGTGATGCCCTCGAGGTAGCGCGGCTCGCCCTGGCGCCGGCAGTGACCGACGACCGCGGCGATCTCCTTCTCGGTCACCCAGGCGCCCTGGATCCGCCGCGGACGCGACGAGTTCGCATGGAGGAACAGCATGTCTCCCTGACCGACGAGCTTGTCCGCGCCTCCCTGATCGAGGATCACCCGCGAGTCCTGCTGACTCGCCACGCTGAACGCGATGCGCGACGGGATGTTCGCCTTGATGACGCCGGTGACGACGTCGACCGACGGTCGCTGGGTCGCGATCACGAGGTGGATCCCGACCGCCCGCGCCATCTGAGCGATACGGCAGATCGCCGCCTCGACATCGCGCGGCGCGACCATCATCAGGTCGGCCAGCTCATCGACGACCACCAAGATGTAGGGAAGGGGCTGCGGGTCCGGCTCGTCGTCGGAACGCTTGACGATGCCGCCGCGGGCGACGGCGTCGTTGTAGAAGTCGAGGTTCCGCATGCCGTAGTGCGCGAGCGTCTCGTAACGCATCTCCATCTCGCGGACGACCCATCCCAGCGCCGCCGCGGCTTTCTTGGGTTGCGTCACGACGGGCGTCAGGAGATGGGGAACGCCTTGGAAGTGCGTCAGCTCAACGCGCTTGGGGTCGATGAGGATCATGCGCACCTGGTCCGGACGCGCGCGCGTCAATACCGACGTGATCATCGAGTTCATGCACGACGACTTGCCGGAGTTCGTCGCTCCCGCGATGAGAACGTGCGGGAACTCGGTCACGTTGGCGAGGACGGGATCGCCGGAGATGTCCATCCCCAGCGCGGCCGCGAGAGGATGCCGGTTCCGCTTCGCCTCTTCGCTTCGGAGAACGTCGCCGAGCGTGACGATGCGCTTGGTGCGGTTCGGCACCTCGACGCCGATCGCACTGCGCCCCGGGATCGGCGCGAGGAACCTTAGCTCGCCCGACGCGAGCGCGTACTTGATCTCGTTGGCGAGGGACAGCACCCGGTTCACCTTCACGCCGGGACCGAGCTCGATCTCGAAGCGCGTCACGGTCGGCCCGGCGGTGTAGCCCGTCACCGCGGCATCGACGCTGAACTGCTGCAAGGTCTCTTCGAGCGCCCGCTGGGTCTCCTCGATCGAGCGCATCGGGACCTCGCCTCCCGCGCCCTGCGCCAGCAGGTCGATCGGAGGAAGCTTGTAGTCCCCCGAGTCCCCGACCGGCATCACGAGCTGCGTCGGCTTCCCGGCGGCCGGTGGTTCGTCGGGTTCCTCTTCCGCGTCCGGAGCAGCGCGCCGGCGCCGGGGCCGCAGCGGAACGACCTCGTCCTCACCCGCCGGAAGGGCCACGTCGGCTTCCTCCTCCTCGTCCTCGGCCAGGTCCACGCGGGCGGCGAGCCCGAGCGCGAAGTCCGCGGCCGCCGAGCCCGCGGCGCGCAACCAGCCGCCGACGCGCGCCGGCGGAGTCCGGGTGAGGATCATGAGACCGATCCCGAGCAGGGCGAGCAAGAGCGGCCACGTCCCCAACCGGCCCACGACATCGGAAGACGGGCGGGCGAGCAGAGCGCCGGCGACCCCGCCGATCTCCTGCAGCTTCTCGAGCGGCGCCGACACGGGCTTGTTCCCGCCGGCCAGATGCGTCATGCCCGCCAGGGCGCCGACGCCGAGGGCCGCGCCGGCGACCCCGCGACCGGCGTGAGGACGGAGCCGGGGGGCGGCGACGGCGACGCCTGCCGCTACCAGGATGGCCGGGACGGCGGCGGCCAGATCGCCGAGGAACAGCCGTGCCAGGTATGCGAGCCCGGTGCCGAACGGACCACCGGCGTCGCCGTAGATGCCGAGGCCGGCGAGGGCGCCGGCGAAGACGGTCAGGACGCCCCACGCCTCCGGCGGAGCGTTGCGGACGACCACGAAGGTCCAGCGGAGCAGGCCGCCGCCGGCACGCGCGGCGCCGAGCGAGGCGCGGCCGACGACCTGTACGGGGCCGGTTCGCCGGGTGCGTGCCGGCGCCCGCCGCGGGGGCGGGCGGCGACGGGCGGTCGACGTGCGGGGGCGGCCCCCCGCGCGTCCCCCCGATCTCCCCGCCTTCGTGCGACGGCGCGGTCGTGTCGCCACGCTGCTCTCCTCTGCTCGCGCCGGAGCCATCCCGCGGCCCGGGCCGGCCTCAAGAGTAACAATAATAGACACGAACCACAGGATTTACACGCGGGAGACCGTCACACCTCCATCACGATCGGCATGATCATCGGCCGGCGACGCGTCGACTCCCACACGAACGAGCCGAGGGCCGACCGGACCTGCTTCTTGATCGTGGCCCAGTCCGTGACCCGATCCCGTTCGAGCTCCTCGAGCGCCTCCGCCACCCGGTCGGCGGCGTCCTCCAGGAAGGCCCGAGACTCGTCTTCGTAGACGAAGCCTCGGCTGATGAGGTCGGGACCCGCCAGGATCTCGCCGCTCTGCGAATCGATCGTCACGACGCAGATCAGGATGCCGTCCGCGGCAAGGACGCGCCGGTCCCGCAGCACGACCGGTCCGACGTCGCCCACTCCGAGGCCGTCCACGAGGATCATCCCGTGCCGCACCGCATCCCCCCTGCGCACGCGGCCATCGTCGAGCACCAGCGTGTCCCCGTCCTCGACGATCGTGATGCGATCGTCGGGCACGCCCTCGCTGGCCGCGATGCGCGCGTGGAGCGCCAGTTGCCGGTACTCCCCGTGGACCGGCACGAAGTGGCGCGGCCGCACGGTGCGGATCATCTCCGCCAGCTCGTCGGCCGCGCCGTGGCCGGAAACGTGCACGGGACTCGTACCGGAGTGATACACGTCGGCGCCGGCGCGGTAGAGCCCGTTCAACACGCGGTGCACCGCCGCCTCGTTGCCCGGTATCGGATGAGCCGAAAGGATGACCGTGTCGCCCTCGGCGACCTTGACCTTCTTGTGCTCTCCGGCGGCGATCAGGGAGAGCGCCGAAAAAGGCTCTCCCTGTGAGCCGGTGCAAAGGACGACGGTCTCCTCCGGTGAGTGAGCGTCTAGGTCGTCGATCGAGATGAGCACGCCGGGGGCGATCCTCAGGTGCCCCAGCTCGCGCCCGACCTCCGCGTTCGCCACCATCGAGCGGCCGACGCACGCCACCTTCCTCCCGACCTCGTGGGCCACCTCGCACACCTGCTGGATCCGATGCAGGTTCGAAGCGAAGCACGCGACGACGATCCGGCGGCGCGCGCCGCGGAAGATCCGGCGAAGCTCTTCGCCCACGATCGCCTCGCTCGGTGTGCGCCCCGGCCGCTCGGCGTTCGTGGAGTCCGACAGCAGCAGATCGACGCCCTCCTCCCCGAGTGCGCGGAAACCCGCCAGATCCGTGCGGCGTCCGTCGATCGGGTTCTCGTCGAGCTTGAAGTCGCTCGTGTAAACGACGCGTCCGGCGGGAGTGTCGATCGACACGGCGATCGCATCGGGGATCGAGTGCGAGACCGCCAGGAAGCGGCAGCGGAAACCGCCGATCGCTCGCTCCTCGCCGGTGCCGACCTCGACCATGTCGGCGCGCACGCCGTGCTCTTCGAGCCGGCGTCGCGCGATGCCGAGCGTCAGCGGCGTACCGAAGAGGGGCGCCGGCACCTCGCGCAGGAACCACGAGAGTGCACCCACATGATCCTCGTGTCCGTGGGTCAGCACGACCCCCACGCAGTCGTCTGCGCGCTCGGCCACGTAGGAGAAATCGGGGAGGACGAGGTCGACGCCGAGCATCTCGTCGGTGGGGAACGACAACCCGCAATCTAGGACGAGGATCTCGTCGCCCGACTCGACGGCGAGCATGTTGCGGCCGACCTCACCCATGCCGCCCATGAAGACGACCTTGGTCGACCCGGCGGCCGTCACAGCAGGCCTGCCTCCTCGAGGGCAGCGCGGATCGCGGCGGACTCATCGGAGGTCGGCGGCACGAGGGGCGGGCGCGGATCGCCCACCTCCTGCCCGAGCATGCCCAGCGCCGCCTTCACCGGGATGGGGCTGGACGTGACGCCCATGATGACCTTGAAGAGCGGGAGCAGCGATAGGTAAGTCTGCTGCGCTCCGGCGACGTCGCCGCCGCGCCAGGCGGCGAGGATGCTCTTGATCTGGTCGCCGACCAGGTGCGAGCAGACGGAGACGATGCCGCGCGCCCCGGCCGCGAGGTGCGGCAAGAGGAGCGGGTCGTCCCCCGAGTAGATCTCGAAGTCGCTGGCCCCGGCGCGATCTAGCGCCGCGCGCACGGCGGCGGTCTCGCCGGCGTCGCCGATCGCGTCCTTCACCGCCACGATGTTCTCGTGTGACGCGAGCTCCACGAGGGTGTCGCGCTCGATCCTGCGCCCGGTGCGGCCGGGGATGTCGTAGAGGATCAGCGGAACGGAGGCGGCATCGGCAACGGTGCGGAAGTGTGCGAGGAGCCCGTTCTGCGGCGGGCGCGAGTAGTAGGGGGTGACGACGAGGCACGCGTGGACGCCGAGGCTCGCGGCCTCTCGCGTCAGCTCCACCGACTCGGCGGTGTCGTACGTCCCCGTGCCGGCGACGATCGTGGCGCGATCCCCCACCTCGTCGAGCACGCTCTCGAAGAGATCGAGCTTCTCGTCGTGCGAGACGGTCGGGGACTCTCCGGTCGTGCCGCACACGACGAGTCCGTCGGAGCCGTGGTCGACGAGGTGCGACGCGAGCCGCCGCGCCGCCTTGACGTCGAGGGAGCCGTCGGAGGCGAATGGGGTCACCATCGCCGTCAGGAGCTCCCCGAATCTCGGTGTCTTCATCGGTTACCTCTCTTTCCGAGCCTTTGTCCCAGCGTAACGGTCGTCAGCGGATCTCCGTCTGCAGCCGCACGCCGTAGATCCGCGACAGGTCCTCGGCGGCAGACACGGTGACGGAGTTGGCCACGACGCCGCGGCGGTCCGGCAGTCGCAGGAGGAAGCTGATCTGCATGCCTTCGCCTTCGTCCAGCGCGCCGAACCGGTAGGTCGTGCCTGCTCGATCGACGCTGACCGGTTCCGGCGAGACCTCCACGACCGCGGGATCGCCGTTCCCCGCAACAACGTCGACGATCGGAAAGTCGTTGCCGACGCGGGCGAAGGAGACGGCGACGCCACTCATGTCGCGCGGGCCGGGATTCACGACCTCGAACGTCGCCTCCTGCACCGATCCGGGCGGCGCCGAGGTGGGGAAGTCGACCGTCACCCTGGGTGATCCGGCGCCGGTCGCCGTGAGCGGCTCGCCTCCGCCGAAGCAGCCGGCCGTCGCCGCCGCCAGCGCAACCGCGACGGAGACCCGGCGGATCACAGCTCGAGGAGGTGCTCGAGCCCCACGGTGACCCCCGGGGGAAGCGCGGCAACCCGCTTGAGCGAGAGGAGCACCCCGGCCATGAACGACGACCTGTCGATGCTGTCGTGGCGGATCGTCAGTGTCTCGCCGGTGCCGCCGAAGACGACCTCCTGGTGCGCGACCGAGCCGCGCAGACGAAGCGAATGGATCCGGACACCGTCCGCGTCCCCGCCGCGGGAGCCGGCGAGCGTCTCATTCGTCGGCGAGGGACGCCAGTCTCCGAGCCGCGCGTCGCGCACGAGGCGCGCCGTGCGGAGTGCGGTTCCGGAAGGCGCGTCCGCCTTCTTGTCATGGTGACGCTCGACGATCTCAACGCCGTCGAAGTAAGGCGCCGCCTTGGCGGCGAAACTCATCATGAGGACCGCTCCGATGGCGAAGTTGGGCACGACGAAGACACGGACCCCGGCCGTCCGTGCATCGGCGTCGAGATCCGCGAGGGCCTCGTCGCGCAGGCCACTCGTGCCGACGACCGCGTGGACCCCCCGCTCCACCATCCCGCGAACGTTCTCCTCGACCGAATCCGGCGTCGTGAGGTCGAGCGCCACCGAGCAAGCCGACAGCGAGTCCAAGGAGTCGCCGCGGCCGATGCGCGCTCCAACCTCGAGGTCGGGGTCCGCTTCGATCGCGCGGCATGCCTCGGCGCCCATGCGCCCCCGGTAACCGACGACGGCAACCTGCGTGGCCATCGAGGATCAGGCGGCGTAGCGGTCGAACGCGTCTTCGTCGAAGGGCCCGACGACCTGGACGCGAAAACCCCCCGTGCCGAGGACCCGACGGGCGACGCGCTCTATGTCGTCCATCTGAAGCGCGTCGAAGCGGGCGATCAACTCGTCGACCGACAGGATCTCGCCCGTCGTCAGCTGCGATTTGCCGATGCGGTTCATCCGGCTGCCCGGATCCTCCGAGGAGAGGACGAGCGACCCCTTCACGTGTCCCTTCGCCCGCGTCAGCTCCGTCTCGGTCACGCCCTCCTGCAACACCTTCTCGATCTCACCGAACACGATGTCGATCACGGTCTCCGCGTTCTGCGGAGTCGTGCCGGCGTACACGGAGAAGGTCCCGGTCTCTGCGAAGAGCGACCGGTAGGAATAGACCGAGTAGGCGAGGCCGCGCTTCTCGCGCACCTCCTGGAACAGACGCGAGGACATCCCCCCGCCGAGGATCGTGTCGAGCACGGCGAGCGCGTGCCTGTCGTCGTGGCCGCGGGGAAGACCCTCGCACCCGATCACGATGTGCGCCTGCTCCGTCGGCCGCTTCGAGACGCTCACGCCCCGCGACATACGAGGCTCCGCGCCGCCTCGCAACGTCTTCCGCCCGCCCTCGGATGGGAAGAGTTCGCCGACACGCTCGACCAGCGAATCGTGGTCGACGTTGCCGGCGGCCGCCACCACCATGTTGGGCGGCGTGTAGCGCGCCCGCCAGTAGTCGAAGACGGAGTCACGCGTGACGGTCGAGATGGTCTCGTTGTAGCCGAGGACCGGCCGTGCGAGCGAGTGCCCTTCCCAGATCGATCGGTAGAACAGATCGTGGACGAGCTCGTCCGGCGCATCCTCGTGCATCGCGATCTCCTCGAGGATCACCTTGCGCTCGCTCTCGAGCTCGTCTCGGTCGAGCACCGAGTTGCGGATCATGTCGGACAACACGTCCATCGCCATCGGTAGATCCTCGTCGAGAACGCGCGAGTAATAGCAGGTGTATTCCTTGCCGGTGAAGGCATTGACGTCGCCGCCGACGGCGTCGAACGCATCGGCGATCTGCTTCGCGGTGCGCGTCTCGGTGCCCTTGAACAACAGGTGCTCGAGGAAATGCGACGTGCCGGCGAGCGCGTCGGGCTCGTCGCGGGAGCCGACGTCGAACCAGAAGCCCACGGTCGCCGAACGCACCTCGTTCATGCGCTCGGAGACGATCGTCACACCCGAGTCGAGCGTGGTGCGCCGGAACTCCGTCACCTAGTCGGCTCCCATGCCCGGGGCGCGCTCGCGGCGCGGGCCTCCCCGGTCGCCGCCGCGGTAGCGGTCACGACCGCCCCGGTCGCCCCGGCCCCGGCCCCGGT
>DATLFS010000056.1:0-4828 GCA_035540935.1 Actinomycetota bacterium
TCAGCGTGCCGAGCGAGACGGGCAACGAGCGGCTCGTCATGGACCGCGTCGCCGACGCCGTCGGCTCCCTCGGGATCGATTCCGACCGCCTCGAGCGACTGAAGACGGCCGTCTCCGAGGCGGCGATGAATGCGATCGAGCACGGCAACGAGACCCAGGCGAACCTGCCGGTAAACGTTCGCGTGCGCGTGTCGAACGGCTGCCTCATCGTCAGGATCACCGACGAGGGTGGCGAGGCCGAGATACCCGCTGCGGAGACGCCCGACATCGAGGCGAAGCTCGCGGGTCTGCAGAAGCCGCGGGGGTGGGGGCTCTTTTTGATCCAGAACATGGTCGACGACATGCAGTCCTCCACGGACGGTCGCCATCACCATGTCGATCTGATGCTCCACCTGAAAGGAGACGAGTGATGGCAGAAGGATTCCGCGCGGAGGTGAGGCGCGCCGGTGATCACGCGGTGATCGATATGTCCGGCAACGTCGATCGCGGCGCCGAGCCCACCCTGTCGGAGACGTACGCCCGCGCCGCGGCCGATGGGGCTCCGGTCCTCTTGAACTTCGCCGACGTCGACTACATCAACTCGACCGGCATCGCGGTGATCGTCGGCCTCCTAGCGCAAGCGCGTAAAGAAGGTCGCTCGCTCACGGCGTGCGGATTGACCGAGCACTACCGGCAGATCTTCCAGATCACCAGGCTGAGCGACTTCATGCCGATCTACGACGACGAGCAGGCCGCGTTGGGCGCGCAGGAGGCGACGGGATCGTGAGTCAGGAGGGGATGGGAGTGGAGCAGACGACCGGCATGGACGTACGGCGCGCCGGAGAGCGCACCAGCATCATCGACGTGAAGGGCGACGTCACCTCCGCGAGCGAGGGCCCGCTGATGGACGCCTTCCAGAAGGCGACGGACAACGGTGAGCGCCGCGTCGTCCTCAACTTCAACGACCTCGAGTACATGAACAGTGGCGGCATCGGCTTGCTCGTGACGATGCTCGTACGCGCCAAGCGGCAGGGGCAGCAGATCTGCGCCTTCGGTCTGAACGAGCACTACCGGCAGATCTTCGAGCTGACGCGCCTCGACGACGCGATCAGCATCTTCGACTCGGAGGAAGACTCGCTCTCCGGCGGGTCCTAAGGAGGAAAGGACCGGATCATGGGCGACGCCAAGACCCCGCGGGATGCCGGCAACTGGGCGCAGCGCGGCACCGACCTCCACCTGGGAGATGTCCCCGCCGATGCGATCAACCTGAACGTCGAGGGCAGAAGCGTCGCCGGCCCGGTTCAGGGTTTCGGGAAGCTGTGGCAGAAGACGTACCGCGTCGTCCTTCCGCCCGACGTCGAGCCCGCCGGCGTGATCAGCGCATGGAAGTCGCACTTCCCCGAGTTCTGGCCGCCGAAGAACCACTTCTACGGGAACATGGCCGGCATCAACCCCGGTGACGTCGCGCTGATCAACATGGGGCTCCCGGGGCGGATGAAGCTCTCGACCGGCATCCTCGTCATGTACGCGGACGACGAGTCCTTCACCTTCATGACTCCGCAGGGCCACATGTTCGCCGGATGGATCACGTTCAGCGCACACTCCGCACCGGAGGGAACGGTCGCGCAAGCGCAGGTGCTGATGCGGGCGAGCGATCCTCTGTACGAAATCGGCCTCGCCTTCGGCGGCCACCGTCAGGAGGACCGCTTCTGGGAGCACACGCTCACGATGCTGGCGCGCCACTTCGGAGCAGAGTGTGAGGTCGACATGCAGCGGGTGTGCGTCGACAAGAAGCGCCAGTGGAAGCGCGCCGGCAACCTGAAGCACAACGCGGCGATCCGGTCGACCATCTACATGCTCGGCACGCCCTTCCGGCGTCGTAAGGCGTAGCTTGAGCTACGACGCCGTCGTCGTCGGAGCCGGTCCGAACGGCCTGGCGGCGGCGCTCACGGTCGCTCGCGCGAGCGGAAGCGTCGTCGTCTACGAACGTGCCGGCCGCGTCGGCGGAGGGACGCGCTCGGAGGAGCTCACGCTTCCCGGCTTCGTGCACGACCCGTGCAGCGCGGTGCACCCGATGGCGATCGCGTCGCCGTTCTTCCGCGCCGCGGGTCTCGACATCGAGTGGGTGCAGCCGGACGTTCCTCTCGCCCATCCGCTGGGCGGTGACGACGCCGCCGTCCTCGAACGGTGCATCGGCGACACCGCGGCGAACCTGGGGCGCGACGGCGCGCCGTACCGCCGGCTGCTCCGCCCGTTCGTGCGCGAGTGGGAACGGCTGATCGAGGGTGTCCTCGCGCCGGCGCTTCCGCCACAGAACCTGCGCACGTTGATCCCGTTCGGGTTGAAGGGTGCCCGCTCCGGGCGCGGCCTGGCGCGCCGGTTCGGCGAGCCGCGGGCACGGGCGCTCATCGCCGGCATGGCCGCGCATTCGATGCTTCCGCTCGAACGGCTTCCCGGCGGCGCCCTCGCGCTGGTCATGGCGACGCTCGGGCATGCGGTGGGCTGGCCGTTTCCCCGCGGAGGCGCGCAAGCCGTGGCCGATGCGCTCGCCGGCGCGGTTGCGGCGGCCGGAGGCGAGATCGAGACGAACGTAGAGATCAAGTCGCTCGACGACCTTCCGCCGGCGCGCCGTGTGTTCCTCGACACCTCGGCGAAGGCGGCGCTCGAGATCGCCGGTGATCGTGTCCCGAAGTGGAGGGCGCGCCGGTTGCGTCGCGTCCGGTACGGGCCCGGTGTGTGCAAGGTCGACTGGGCTCTATGGGGGCCGGTCCCGTGGACCGCGGAGAACGTACGGCGCGCCGGCACGGTGCACGTCGGAGGGACCTTTGAGGAGGTCGCCCACGCCGAGCGGGAGGTCGCGGCGGGACGTCATCCGGATGCTCCGTTCGTGTTGGTGGCGCAGCCGTCGAGCTTCGACGACACCCGCGCGCCGGCCGGGAAGCACACCCTGTGGGGCTACTGCCACGTCCCGTCGGGGTCGGACCGAGACGTCTCGGATCGCATCGAGGCGCAGATCGAGCGCTTCGCGCCCGGCTTCCGGGACCTGATCCTCGCCAAGAACGTGATGACCGCGGTGGACGTCGAGGCGCACAATCCCAACTACGTCGGCGGCGACATCAACTGCGGCGTGCAGGATCTTCGGGGTCACTTCCTGCGCCCCGGCCTGCTCGACCCCTACAAGATCGGCGACGACCTCTACCTCTGTTCGTCGGCCACTCCCCCCGGCGGCGGCGTGCACGGCATGTGCGGCCACCTGGCGGTGCGCCGAGCCCTGTAGGGCCTCGCTTTCTGTGCTTGCGGTCGCGCTCAGCGCGACCGCTCGCCCAGAGAACGCCGGATCTCGGGATCTTTCCGGGCTTCCGGTCGCGCTTCCCGCGATCCAAGTGATGCGCGCCACGGATCGCGTCCCGCGGATGCGTCACGCTGCAGCGCATGAGCGGGATCGCTAACGGATCGCTCGAACGGGAGGCGCACCGGCAGTTCGGCGCGTTCCACATCACGCAGGCGGCTGGATACGGGTGGACGAAGTCCCGCCTTTATCGGGAACGGCGCGCCGGCCGCATCGCATCGCCGCTTCCCGGCGTATGCACGTTTACGGCGTCGCCGTCGAGCCGTCTACAGGACTTCATGGTGGCGCAGCTCTGGGCAGAGGATGCCTCGGCCCTGGGCAAGTGGAGCGCGGCCGAGCTGCACGAACTCGACACCCCGCGCAGCCGGCGCATCCACGTCGTGACGAGCCGTGATCTCCGTAGCCCCTGCAGGAGCATCCGGGTCCACCGGCGTCCGCCACTTCCTCCTTCCCACGTGGTGGAACGCGGCGTGTTCCGCCTCACCTCGATCCCGCGCACGCTGTTCGAGCTCGCATGGGAGCTGACGGACGAGCGGCTCGACGCGGCCATCGACGACGCTCTCAGTCGCGACCTCGTCACGCTCGGCCACCTGTGGGGCATGTGGATCGAGTTCCACGCCTGCGGTCGCAACGGATCCGTCAGGTTCCGCGTCTGCCTCGACCATCGGACACCGACCGCGAGGCCGCCCTCCAATCGCAACGAGCGGCGCTTCCTCGATCTCGTCCGGCGCGCCCACCTCCCGGTGCCGCTGTGCCAGGTGCCTCTCTACGATGGCGCGATATTCGTGGCGCGACCGGACTTCCTCTTCCCGGCTCACCGGCTCGCGGTCGAGGCACAGAGCCGCCGCTTCCACGGCACCGTCGCGCAGCGCATCGCGGACGATGCCCGTGCGGCGCGCCTCGATGCACTCGGCTGGAGGATCTTGCGCGTCTGGTGGGAGGAGATGGAGCAGGACCCGCTCGCGGTGGCGCGCCGGGTGAAGGCTTCGCTCGACGCCGGCGCGACTTCTCGCACATAGAAGATCCGAGATCCGGCCCTTCGTGTGCGAGCGGTCGCGCTCAGCGCGACCCGAGGCACACAAAGCGAGGGGGTGGGGGGGAGAATGGTGCGGTGGATCTGTTCGGCAACGCGCTCGAGGAGCGGTTCCGGGACTATGCGCCGCTCGCGGCGCGGATGCGGCCCCGAAGTGTCGATGAGGTCGTGGGGCAGAGCCACCTGCTCGCGCCGGGGCGGGCGCTCCGGTCGCTGATCGGGTCGGGGCACCTGTCCTCGATCGTGCTGTGGGGTCCGGCCGGGACCGGCAAGACGACCCTCGCCCATGTGATCGCGGGAAGCGTGGATGCCCACTTCGAGCCGATGAGCGCGGTCACCTCCGGCGTCGCCGACGTGCGCAAGGCGGTGGAGGCGGCGCGCGACCGGCTCGCGCAACAGGGACGGCGTACCGTTCTGTTTCTCGACGAGATCCACCGCTTCAACAAGGCACAGCAGGACGCGCTGCT
>DATLFS010000057.1:0-6329 GCA_035540935.1 Actinomycetota bacterium
ATAGTCGATGAAGTTGATGAGATCGCCGAGAAGCAGCAAGGTCGCGCCGCGCGGCACGGCGTCCGCGAGCGCGCTCGCAGACCCGTGCAGATCGGACACGACGTAGATCGCCACGGAGGCGAATCGTAGAGGGCGCGGCCACCGGCGCCGGTTAGGGTCCGGGCGATGGCGATCGTCTTCGTTCACGGAGGGGTGTCGGGAACGGCCAAGGAGGCACCCGACCTCGCTTACGCCGCGCGCGCGGGGGCGGCGCGGACGTCGGCGCTCGATGCGGTCGAAACGGCCGCCCGCCAGCTCGAAGACGACCCCGCGCTCAACGCCGGTTTCGGCGCGTGCCTCGCACGCGACGGGACCCTCGAGCTCGACGCCGGCATCGCCATCGCGGGTCGGTGCGGCGGAGTGGCGAACGTACGGGTCCGGCATCCCATCACGCTGGCGCGGCGCGTCCTGGAGGAGACACCCCACGCCCTCATCACCGGAAGGGGCGCCGCGCTCCTGGGGGAGGACATGGAGCTCCTCGACGACACGACGCCCGAGCAGAGGCGGCGGTGGGAGGAGGCCTCCGCGGGAGGAGAGCTCGGCGACCACAGCTTCGGCGCGCCGGAGCACGTAGACACGGTCGGCGCCGTTGCGCTCGGCCCGGACGGAGCGCTGGCGGCGGGATCGTCCACCGGCGGGGTCTTCGGCAAGCTTCCGGGCCGGGTGGGCGACGCGCCCATCAACGGCGCCGGCATCTACGTTTCGGCGGAGGTGGCGGTCGTCGGAACGGGCGTGGGCGAGACCTTCATCGAGGTCCTCGCGTCGGCTCGCGTCGCGCGGCTGGTCGAAGACGGGATCCAGCCGCAGGAGGCATGCGAGCGCGTCGTCGTGCTCCTGGCGCGCCGTGGCGCTGCAGCCGCCGGTCTCCTCGCCCTCGACGCGGACGGCCGTTGCGGCGCCGCTTACGCGGGAGCCTCCTGGGCGGTATGGGGTGATGAGGCTCCCGTGGAAGCCGTCAGCGTGCGGCCGTAACCGCCGTCACGAGGCCGAGCATCAGCAAGCCCATCAGCGCGAACGTCACGTACATGTAGCGCCGCCCCCGCAGGATCGACAGGTCCTCTTCGCGGCGCGCGGCCCGGTAGGCGTCGTGGCTCGCGACGACCCACAGGAGGAACGCGGCGAGGGCGAACGAGACGGCGAGGAACATGGCGCCCGGAACGCGCTCGGCGAGCGCCGCCACCAGCGCGACCGCGGCGACCCACACGCTCAAGATGGCGCGGCCGATCGCTTCCGGCCACCGGCCGAGGTAGGCGTGCCCGGCGCCCGGAAAGAAGAGGCTGACGAGCGCGGCCGTGTTCGGGTCCCGCTCCGGGAGCTCCTCCTCGGGTTCTTTAACGGTGGCCGAGAAAGGAGACCCGCACACCTCGCAGACCGAGGCGGCGAGAGGATTGTCGTGGTCACACAGACGGCACCGCCAGGTGATCCCCTGCTCCGAGACCGTCACCGGTCCCCCCGCGCCTTCGCGGAACTCCGGCACTTGGCGCGCCGCGGCCGGCGCATCGCGCGGCGCCACCGGAGGGGGCGGGGGTGGCGCGGTGAAGCGACGCAGGCACTGACCGCACCAGTCGGCGCCGGCAGGATTCAGCCCGCCGCACGACGGGCACCTCATCGTCTCGCTCACGGAAGCTGCTGATCTCCCCTCGGACCGCGCGGCACGAGGGCCATCATCCCCGACGGGCGAGCGAGACGTGCTGCTACTCGTACGAGTGCTCGGGACCCGGGTAGCGCCCGGACGCGACGTCGGACGCGAACTCCCGCGCCGCGTGCGCGATCTCGTCGCCGAGTGAGGCGTAACGCTTCACGAAGCGCGGCAGACGCCCTTCGCTCAGGCCGAGGAAGTCGTGGAAGACGAGCACCTGCCCGTCGGTGTCGGGACCCGCGCCTATCCCGATCGTAGGGATCGACACCGCACCCGTGATCTCGCGGGAGAGCGACACCGGCACGGTCTCGAGCACCACCGCGAACGCACCCGCCGCCTCGAGGTCCTTCGCGTCTTGCAGGATCCGCTGGGCCTGCTCTTCCTCTCGCCCCTGCACCGGATAGCCGCCGAACTGGTTGACCGACTGCGGCGTTAGCCCGAGGTGCCCCATGACGGGAATCCCGGCGTCCACCAAACGGTGGACCAGCTCGATGACGTAAGGACCGCCGCCCTCGAGCTTCACCGCGTTCGCGCCCGCCTCTTGCAGCAAACGCCCCGCGTTCCTCACGCCCTCTTCGACCGAGGCCTGATAGCTCATGAACGGCATGTCGCCCAAGACGAAGGCATCCGGCGCGCCGCGCCTGACCGCCTGAACGTGATGGACCATCACGTCGATCGTCACCGGGACGGTGCTCGGATGACCGAGGACGACCATGCCAAGGCTGTCGCCGACGAACAGGATCGGGACGCCGGCGGAATCAAGGATGCGCGCGCTCGGCGCGTCGTAACAGGTGAGCATGACAAACTTCTCGCCACGCTCCTTGAAGGCGCGGATGTCGCGCACGGTGATGCCCATGAGTCGCCTCCTCGAAGGTAGACGCTTCCGCAGAAAGCATACGCTCGCGTACAACGCGAGAGAGGGCCCCGAAGGGCCCCCTCTGTTCGAGTCGAGTGTTGCCTATCCCTCCGGCTTGGGCTCGTTCGTGCCCTCGCCCAGCCACAGCGAGAGCTTGAGCGTGCCGCCCTCGCCGAAGTAGTTCGTCATCTCCAGCGTGTAGCCGCCGCAGTCGGGCGTGATCACGCCGACCAGATTCTCCGAGTCGGCTTTCGTCTCGCCCGCGTGATTGTTTCGCGTGTTGCTCAGGTCGGGTGCGGGTGGTGGCGTCTTCGCTTCGACCAACGGGTTGAAGCCATGGGAAGACGCGGCCTCCGAGCCCGAGGGCCAATAGGCCCAGAGGTCGTAGTCCCGGCGCGCCGGGAACGCAAAGGTCGCGTACAGACCGGCCGAAGCGGCCTCGGAGTCGACCTGCACGTTGATGGTTTGCTTCGGAGGCGAGCCCAGCTGCGCCGTCGCGAGACCTTCGAAGAAGTACGGGGCAAGCTGTATGTCCTGGACGACGGGCTCCTCGGCTGTGGCCTTGTCCGTCAGGACGATCGTCTCTGCGTCCGCGCCCATCTCTCCGGGCGCGTAGGTCGCGCAGCGGCCGGCGGGCGGGTTCTTGCCCTTACCTTTGCCTTTGCCTTTGCCCTTGCCGCCCTTCTTGCCCTTCTTGCAGCCCTTCTTCTTGGCCTTCTCGCTACCCTTCTTGCAGCCCTTCTTCTTGCCGGGCGGGTCGTCCTTCCCCGGTCGTGATGTCCCGGGATCGTCACCCGGGCCGGCGCCGCCGCCCGAGGTGATCGTGTAGTCGGTGCCCTCGATGGTGTCGTCGATCATCCGGATGACGAAGCTGCTGACCGGCGGCCCCGCGCCTACGGGAATCCCGGAGCGCGCTTGAGGTGTCGTCAACGCCTCGCCATCTGCGAGGAGCGGGCTGTACGAGCGAGGGAAGGTGGCTGTAGTGACGCCAGTCCCGTCCCCCTGCGCTTCGATCGTCAGCTCGCCCTCAACACCGTTCGCGAACACGCTGGTGCCGCTGTCGTTACAGCGGTCCACCAACTTGACGAGCTGCTCGCCGCGGTACGGCCCCCCAGTCGCGAGGTTGCTCGGGATGAGCACCGAGAAACGCAGACAGCCGTTCATGTACCCGGTGAAGGATGCCGCCTGGTTCGTAAAGACGTCGTAGATGCTTCCCGTCGATGAAGGAGGCGGAAGCTCGGTCTGGATGTGGACCGAGATCGTTTCGGCGGTGTTCGTGAACCAGATCTTGCCGAGGTCACCGACGGTGCTGGCATCTCTCGGCGTGACGATGTCACCGCCTAGCGCGTTGGCATCCCCAAAGGGATCCGCGATGCTCACTTCCTCGGGGATCTCCTGTGCGCCCGCCGAGCCGATCCCCAGAACGGACAGCGCCAAAGCGCCCGCGAGCATGAGTGCCAAAGTTCGTTTCGACATCTATCCCCCTTCGACCCGGCTCTCGGCCGAGCGCCTTTCGTCCTTGCCTGGTGTCTGGTTCGGCACCGGTCGCCGGTCTCCTGCGCGACGGCGGCCCGCCCCTAAAAGAGAGGCGGGCCGCCTAAGCAGAACGGGCTCTAGGTTCGGACGGGGGCTTTCACCGAGGCCGCCGTCGGGGAGTCCTTCCGGTACATGTCCTCGATGGCGTCGCCGTAGATCTCGTTGATCTGCTTGCGCTTCACCTTGAGGGTCGGCGTGATCTCGTTCTCCTCCTGGAGGAAGTCACGCTCGAGGACGCGGAACTTCTTGATCCCCTCGACCTTCGCCAGCTTGGCGTTGAGCTCGTCGAACCAGACCTCGAGCTCCTTGAGGGTGCGCTCGTGGCCGGCGATCTCGGCCATGCCGCCCTCGATCCCATGCTGCTGCGCCCAGCCCGGCGCCTTCTCCTCGTCGAGTGTGACGAGGGCGGTGAGGAACGGGCGCTGATCGCCGATCACCACCGCCTGCGAGATGAGGCTGTGGACCTTGATGCGGTTCTCGAGCTCCTGCGGCGCGATGTTCTTGCCGCCGGCCGTGATGATCAGGTCCTTCTTGCGGTCGGTGATCTTGAGGTAGCCGTGCTCGTCGAGCTCGCCGACGTCGCCGGAGTGCATCCATCCGTCGGCGTCGATCAACTCGCTCGTGGCTTGCTCGTTCTTGTAGTAGCCGGGACTGACGTTGCCGCCGCGGGCGAGGATCTCGCCGTCCTCGGCGATGCGCAGCTCGAGACCCGGCATCGCGATGCCGACGCTTCCGATCCTGATCGCGTCCGGCGGGTTCCACGTCGTCGGGCCGGTGTCCTCGCTCTGGCCGTAGCCCTCGGCGATCTTGATGCCGATCGCGTGGAAGAACCAGATGAGCTCGGGGTTGAGCGGCGCCGCGGCCGAGAGCGGCAGCTCACACTGATCGAGGCCAAAGGCGTCGCGGATCTTGTGGAGGACGACCTTGTCGAGCAGCGCGTGCTTCAGCTTGAGGCCGACCGGCACACGGGCGTCCGCCATCTTGCCGCCGCGGGCGACGGCTTCCTGCTCGAGCTCCGCGACCTGGCGACCCACCTCGATCGCCTTGCGCGCCATCTTCACCTTGCGGTCGTCCGGGTCGGCCGCCGCCATCTTCGCCATGAGGCCGGCGTGGAACTTCTCCCACACGCGCGGAACGGCGAAGAAGTAGGTGGGGCGCACGTCCTTGAGGTCTTCGAGCAGGGTGTCGAGGCTCTCCGCGAACCACGTCTGCGATCCGTAGAAGATCTGCAGGAAGTGGCTGATCATCCGCTCGGCGATGTGGCTGAGCGGCAGGTACGAGATCGTGCGGGCGTTCTCGTAGTCGGGCGGCGCGATGAGCTTGATCGCCGAGCTCGCCGTCCACCAGATGTTGTTGTGGGTCAGCATGACCGCCTTCGGCGGGCCGGTGGTGCCCGAGGTGTAGACGAAGGTGGCGAGGTCCGACGGCTGCACCTGTCCGACGGCCTCGTCGAACGCGAAGTCGTCCTCGGAGTCGCCCGCGCTGAGGAAGTCGTCCCACGACATGACGAGGTCGGCGTCGGCGGTGCCGTCGTAGCCCTCGATCACGACGACCTTCTCGAGCTTGGGCAGCTCGGCGCGCATCTTGAGGATCTTCTCGAGCTGCTCCATGTCCTCGACGACCGCGACCTTCGAGTCGGAGTGGTCGACGATGTACTGCACCTGCTCCGGAGAGTTCGTGGTGTAGACGGGGGCGGTCGCCCCTCCGACCGAGAGACAGGCGATGTCGGCCACGTGCCACGCCGGCCGGTTCTTGCTGAGGAGGCTCATCTTGTCGCCGTGACGGAAGCCGAGCGACAAGAGGCCCTTGCCGGCGCGCCGTACCTGACGGCCGTATTCACGCCACGTGATGTCCTGCCAGGTGCCGCCCGACTTGTATCTGAGCGCCACCTTGTCGGGCGTCGTGCGGGTCCGCTCCCAGAACAGCTCGATGATGGTCTCGGCCATCGCTCCCCCCTTGAGTAGCAACGCCTGAACGTCTCGTATCCTGAGTTTAGGGGCTTGGACCGTCCGAGGTCATGGCCGTCTCGATGCGCTCGGTTATGGGCGGGTGGGTGAAGAGCGTCCACACCGCGATACGAGGCGGTCGGAGGTCGGCGAGGTTGGCGAACGCGAGACGCCGGAATGTGCGGACCGCGGCATCGGGATCGCGGGTGAGCCGAAGCGCCACCGCATCCGCCTCCCGTTCGAAATGGCGCGAGGCGGCGTTCTCGATCGGCAGCAGCAGAAGGCCGATCACGATCGTGAACAGAGCCAGGAG